>CAZTMG010000023.1:0-11031 GCA_964614815.1 uncultured Rhizobium sp. | reverse complement strand
GTCTTCGTTCCGAACGAGTTGGCGGCGAGAATACGATCATATTGCGAGGGCCCCATGATCGCGCGAACGATCATGAGCGTCATGGCCACGACGAGGCCCGCCACGCCCGCTGCCAGCAACATCGCCTAACGCTCCCGCCTGCGTGGTTCTGCGGCGCGGGAGGCGCGGCGGTCCATCGGCTTGAAGCTTGCGACGCTTGCCTTCTCGCGCATCAGCGCATGGACCTTCAACTCGTCGCCCACCACGTCCACGGTCACCGTTCCGGGCGTCAGCGTGATGGAGTTGGCGAACAACGCCTTCCCCAGGTCTGTCCTCGCCGTCGTGCGCAGCCTCACCATCGCCGGATCGATGCGGCTCTTCGGGCCCAGCACCCGCGCAATCACCGAAACGTTCGCCTTCACGATCTCGGTCAGCAGCCAGAGCATGTACAAGACCAGCTGCGGCGCGCGGTGATAGGGCGAGCCGTCGCGATCGACGATCCCGAAACGCGCCGCCACCCACGCCGACAGAAGCACGGAGACGCCCGCCAGCACGAGGAATTGCGGCGACGTCTGGCCCGACAGGGCGAACCAGACAACCGTAAGGGCGGTTACGAGACCCGGCAGATAGATCACGATCAAGGCCTCCCTTCTGGCGTCCGGAACCTGGGCGCGAGCAGTCGCCCGCGGAAGGCAGTTGAACGACTCTGGCGGAAAATTCCAGCAAAACCGGACGCCGGAGGACGATTTCGGCCAGGACTCCTAGCGGACGAATGCTGTGCGTGCAGCAGCCGCGTCGATCCGGCCCAGGTCGCGCACAAAACCGGCCACTCCATCGTCCTCCTCGCCCGCGACCGCATCGGGCGTGAAGGCCGCACTCAGCGACCAGTTCCAGTAGCGCAGCACGGTCTGCGCCTTGGCGACGGCGATTATCTCGTAGACGCTTGCCACGCGGCGGAAGTCGGCGCTGTCCTCTGGCCGCCGCAGCGCCTGCCAGAACGCGCGCAGGTATTGGCGCTTCAGACCTGTGGCCTTGCAGAGCACGGCGATGCCCTCTCCGCCTGGGTCCTGGAAGATCCTCTCGGCGGTCGATGGCTTCACGCCAGACAGAGCCGCGATGTCCGCCATCGCATCAGCCGTAAGACCCGCGATCGCGGCGGCGTCGACCGCCGCCTCGAGGCTGTCATGCGGCGAGCGGTCGATCGCGGCGCGGTCGCGCTGGCGGCGTTCGATCACCTGCAACGCCTTGCGCACCACGGGATCGAGTGGCTCGCCGGAATGCCTGAAAATGTCGCGGCACATGTCGATCAGCAGCGTCCGCTCGGCCGAAAACCGCAGCAGGATCTGGCGGCGCTCCTCGGGGCCGGACCACCAGAACATCACCAATGCATGCGCCGGCCGCATCTCCTCGCGATTCATCAGCAGGGGCGGCAGAAAGGGCGCATCCCGCGAGGCCGCCACCATCAGCTCGACGGCCCTCTCCGACAGCCGCGACTGCGGGTTTTCCAGCAGCGCCTTCATGGCCGGCAGATCGCCGCTCTCCGCAATGGCGGAGGCGACGGCCGGGCCAATGTCGCGTCGCTGGGCGACCGCGATCCGGTGTGGCGTATGTCCGCGTTCGACGATGTGGCAAAGGTCGGCGTCGTCGAACGCCTTGTTGTCGGCCAGGATGAGTTGCGCCACGTGCGGCGCGTCCAGCGCAAGGAAGCGCAGCAGCCGCTTCGGCGCCTGTGACATTTCCTGGAGACGGCGGGCGCACAGTTCGCGCGCCGATACATCCGATTCGAGCAGGATCTCGAGCAGGAGGTCGCCCGCGATGGCGCGGTCCTGGATATCCCCCCGCGAGGCCGGCAGGGCGACCACATCCATCAGGCGCCGCAGCAAGGACCGGCGCACGAAGCCATCGGGCGTCGCCGCAACGACGCCGCCGGGCGTATCTGGAGAGGACGGAACGTCAGACATGCGGCCCCGTTCTGCTTGAACAGCCAGCATGGAAGGCCGCGGTTAACGGATCTTCAACCCGACGGAGCGTCCGGCGGTCTCGCCGGCGCGGCAGGCCGGCGGCTAACCTGCACTTTTCCCGGGATGGACGAAGACCAGCGCCAGCGTGGCCGCCAACAGCCCGGCCAGCAGGTAGAACAGTGCGGACGGATCGGTTTCCACTGTCGCCACCGCCCCGGCCTCGCCGATCTGGTCGACCGGCACCTTGATCCCCAGCATCATCAGCTGGACCACCAGCGCCGCGACCCCCGCCAGAACCAGCGCCGCGAGAATCGCCCCGGCCCGCCGTGTCGCGGGCACAATGATGAGCAGCGCCGCCAGGACCATGAGAACGCCCACGGCGAACCGGCCCGTGGGCTCGAAGAAGGCGATGTCGGAACTGTCGCGGAACACTTCGAACAGGTGGTTTCGAATGGGCGGCTGCGGAGCCAGCGTATCCGCCGCCACCCAGATCATGACGACTGCCACGAACAGCCCGATGATCCAGCTCGCCAGTGTCCGCGCCTCACGCATCTGGAACTCCCTCTCCCGCTTACAGGGGCAGGATGGCCCAGAATTGACCGGAATCCAAACGTGACAGGCGCCCCGCCGTCCGGCGGAGCGCCTGCGACCAAGGCCGGAACACCCCGGTCAGGATTTCTTCGGCAGGTATTCCTGCAGCGACAGCCGGCCGTCATCATTGCCGTCAAGACGGTCGAATGCGGCCTTGATCGCGTCCGGCGAGGCCTGCCTGACGCCGGGGATGTCGATCTTCGGCGGCTCGGGCATGCCCGGCCCGCCCTGCCAGGTCATCCGCACCATGGGGGGTGCGACGATACCGGCATACTCATCCTGGCTCAGCGACTTGTCGCTGTTCGTGTCCAGGATCTCGAAGCCGCGCGTCAGCATGGCCGTCTGGCGGGCCTCATACTCGCCGAGGCTGACCTTGCCGTCCTTGTTGGCGTCGATCGAGGCGAACTCCTGCCTGCGAAGGTCATCCGCGGAGAACGCATAGGCAGGCGCGCCACCGCCGGCTGGCGGCTTGCCATCGTCACCGGCGCGGACCTCCTTGCGAGCCACGAACCTGTATTCGTGCTGCTGGTCGCCAGCCGGCGCGTCCTTCGCGCCGCCCAATTCCTCGGGCAGCCAGAAGGCGAAGGCCTCCTGCCTGACTTCGGCGCTGTTCGAAACCGTCGCGTCGGGCTTGCCGCCATCGCTGGAAACCATGGTGGAGCGAGTCTCGACAACCACGTTGCTTGCGCTCTTGTCGCCGCCGGGGCGGTTGCTGTTGAGAAATTCCTCCTCGGAAACCTGTCCGTCGCCATTGGCGTCGAGACGGGAGAACTGCGCCTTGAAGTCCGGATCGGCTGCGCTGGGCAGCACGGCGAGCGCCGTGAGGCCGATGGCGGCGATACCGCCGGCCGCGACCCGCGGACCGTAGCGGCGAACATTTGGGGGGAGATGCATGACGAGCGTCCTTCCTTCTTCTGGGGACGGCCGCGCGCGCGAGTCGAGATAGGATTGCACCTGCTCGCGAACGACTTCGCTCGCATTGGTGCCGTCCTCCCGGCAGGCCGCCAGAAAGGCCTGCTTCGTTTCATAGGGAATCCTGACTTCGAGCGTCTCCGACTTCTTCAGTCGTGGACGCTTGGGCTCAGGCTTTCCGTCTCTGGTCATGGATGAACATCCCTTTGGCGCGCGGCCGTCCCCAGTTGGGGGTCTCCGCGCCATGCGCCCAGCAGATTGCCGCTGGGACGGGCGATAGATTCCGTCCGGTCATGGCAGGATCGTGGCGGTCAGGCCCTCACCCTTCCGCAAAACCTGCCCGGACGCGAGGATTTCAGTGTCCGGACACGGCTTGCGCCTGAAATTCCTCGGAATATTGTCCCCGCACAACGATCAGGAGGAGTTACGCCGGATGCGTCACGTCAACTACAGCGACCTCGAATCCCTGGTCGGACAGGAAGTGGGCGTCTCGCCCTGGCACCAGATCACGCAAACCCAGGTCAACAAGTTCGCCGAAGCCACTGGCGATCACCAGTGGATTCACGTGGACGTCGAGCGCGCCACCCGAGAGCTCGGGGCTCCCATCGCCCATGGCTACCTCACCCTCTCCCTGCTTCCCATGCTGGCCGCCCAGATCATGCGGGTCGAAGGGGTCACGCGCGGCATCAATTTCGGCTGCAACAAGGTGCGGTTTACCAACATGGTCCCGGTCGGCTCCCGGGTCCGCCTCCGCCAGAAGCTGCTCAAGGTCGAGGAGCGCGCCGGCGGCAAGCAGATGGTCATGGAAAACACCATCGAGATCGACGGCAAGGACCGGCCGGCCTGCGTCGCCGAGGCGATCAGCATCCTCTACGCCTGATCCCCCCGGCCCGTCCGCGCCCAATCTGGTATACACCTTGCTGCCGCCAGACAGGACAGGCGGCCCCATGATGCAGGGCCCGCGGGGTGAGCCATGTTGCCGGTAAGGAAGTGGGTGGCGCGGATGACCGACCCGTCATGGCCGGCGCGACGGACCGTGCTCGCCGGCTGCCTGGCTGTCGGCCTGCTCCTCGGCGCTGTCGCGGCCTATGCCCTGGTCGGGGACTTCCGTGATCTTCCCGCCTATCCGGCCGGGACCGATCTCTCGCTCTACCTGCGCGCCGCCGACGCCCTGCCGGGCAACCCCTATGCGGAAAGCGTGAACCACGGCTTCGACCGCTATGGCTATCCGCCGCTGCTGGCCCTCCTGCTGGCCATGCTCGAATTCCTGGTCGGACCCGCGGTCGTCCCCTGGATCTGGCCGGTGCTGTGCGGCGCGGCGCTGACCGCCGCCGTCGTGCTGCTCGCCCGCGCGTTTGCGGTGAAGCTGCCGTGGGAGGTCATTGCGCTCATCCTCGGCTTCGTCTTCCTCGGCCATGTCATCCGCTCGGACATCGTGCATGGCCAGGTCAACATCTTCATCCTGCTTGCGCTGTCGGCTGGCGTCTATCTCCGCTCGCAGGGCTGGATCGTCGCCGCCGCCCTCGTCTTCGCCGTGATGATGTCGCTGAAGCCCTTCATGGGCGCCGTCGCCATCTTCTTCCTGCTGCGCCGCGACTGGCGCACGGCGGGCTGGACGCTGGGGCTTGGCGCCGCGGTCTTCCTGCTGTCCTTCGCCCCGATGGGCCCGGCGGCGCCTGACGCCCTGTCAGGCTGGCGCGAGGCGACGCAGCACTTCACCTCCGCCCCCTTCGCAGCCAAGCCCGACAACCAGTCGATCCACGGCCTCGCCCTCCGCCTGTTCACGCCGACCGACCACGGCGCGCCGCTGGTCGACAACCCGGCGCTCGCACCTGTCGCCGTGGGCGCAGCCATGCTGATCGCCGCCGGCCTCGGCATCCTCGGCCTGTTCGCCGGCCGCCGCCTGGAAAGCCCCGCTGCCCAGGACCGAACCGAACTCCTGCTCGAATGCAGCATGATCGTCGCCCTCTTCATGGCGTGCAGTCCGCTGACCGAAGGCGATCACATGATCATCACCCTCGCCGGCCTTGCCGCCGCGCTGATGGTCGGCGCCCGCCGGCTCGCGGCCGGGGCCGCCAGTTCCCGCTGGTGGATTGCCGCAATGATCGCCTGGGCCCTGCCTGCGCTGTTCCTGCTGAGCCCGAAGCCGCTGCCGTTCACCTACGGCGTCTACATGGACTGGTTCGGCATCGATGGCCCGGAGATCCTGCTCACGGGACGCAGCTTCTACCTGCTGATGCTGGCGGGCGGACTCACCGCCGCCGCCTTCTGGCGGGACCGGCAGCAGCAGCCGGCAGCCTGAAGACCGCCCCGGGCCGAGCCGGTTTCCTGTGCACGGGCCATCCTGCAAGCCATTCAGCCCACATGCTTTTTGACCCGGAGGGGTTGGGTCGAATCACCCCATGAACCACATAGGGTCCACGTATTCGGTCACAGCGATTGATCCATGCCGTGCAAGACACCTCCCCGGCCCGCCCGGACCAGTCCCGGCGCCGGCGGTCGGGCCAGGCCATCGACACCCATGCCCGCCCCGCCCCGCGCCCGCCGTGATGACAACGCCGTCATCGAACAGCTCGGCCGCGCCCGACTGGATCCCTATGCCTGGCTCAAGGACGACAACTGGCGCGAAGTGATGCGCGATCCATCGCGCCTGCGCGCCGACATCCGTGCGTATCTCGAAGCCGAGAACGCCTACACGCAGACCTGTCTCGAAGAGCCCACCGCCGCCCTGCTGAACGAGTTGTTCGAGGAGATGCGCGGCCGCATCAAGGAGAATGACAGCTCCGTTCCCGCCATCGACGGCCCCTGGGCGTATTATCGCCGCTTCCGCGCCGGCGGCGAATATCCGCTCTTCGCCCGTCGGCCGAGCGAGCACGCCTACGACGCAGATCCGGCCCACGAGCAGCTTCTCATCGATGGCGAGGCCATGGCCAGGGGCCGCGACTATTTCGACATCCGCAAGGTGGCGCATTCGCCGGATCATCGCCTCGTCGCCTTCGCCATCGACGACAAGGGCTCGGAATTCTACACGCTGCATATCCGGGACTGCGCAACAGGCGCCGAGGTCGAGACGATCCCGGATACCTATGGCGATTTCGTGTGGGGCGCGGACTCGCGCTCCCTGTTCTGGGTGGCGCGCGACGAGAACGCCCGCCCTGTCGCTGTACTTTGCCGGCGCCTTGGAGTCCCGGGCGACGAGCTTGTCTACCGGGAGACAGACCCCGGTTTCTTCGTCGGCGTTTCCGAAAGCCAGTCACGCAGGTTCATCTTCATCACGGCGAACGACCACACGACCACCGAATGGCGGTTTCTCCGCGCCGGCGACAGCAGCCTCGCGCTGACCCTGATCGCCGCCCGCGAACCCGGCGTCGATTATTCCGTTGTCGATTTCGACAACCGTTTCTGGATCCGCTCCAACCGCAATGGCGCCGTCGATTTCGAACTTGTTTCCACCCCGTACGATGCGCCCGCCGCAGAGAACTGGCGCATTGAGGTTCCGCACCGCCCCGGCGTACTGATCCTCGACGTCGAGCCTTTCGCGGATTTTCTGGTTCGCACCGAACGCGAGAACGGCTTGCCGCGCATCGTCGTGCGCGAGCGCGTCTCCGGTGCCGAGCACGCCATCGCCTTTGATGAAGCAGCCTACGACCTCGACACGTCGAATGGGTATCTGTGGGATTCGCCCTGGCTGCGCTTCACCTATTCCTCGCCGACCACCCCGTCACAGGTGTTCGACTACAACATGCAGACGCGCGAGCGCATCCTTCGCAAGACGCAGGAAGTCCCTTCCGGCCATGACCCGGCGGACTATGTCGTCGAGCGCATCGACGCCCCCGCGGATGACGGCGCCCTCATCCCCGTCACGTTGCTGCGCCGCAGGAGCACGCCGATCGACGGCTCGGCCCCGGTCCTGCTCTATGGCTACGGCTCTTACGGCATCACCATCCCTGCGGATTTCCGCACGGCCCGTCTCAGCCTGGTCGATCGCGGCTTCATCTACGCCATCGCCGAGGTTCGGGGTTCGATGGCCAAGGGCTACCAGTGGTATCTTGATGGAAAACTCGAGAAGAAGACGAACACGTTTGCGGATTTCGTCGCCGCCGGCCGCCATCTTGTGACGCTCGGCTACACGCGGCGGGGCCGGATCGTCGGCATGGGCGGCTCGGCGGGCGGCCTCCTGATGGGCGCGGCCGTCAATCTCGACCCTGACCTGTTCGGCGGCATCATCGCCGCCGTTCCCTTCGTCGACGTGCTCAACACCATGTCGGACGAAAGCCTTCCACTTACCCCGCCGGAATGGCCGGAGTGGGGAAACCCCCTGGTCGACCGCGACGCCTACGACCGCATCGCGCGCTGGTCGCCCTACGACCAGGTCGGGCCCCGCGACTATCCCCCCATGCTGATCACCGGCGGACTCACTGACCCGAGAGTGACTTACTGGGAGCCCGCCAAGTGGACGGCCCGCCTCCGTCACGAGGCGCCGGACGGCGGACCCTACTTCCTCAAGATCAACATGGACGCCGGCCATGGCGGCGTTTCGGGTCGTTTTGCAAGCCTGCGCGAGACCGCGCTGGAGTACGCATTCGCCCTGGCCTGCACGGGCGGAGCAACAGGCGTCAGCCCAGACGGTTTGTGGCCGCTGCGGCGCCGCTGAAGCTTGCGCCCGCCGGCGTCCGGCCACATACCCGTGGTTCGAACCCGGAACGCGGCATGGCTTGCATACCTGCCGGCGTGACCGTTAGTTCACGTTGTGTAGTTTGGGGGAATCAGCGCGATGGAAGACTCCGGCGGCGGAACGTCAAACGACAATGGCAAGCCGCCCGGACGGCCGCGCCCCCGCGTCGACAAGGAGGCCCGCAAGGCCGATTACCTGCGCGCCGCCGCCCGCACCTTCCTGGCCAACGGCGCCTCCGCGTCGATGCAGGATATCGCCGACGCCGCCGGGGCGCCCAAGCCGGTTTTCTATCGGATATTCCCCTCGCGCGCCGACCTCATCGAATCCCTTTTCCAGCATGTCCACGACACCATCGTGAAGACGCAGCAGGGCAAGTGGGACGGCTATGGGTGGGCGCTGCGCGTGCTCTATCTAGAAGCCAAGAACGATCCCGAGATCTTCCTCGTCGTCCTCAAGACCTTCCGGGGCGATCCCGCCCTGCTGCCCATGCGCGAGAAACTCCAGGCCCTGGTGCACCGACAGGCCGCCGGCTTCTTCGCACCCGCCGAAGGCGCTCCGCCTGGCCCGCCCGACCGCACGGAGAAAGCCTCGCGCACCATGACCAATCTCATGTTCGACACGCTGGTCGCCTGGCTCGAGAATACGGACGGACTCACCGACGAGAAGCGCTTCGTCTGGTATGGCCGCATCATCCGCGAATGGCGCCTCGCCACGCGCGAGGCCTATGATCTCGATCCGCCGGCCAGGCCCTAGCTAGATGGGCAGTTCGAAAGGCGTGCCGCAAACCACATAGTTCACTGGCGGTCGCGATGGCCAGGACGGATCCTTGAGGTCCTTCGCCCACTGGTCGAAGGCGTCGCTCAGCTCCTTCAGTTTCTCCGGCTCCGTTTCCGCGAGGTTGTTTGACTCGTTGGGGTCGTCCTTCAGGTTGAACAGCAGCGTGAAGGCGCCATCGAGGCTCTTCCACAATTTCCAGTCGCCCTTGCGGATCGAGGCATGCGGCGATCGCCGCCAGGCCAGCTGTTCATGCGGGGCTCCCTGCACAGCCCCCGTCAGGAAGGGAGTCAGGTCGACGCCGTCATGGATGCGGTCCGCCGGCAGCTTGCCGCCGCCTGCCGTCAGCGAGGTCGTGAAAACATCCATCGTCGAAACGATCTGGCGATAGACCAGTCCCGCCTCCAGCCTGTCCGGCCAGCGCATCATGAAGGGCACGCGCGTCCCGCCCTCGTAGTGGCTCAGCTTTCCCCCGCGCAACGGCTCGCAGGCGCACAGCCCGCGGATATAGGCTGCGCAGCCATTGTCCGACAGGAAGTAGACGATCGTGTTGCCGTTCTCGCCCGACGCCTCCACCGCATCCAGAATGGCGCCGACCTGGTCGTCCAGCGCCGAGATCATCGCCGCATAGACGCGGTTGGCGTCGTCCTTGATGTGGGGAAAACGATCCCAGTATTTCCTCGTCGTCTGCAACGGATCGTGCGGCGCCGTGAAGGCTGCGTACAGGAAATACGGCTCAGCCCGTGGCGCGGCGCGCCCGATGAACTCCACCGCGCGCTCGCCAAGATACTCTGTGAGATACCTGTCCTCGTTCTCCACGGGCGTACGATGCGGGCCTTCGTAGATCTTGTTGGCCGGATTGCGCTGCGCGGGCGGAACCGCGTTCGATCCCTCCACCTCGATGAAGATCTCGTCCGGCGCATCCGGGCTGATGTAGGAGGTTGCGCCCGTGAGCAGGCCGACAAACTCCTCGAAGCCGCGACGGGTCGGATAGAAATCGTCATTCGACCCCAGATGCCACTTGCCGACCAGGGAGGTGCGGTAGCCGAGGTCCTTCAGGGCGGCCGCCAGGGTGATCTCGTCCGTCGGCAGCCCGAGATTGTCCCGGATGTCGCGCGCCGGCGGGCCGTTGTTGTACTCGAACCCGAACCGGTCCGGATGCCGCCCCGTGAGGAGCCCCGCACGCGAGGGCGAACAGACCGGCGCCGCCGCATATCCGTCGGTGAACACAACGCCCGTCCTGGCGATGCGGTCGATGTTCGGCGTCGCGATGCGCGTCCCGCCATAGCTGGATATGTCCGCATAGCCGAGATCGTCTGCGAGAATCACCACGATGTTCGGCCGGGCCGCCGCCGGGGGCTCCACCCGCGCGTCTGTCGCCTGCAGACTGCAGGCGGCCGCCAGGGCCGCCAGGGCCGCCAGTCTGCCTGTTCTCCTGCCGCTCATGGCGTCCCCTCCCTCCCGATCGCCGGGCGCCGCGCCATCTTGCGCCGCCCGGAGTTCTCGGATGATACTGCACAGTAGCGTGATTTGGCGCAAGCCGGGATCAACACGGCGGAAACCGCAGCCAGCCTGGCTCGGTGCGGTGGAGACCCCGTTGTCCTGCGCCTCTCCCGCCTCGCACGTCAGTCAGGGGTTGATCGCCATGATCCGCACTCTCGCCTCGCTCGTCTGCCTAGCCCTTATGGCCTGTTCAGCCGGCGCCCAGCCCCCGACACGAACCGGCGCGACGGTGTCTGACGAGACGATCCGGCACGATGGCCGCGAACGCCGCTTCCTCGTGCACGACTATTCAGGCGGTCGACGCGCCCCGGTCGTGTTCGTGCTGCATGGCGGCGGCGGCCACCCCGCAACCGCCGCGGCCATGTCGCAGTTCGATGTAATCGCCGCGCGTGAGAAGCTGATCGTCGTCTATCCCGCCGGCACGGGCGGCATGCCGGGCGGGCGGCTCCTTACATGGAACGCCGGTCATTGCTGCGCCTACGCCCTGAACAACAAGATCGACGATGTGGGCTTCTTCCGCGCGATGATCGACGGGCTGGTATCGTCCGGCCGCGCTGATCCCCGGCGCATCTACGTGACGGGCATGTCGAACGGCGCGATGATGGCGCATCGCCTCGCACGCGAGCTGCCGGACCG
>CAZTMG010000022.1:10202-22223 GCA_964614815.1 uncultured Rhizobium sp. | reverse complement strand
TCCTCACCCTCGTCACCGTGGCGCAGGGCAATCTGCTCGGCCGTTTGAAAGAGACCGCGTCTGCGGAAGCCCCCTCAATCGTCTTCCGCGCCATTCCCGACAAGGACGCTGCCGCCTTCGATAGCCTGATGCGCGCACATGGCGTCGATACCGGCAACGAGCTCATCTACCGGCGTGCGCCCGTACTGCTTGGCCGCGTCACCACCCACAACGGGCAGGCCGTCGACGCGCTCAGCCTGCCGCCTGAAGCCGGCTGGGTCGGGCGCGGCGACGTCCCGATGACGTTGCTTGCGAAAAAACCGGTCGAGCAGCTTGTTTTGTCTGGCGCGTGGTGGCCGACGGACTATGCCGGCCCGCCCTTGGTCTCCGTGGAGGAAGATGTCGCCAGCGGGCTCGGGTTGAAGATCGGCGATCGCATCGGCCTGCGCCTCTTCACGCGCGAGATCGAGGCGATAGTCGCTTCGATCCGGAAGGTCGACTGGACCGGCTTCGGCGCGAATGTCGCCTTCATTCTTTCACCCGGCGCGATCGGGGCGTTCCAGCCGCCTCATGCCGCAATCGTGATCCTGCCGCCCGGACGCGAAGCCGATGTCGTCGCCGCCGTCGGGGCGCGCTGGCCCGGCATTCTCGCCTTCCAGCTTCGGCGCACGCTGGAGACGGCGGCCGCCCTCTTCGACCAGGTTGCGCTTGTCGTCAGCGCGCTGGCCGGTGTCGTGCTTGCTGCGGGTGTTCTGGTCCTTTTCGGCGCCTTCGCTGCGGCTGCGCGGCGGCGGCGGCGCGAAGCCGCGCTGCTCAAGGTGTTCGGCGCCACGCGCGCAGCGATCCTGTCATTCTACGCGCTCGAGTTCGCGCTTGCGGCATTCCTCGCCGTGCTGCTCGGCTGCCTGGGCGGCGTGGCTGCGGCTCACCCGATTGTGATCCTGCTGTTCGACACGCCGTGGCGCCTCGATGCGGCGCCGGTGCTCGCCGTGGCTCTGATCACCGTGCTTGCCGCTGCCGCCGGCGGCGCCTGGGTGGGTTGGGCGACTTTGTCCCATCGCCCGGCGCGAGTATTGCGCTCGGCTTGAAGGCGGGTATGTTCCCGGAGCGTCAGCCCGACGCGATGTTCTGACTGGCCGCCCACAGCAGTTTGTGGAGACGGTGACGGAAAGCCGTCGCAGAGAACGTTGTGGAGATGGTTGGGCGAACGGGGAGGAGTCATGAAGAAGCTCGTATCAGTCGTTGCCTTGGCCTGCGCGCTCGGCGCGTGCTCGACCACGGCGGCGGGAACGTCCACGATGGCGACGGCCGATGCGCCCGCCGCCGCCTGGAAAGCGAAGCGTGGGCCTGACGGCGTCCACCCTGACCTGAACGGCGTGTGGAAGGTGATGAACACCGCCAACTACAACATCGAGGCTCACCCGGCCCAGGCTGCGCTGCAGCTGCGTCCGGGTCCCTACGTTCCTGTGCCGGATGCGTCCGTTGTCGCGCTCGGCGCCATTGGCGCTGTTCCGGCGGGCGTCGGCATCGTGCAGGGCGACGGCAAGATTCCCTACACGCCCGAGGCGCTCGCCAAGCGCGACGCCAACCGCGCCAGGGCCGTGGAGCTCGATCCGGAAGTGAAGTGCTATCTGCCGGGCGTGCCCCGCGCCAACTACATGGACAAGCCCTTCCAGATCTTCCACTCCGACAAGGCCGTGTTCATCGCCTATGAATACGCCGGCGCTGTCCGCAACATCTTCCTGGAAGAGCCTGAGCCCGCGCCGGCCCTGTCCTGGATGGGCCAGTCCTACGGCTACTGGGACGGCGACACCTTCGTCGTCGAGGTGACCGACCAGTACGACACCACGTGGCTGGACCGGTCGGGCAACATCAAGGGCCCGAACACCAAGATCGTGGAGCGCTGGACGCCGACCTCCGATTACACCATGCGCTACGAAGCCGAGATCACGGACCCGGAAGTCTACACCAAGCCGTGGAAGATCGCCTTCAACCTGTACAAGGCCCAGGGCGAGGACGCCCAGCTGCAACAGTTCAAGTGCGTCGAGTTCGTCGAGGAACTGATGTACGGTCACCTGCGCAAGAACCCGCTGCCGGGCCCGGCGCTGGAGCGCGCGAAGCGTGAAGCCGAGGAGCGCGCCGCCGAGGAGGCCGAACGGGCGCGGCGGGCCGCCGAGGCGGAGGAGAGCGTCCGGGCCCTCCTCGAGAGGCGCCGAGGAGGCCGAGCTCGTATAGGATCCTGCCGCGGCGTTCCGTCCCGCCAACCGCGGGACGGAATCGCCCCGCAGGTCCGTTGAATATGTCGTGAGGAACGCGGCAGGAACCGTCAGGTCAGCCTGCAAGTGCCTCGGAATATGATGGGAATCCGCATGTTAGAGCGTCCGAGACGGTTGGCGGACGCGGGGTGGGGCGGGGTCCATGCATGAGTCGAACCCTTGAGGACCGGGGCGCCCCGGGATAAAAAGGGCTCAATTTCAGGGGGCGTCGGCGGGCCGAATCCTTCCCCCGCGCGCCCAAGGAAAAAACGGCGGCCTGGGCTGCCGGTTCTGGAGGAAGACATGAGAAACAAAGTCCGTCTGGCTGTCGCGGGGGCCGTCCTGGCCGCCTTGACTGCCGCTGGCGCAGGCACGGCCGCCTACGCTCACCATGCGTTCGCCGCCGAATTCGACGCCAATCGCCCGGTCCTGTTGAGGGGCTCGGTCGATTTCGTGGAGTGGACGAACCCGCACACCTGGATCCACATTTCTGTGCCGAACACCAACCGTTACGGCCAGCCGAAGGAAGGCGTCGGCTACAACTGGGCGATCGAGGGCGGCACGCCCAACACGATCTTCCGCCTGCCGAACAACGGTCAGGGCATGTCGGCCGGCGACGTGGCGAAGGCCCGCTCGGCCGCCATCCCGAAAGGCACGCAGGTTGTGGTCCGCGGCTATCAGTCGAAGGACACGGTCTGCTCCCGCAAGTGGGGCACGGGCGCCAACCTCGAGAAGATCACCTGCAAGGCCAACGGTCGTGACGTGACTTTCCCGAATGGCTGCAAGCTCTTCGTCGGCGGATCCTCGACGGGCGCTCCGAAGGACGGCGCCGAACAGGGAGCCCGTACGGATTGCACGGCCACGTCGGCTCCGGCGTAGGGGCACGAGCCTCCATCCAGAACATCGGGCCCGCTGCCTCGCAGCGGGCCTTTTGTTTTTGCCTCGCGCCATCGGGCCTCCCTCAGGCCTTCCCGGCGCCGCATGAAATGAACCGGACGGGGGCAAGGCGTGTCCCGAAGGATGAGGCTGGCCGCATGACGGAGAGCCGCTCCTGCTCCAGGGCCGACCGTCTGCGGGCTGCGGGCGGCCTGCCCCCGCGCGGCCGCCCGGCGGCCGGGGATGGAGGCAGGAGCGCCTGTGGCAGATCAGCCTACCAGCCGCATTGCTGGCCGGCGTTCTGCTGTTTCAGCCAGGCCTGCAGCGGGGCGAAGTAGGCGACCAGGGCGGAGCCGTCCATTTCCCGCGTGCCGGTGAAGGCTTCGAGCGCATCCGGCCACGGCTTGCTGGCGCCCATCTCCAGCATCCGGATGAATTTTTCACCGACGGCCTTGTTGTTGTAGATCGAGCAGCGGTGCAACGGGCCGGTCCAGCCGGCCTGTTCGCAGGCGGCCTTGTGGAACTGGAACTGCAGGATGAAGGACAGAAAATACCGCAGATAGGGCGTGTTGCCCGGGATGTGGTATTTCGCGCCCGGATCGAAGGCGTCGGCGGGGCGCGGACCTGGCGGCGTGATGCCTTGGTATTCCTTCGAGAGGTCCCACCATGCCTGGTTGTACTGCGCAGGCGTCACTGATCCGCGGAAGACATTCCAGCGCCATTTGTCGAGCTTGATGGCGAAGGGCAGGAAAGCGATCTTCTCGAGCGCACGGTCCATCAGCAGGCCGGTGTCGGCCGAGGCGGGCGGATCGGCGCTGATGAGGCCGAGCTGCTTCAGGTATTCCGGCGTGATCGACAGGGCGACGAAGTCGCCGATGGCCTCGTGGAAGCCGTCATGGGCGCCGTTCTTGTAGAGGAAATCCTGATCCTTGTAGGCGCGCTGGTAGAAGTTGTGGCCCAGCTCGTGGTGAACCGTGGAGAAATCCTCCGCGTTCACCTGCGTGCACATCTTGATCCGGATGTCATCCATGTTGTCGATGTTCCAGGCCGACGCATGGCAGACCACCTCGCGGTCGCGCGGGCGCGTGATAAGCGAGCGCGTCCAGAACGTGTCGGGCAGGGGCGGCAGGCCAAGCGAGGTGAAGAAGGCTTCGCCCGTCTGCACCATCTTCAGGGGCGTGTAGCCCTTGGCGACGAGAACCTCGTTCAGGTCATAGCCCGGGTTGGACGCCGGCGGGGCGGCGATGTCGGAGATATTGCTCCAGTCCTGCGCCCACATGTTGCCGAGCAGGTCGGCGCGGATCGGGCCGGTCCTGGGCTGTACGGCGTCGCCATACCGCGCGTTGAGCTTGCCGCGCACATAGCAGTGCAGGTCGTTGTAGAGCGGCTTCACCTGGCGCCACAGCTTCTCGACCGTGGCCTCCATGTCCTTCGACGGCATGTCATAGTTGGCCAGCCACATGTCGGCGATGTCGGAGAAGCCAAGCTCCCTCGCGCCGGCATTGCCGATCTCGACCATGCGCTGGTAGTCGGGCTTCATGACCGGGGAGATTGCGTGCCAGCCTTCCCACGCGGCCTGCAGCATCTTCGGATCGCGCGACTGCGCGAGCAGCAGGGACGCTTCCTCGAGCGTCATCGGGTCTTTCGGGTCCCTGGGGTCTTCCTTGCCACGCGAGGCGTTGAGAATCTTCAGGACGGCGGCGACATCGAACTTCGCCGGGTCAAGGGGAACCTTGCCCTTGCCATAGGTGGAGTTGAGGTCGGTGAGGATGGTGTTGAGCTCGTCGGCGATCTGTTTCTGCTGCTCGGCCGTGCCGGCGGAAGGGGCGGGCATGGTGATGCCGGCGCGCAGGATGTTCATCTTGCGCTGCTCGGCCTGGGTCAGCTGGGCGCCTTCGAACGTCTTAGTCTCGTTGGCGAGGCGGACCGAGATCAGCGTGCCTTCCGAACCGGCCCAGGCGTTGAGCCAGTCGGTGTCGTCGGTGATGAAGTTGGCGTTCACCCAGGCGATGCGAGCAGCGTAGTCGGAATAGGCCTGCAGCTCCTTTTCGGCGCGGGCGAGGAAGGCGGCCGGCGTTTCCTTGGGCGCAGCGGCCTGCGGCGCTGCTTCCGTCGCGGGCTGCGGCACGCCAGCGCAGCTGGAAAGGATAAGCGCGCCAATGGCGGCGCCGCAGAGCAGAAATTGTCTCATCTTACATGTCCCGTTGGAAATCCTGACCCTCGGTGGGGGCGACGGCGCGAGACTAGTGGCCGATCAGTCGGGGTCAACGGGGGAGGCGCGGCTGCCCTCAGCGCGGGCCGGGATACCGTTCGTTGGGCCCCAGCGTGTCGGCGGCGTGGGCGAGTTCCCGAAAGCTTTCGTCGGCGGCGTCGACGACAAAGTCGATATTCGACTCGTTCATCGCCGCGGACAGGAACATGTTGTGCCAAGGGTGCACGTAGACGCCGTGCGTGATCATGCGTGCGCACCAGAAATAGCCGTGGCGCATGTCGGGATCGTTGTCGAAGAGGATCTGCGGCATCTGCACCGGACCTGTCTGGCGCAGGATGAAGCCGTGCTTGCGCGCGACCCGGTCGAGACCGGCGCGCAGCCTGTCGCCGAGCGCGACCAGACGCTCGAGATAGTCCGTGGAGCGGATCAGCTTCAGCGTTGAGAGGCTGGCGGCCATGGCGGCGGCGGCGAACCAGTAGGACCCCGTGGCGTAGATCTTTCCGGCGGCGGCGCGGGCCTTGTCGGAACCGAGCAGGGCGGAGAGCGGATGGCCGTTGGCGATGGCTTTTCCCCAGCAGGACAGATCCGGCTCCAAGCCGAGCGCGGACCAGCTGCAGTCACGCGCCATGCGAAAGCCTGCGCGGACTTCATCGATGATGAGGAGGGCGCCGGTCTCGTCCGCCAGCTCGCGGGCGCGGCGGGCATAGGCGGGCGACGGCGGAGACTGGTCTGCGAAGGCATCGTGGCGAAACGGCGCGGCAAAGATGGCGGCAAGATCATGACCGGCAGCCTTCACGGCGGCTTCGAGGCTTTCGACATCATTGTATGTGCAGTGATGCTGGTTGGCCTGGTCCCCCGGCGCCACGCCATGCAGGCGCAGATTGCTCCACGGCGATGCGCCGTGATAGGCGCCGCGCGCGCGGACGATGCTGTTTCGCCCTGTGTGCGCACGGGCGACCATCAGCGCCATCGTCGTGGCGTCCGAGCCGTTCTTGCAGAACATGGCCCAGTCGGCATGGCTGATCATGTCGACCAGCGCTTCCGCCAGCTCCACCATGACAGGCGAGGGGCCGGTCATCGCATCGCCGGCCTGCATCTGTTCGACATAGGCGCGGTCGATGTCGGCGTTGGCGTAGCCGAAGAGCTGCGGTCCGTAGGCGCACATGAGGTCGAGCAGGAGATTGCCGTCGGTGTCCCAGAGCCACGGTCCTTCTGCGCGTGCGAAGAACTGGGGATAGCCGTCGGGAAGGCCGGCGACCGACTGGTGGCCATACATGCCGCCCGGAATGACGCGGGCCGCGCGATGCCTCAAGGCCCGGTCCGCCGGGTGACTCATTAAAGACCTCGATTCTTGCGCTATGAGTTACAGCGTCGCCGCGCGTCGCTGTCCAGCGGCCATCGCACGCAGGGCGGCGATGCTCATGAAACTGAGAAGCAGGAATGACGATTAACAATCTGCTCCACGACACGCTCGTTTCCGGGTTTCCCGGCGACAGGTCCCGGCCCGCCTTCCTGCTCCCCGATGGACGCGCGATCTCCTACGGCGAGCTTGAGCTGGGTGCGGCGCATGTTGCGGGACGCCTTGTGGCAGAGGGCGTTTCGCCGGGCGACAGGATCGCGATTCAGGCGGAGAAGACGCCCGAGAGCGTGATGATCTATCTCGGCGTGCTGAAGGCAGGGGCAGTGTTCCTTCCCCTCAATGACGCCTACACGGAGAGCGAAGTTGCGTACTTCGTGCGCGATGCGGAGCCGCGCGTGTTAATTAAAAATGCTCCAGAATACGTTGCGGCGAGCCAGAGCTTCTCGCCTCTACAGTCCGCGCGGCCTCGAAGCGCCGACGATCTCGCGTCAATCATTTATACCAGCGGGACGACGGGGCGCTCCAAGGGTGCGATGCTGTCTTGTCGCAACCTGACGGAGAACGCTGTTGCGCTGCACAAGGCATGGGGCTTCACGCCCGATGACGTGCTGCTGCACGCCTTGCCGATTTTTCACGTACACGGACTGTTCGTGGCGATCCACTGCGCCTTCCTGTCAGGCTGTCCGATGGTGTGGCTGCCCAAGTTTTCAGACGCGGACGTGCTGGCGGGATTGAAACAGTCGACAGTGATGATGGGCGTGCCCACCTTCTACACGCGCCTGCTCGCCAATCCGGGGTTCACAAGGGAAATTGCCGGGAATGTGCGGCTCTTCATATCGGGCTCCGCGCCGCTCCTGCCGACGACCTTTGCGGAGTTCGAGGCGCGCACCGGACGCCGGATTCTCGAACGCTACGGCATGAGCGAGGCGGTGATCATCACCACCAATCCTCTGGAAGGCGAACGCATCGCAGGCTCGGTGGGCTATCCCTTGCCGGGTGTCGAACTGCGGATTGGCGGTGGAGAGGAGACCGGCGTGATCGAGATACGCGGGCCGTCCGTGTTCTCAGGTTACTGGCGAATGCCGGAAAAGACGCAGGAGGAGTTTACGGCGGACGGATACTTCATCACTGGCGATGTGGGGCGACAGGATGCCGACGGGCGTGTGTGGATTTCGGGACGGGCCAAGGACCTCATCATCTCCGGCGGCTACAATGTCTATCCCAGAGAGATCGAGCTGGCGCTCGACGAGATGCCCGGCGTCATCGAGAGCGCCGTGATCGGCCTGCCGCATCCGGACTTCGGCGAAGGTGTTGCCGCCATTGTGATCGGCAAGGGCGACGAGGCAGCCATGATCGCGGCCTGTCGCGAGAGACTTGCCGCATTCAAGACGCCGAAGCGTATCGTGTTCGTGGACGCGCTGCCGCGCAATGCGATGGGCAAGGTGCAGAAGAATGTGCTGCGGGAAACCTACAGGGATTTGTTCATACACTGACCAGGACGAATGAAAAGGCTGCCGTCCTGCGACGGCGGCCCTGGCTTGTTGAAGATCTTGCCTTCATGACCCATTCGCCGTGTTGGCGGGGGTGGCCAGCGGCTGGGACCTGGTCGGATTGCCGCCGAGGGCGGCGTGCAGGACGATCCATTGTTCGAGGCGGGCGCGACGGTTGGCCAGAAGATTCGACTGGGCCGCTTCGGCGCTGTCGCGCACCGTGAACAGGTTGAGCAGGCTCTCCGAGCCTTCCTGGTATTTCAGCTCGCCGAGGCGGAGCACTTCCTGCGCTGCATCCGACGCCTTCTGCAAGGCGACATTGCGCGAGGCGAGGGTGTTGAAGGTGTCGATCGCCGCGACGATGTCGCCATAGGCATTGATGATCGTCTGGCCATAGCGCTCCAGCGCGGCGCGTTCCTGCGAGGCCGCAACCTTCACGCGGGCGTCGAGCGCGCCGCCATCGAAGATGGCCTGCGCCAGCGATGCGCCGATGGACAGGGCGAGGTTGTCGAAGCTGAACAGATCGGATGTCGTGTTGATCGTCGTGTTGCTGAGGCCTACGGCAAGGTCGGCGTCGAGTTGCGGCCAAGGCCCCATCTGGGCGATGCGCGTGTTGGCGAAGGTCTGGATCATGTTGAGCTCGGCCGCGACAACGTCGGGGCGCGAGCGCACGGTAAGTTCCGGCAGACCGAGAGGCGGCGCCGGCGGCGGTTCGGGCAGCGTGCCGGCGATCGTCAGCTTGTTCTGCGGGAAACGGCCAAGGGCGATCTCCAGTGCGCGGATAGCAGCGCGGAGCGAGGCCTCGGAGGCGAGAATCGAGTCCTCGGCCTGGGCGAGACGGGATTCGCCGAGCACCAGCTCGTCACGGGCGATGGAGCCGGCGTCGAAACGGGTCTGTGTGATGCGGAAGGTCTGGCGCTGACGTTCGAGGGATTGGCGATCCAGCTCCAGTTGCTGGCTCTGTTCCATGACCGTGAAATACGCACGGGCGACCTGGGCTGCGATCTGGCGGCGGGTCTGCTCGTAAGTCGCTTCCGTGGAGCGCAGGCCGGCGGCCGAGGCTTGGATGGAAGCCGAGAGGTCGCCCATGATATCGACATTGTATCCGGCGCGCAGGGCGAAGGAATAGGTGTCGGTGTTCGAGCCAA
This sequence comes from uncultured Rhizobium sp., assembly GCA_964614815.1. Lineage (GTDB taxonomy): Bacteria > Pseudomonadota > Alphaproteobacteria > Caulobacterales > Hyphomonadaceae > UBA7672. The sequence continues at coordinate 12,903 of CAZTMG010000022.1, read as the reverse complement.
GGTCATCGACCGGCGCGGACGTCCCGGCGCGAACCGAGGCGCTCACCTGCGGGAAGAGGCCGGACCTGGTCTGTTGCAGCAGGGCTTCCGACTGGCGCACCGCCTCGATGGCGGCGCGAAGCGTGCGGTTGTTTTCCAAGGCTTCCTGCACGTAGGCGATAAGCTGTGCATCCTGGAAGACGCTGTAGTCGGCGATGACCGCGGATGCATCGCCCGTCATGGGGGCGACCGTCCAGTCGGTGGGCATGCCGGCGCGTTTCGCCGCCATGGCGTCGAAGGCAGGCTCTGCAATGGGCAGGTGGCCGCAGGCGGAGAGGAGGGCCGCGAGGGCGCCCGCGGATACGCCGCGGGTCATCTTGTTATCAATCATGTCTGAGCGCCTGGATTGGATCCAATTGAGCTGCACGGCGGGCAGGGAAGAAACCGAAGACAAGTCCAACTGAGGCCGCCGCCCCCAGCGCCGTCGCAATGATGATTGGGGAGACCATCATCGGAGCGGCCGTTATCTGCGCATACGCGAACACGCCGATCCATCCAATCGCCATGCCGATCAGTCCGCCCAGTGTGCAAAGCACGATGGCCTCGACCAGGAATTGCAGGAGAATGTCGCCCCCGCGGGCGCCGATGGCCATGCGCAGGCCAATCTCGCGGGTGCGTTCAGTGACTGAAACGAGCATGATGTTCATCACACCGACACCGCCCACGATCAGCGAAACTGCGGCCGTGAACGCGAGCAGCATGCTCATCGTTTCAGCCGCAGCGGCCCGCTGCTTTATCATGTCGGCGAAGTTAACAACCATGAAATTGTCCTGTTCGCCGGGCTGAATCCTGCGTCTTTCCCGCATCTTGGCGGTGACCTCCTCCTGGGCCTCCAGCACGTCGTACCCATCCTGGACCAGCAACTGTATCCGGGAAACATGGCGGGAAACCCAGCGATTGCCTCCGGTGATCCGGTTACGGACCATGCTGAGGGGCGCGACGATGGTGTCGTCGCGGTCCATCCCCATGCCGCCGCCGCCCGATTGGCCCTTGGATTCAAGGATTCCAATGACTTCCATGGGCACGCTGTTGACCCGGATGCGCTGTCCGACCGCCCCGCCGGAGGGGAAAAGATTGGCCGCGGCGGTCTTGCCGAGGACGGCCACGGCCGCCCCGCCCTGGACCTCTTGTGCGGTGAACTCCCGGCCTTCTTCGACCCGCCAGTTGTTGACCTCAAAGAAGCCGGCGCCGCCGCCCTGGATGTTGGTGACCCAGTTCGCCTCCTCGGAGACTGCGTTCGCCTGTTGCGAGAGTACGCCGGTGGCGGCTTTCACGAAGGGCAACTCAGCCATGGCCGTAACATCAGACTCGCTGAAGGGACGGCCGGAGCCTCCGCCCTGATTGCGGCCGCCGCGATTCATGTTGCCGGGCTGGAGCGTCAGGACATTGGTGCCGACGCTGGAGATCTGGGCTTCGATCTGGGCCTTTGCGCCTTCGCCAATGGACATCATGACCATCACCGAGGCGACCCCTATGATGATGCCCAGCATGGTGAGCAGGCTGCGCAACGGATTCGAGAACAGGGCTTCAGCCGCCGAGCCGGCGGCGACGCTGACTTTCATGCTGCGTCTCCCCTTTCGCGCTTGAGGTCGGGATGCGCCGTGTCGGATTCAATGCGCCCGTCGCGGAAATGAATCTGGCGGCTGGCGTAGGCGGCGACGTCCGGCTCATGCGTGATAAGGACCACGGTGATTCCCTGACGGTTGAGATCCTGCATGAGACGCATGATCTCGGCGGTGGTTTTCGTATCCAGGGCGCCGGTGGGTTCGTCCGCCAGCAAGATGCGTGGGCGATTGGCCAGAGCGCGTGCGATGGCCACGCGCTGCTGCTGGCCGCCGGAAAGCTGCATGGGGCGATGGTCCATGCGCGAGCCGAGGCCGACGAGTTCCAGGCATTCCTTGGCGCGAGTGTCGATGTCGCCGACGTGCTTGCGGGCGTAGCGGAGGGGGAGGCGGACGTTATGGAAGGCATCCTGGCGGGGGAGGAGGGTTGAACTGCTGGAAAACGAAACCGAGGGTTTCGTTGCGCAGGTCGGCCAGCTCGTCGCGCGTCATCTCCGACAAGGCCCTTCCGTTGATCCACATCTCGCCCGTGGTCGGGCGATCGAGCGCGCCGATCAGGTTCATCAGCGATGACTTGCCGGAGCCGGAGGGGCCCATGATGGCGACAAACTCCCCCTCACGGATGTCGAGATCGACCCCGTCGAGGGCGCGCACCTCCTGCTCGCCCATGCGGTAGACCTTCGAGAGGTTGCGGCAGGAAATGATGGGCCGGGATTCGGTCATGACGGGCATTACGAACGCGGCTGCGCCTTGTCGGCGGCGGTTGCGCGAACAACGAAAGCATCGCCCTCATTCGCGCCGCGGATGATCTGGGCGTTGTCGCCGTCCGACAGGCCGAGGACGAGCTGGACCCGTTCGAGCTCGCCCTTGTCGTTGATCTTGTAGACCGTGACGCGCTTCTGCGTCTGCGCTTCGGAGCGGGCCTTGGCGACAGCGGCGTATTCCTCAGCGTTGAGGTTGCGGCGGAAGACAGCCTCCTGAATCTGCTGCATCCTCGCAAAGCGCTCGGAGCTCTGCTGCTGCTGCATGATGCTCGGGGGCGGGCCGAAGCCGCCGCCGCCGACGATGACGCTTGGGCCCGGCTGGGCCTGGCCGGGGCG
>CAZTMG010000022.1:8957-10136 GCA_964614815.1 uncultured Rhizobium sp. | reverse complement strand
TGATTTTCTCGGCGCGATCCTCGTCGACGCCGGCTGTCCTGAAGATCTCCTGGAGCTGGCCCTGGCCGCCGGGACCAAAACCACGCTGGCCGCCGCCGGGTCCGCCGGCGACGGGTTGCCCGCCCTGGCGTTGCTGGCCGCCGCCGGCGGCTTCGTCGGCTGCGCGCATCGCCTCGGCGATTTCCTTGGGCGGCGTGAAACGCGTGGCGTCGTCGCTGATGCGAAGTACGTCCGTGACGCGGTCAGCGGTGATTTCGACATTGGCGGTCATGCCGGGCAGGAGGCGGCCGTTCGGGTTCCGCGCGTTGATGACCACAGTGTAGGTCACGACATTTGCGGACTCCTTGCCCAGCTGGCGGACCTGCACGACGGAGCCCTGGAAGCGCTCGCCGGGGAAGGCGTCGACCGTGAAGACGACGGGATCGCCATTGTCGATGCCGCCGATATCGGACTCGACCACGTTGGCCTCGATCTCGATCTGCGAGAGGTCTGCGGCGACGGTGAAGAATTTCGCGATCGACTGCGAGGACTGTACGGTCTGGCCAACCTCGACCTCGCGGCTGAGAATGACGCCGTCGATGGGCGAACGAATCTTGGTGCGCTCCAGCTTGGTGACGGAATCCTGCACCGTGGCGCGTGCAGTCTCGAGACCTGCGAGCGCCGACTTCAGCGACACCTCTTCGGCCTGAACGGCGAGCTGTGCGTTCTTGTAGGCCTGTTCGGCCTGCTCCATCGCCTGCGTCGATGTTGCGCCTTCGGCGTAGAGCACCTTTGTGCGCTCATAGGCCTTGGTCTGGGTTTCGAGATCGAGTCTGGCGCGCGCCAGGGAGGCGCGAGAATTATCAACCGCCGCCTGCGCCTGCAGCAGACGCGCGCGGTTCTGGTCAAGCGTGTTCTGGAAGGTCTCGGGATCGACCTGGGCGAGCACCTGGTTCTTCTTCACCCTGTCGTTGAAGTCGACATAGATCGCCGTGATCTTGCCTGACACTTCCGAGCCGACTTCCACCTTCTCGCGCGGCTGCACCGCGCCCGATGCAGTGATGACGCGCGCGACATCGCCCCGATCGACCTTCACCGTTTCGTAAACATATTTGCCCGTCGCCGCTCCAGCGCCGCCGCCCAGGGTCACGGCCGCGACGCCGATGGCGAGGAGGACGGCCCCGGCAATCCCAACCAGCA
>CAZTMG010000022.1:1954-8947 GCA_964614815.1 uncultured Rhizobium sp. | reverse complement strand
GTTTCCTGTTCATCTGAAACATTCCGACTCGTCTTCCGGTTGTCTGGTCTGGCGGCTTTGCCGACCGCTCGCGGCATTCATATGTGACGTTAAATAAACACTGCCTGCTAATCCGTCCTTGTCTCACGGAAATTTCAGGCCCGTAACAAGCTGTCGCAACGCCACTTTCCAGCTTCCTTCCAGTCGTTTCGCGTTCCGCGGGACGCCCGTTTGACGGGGTCATTCCGCAGGGGATAATGCGTGGGGCGGGGCAAGGCTGCGGCGAACGGGCGTCAGCATGTCTGGACTGAGACCTGGCCGGTGCGCGCAATGCTGGAGTTGAGCGAGGTCTCGCTGACGGTAAAAGGCCGCGCCGTGCTGACGCGGCTGAGTCTCACCATTCCGAAGGGCCTGCCAACGGCAATCTCCGGGCTCGACGCCCAGGGACGCGAAGCGCTTGCGCGGGCCGTGTGTGGAGCAGGCCGGATCGGATCCGGCGCCATACGTTTCGATGGCGGAGATATCGACCGTATCCGGAAGGACAAGGGCCGCATCGTGAAGGTCGGTCCCGGCGGGCTCGCGCCGTCGGGACAGAAGGCCGGCAAACTTGCCGGGGCCGAGGCGGTCCGGTTGGCCGGGCTGTCTGGACAGATGGAAGCAAGGCTGAGCGCGTTGCCAGCGGATCAGCGCGCCCGTCTTGCGCTGGCCCAGGCGATCGCGGCGCGGCCCGATTTTCTGGTCGTCGAGGCGCCAGCGAGCGGAGTGCACAATGCCGTGCGGGGTGACGCCCTTGCGAACATGGCGGCGATGCTGGCGTCGTTTGCGGGCGTGTGCGTGATCCTGCCGGCGAGCGCAGACGAGACGCTGGCGCTGGCAAGCGGGCTAGTCGTGCTGGAACGCGGGGCGATCGTGCAGCAGGGGCCGGTCAGCGATGTTGCCGCGCGACCTGCCTGCATCGCCAGCGCCGAGGCGACGGCGTGGCCCGCGCTTGACATGCTGGCCATCAGGATCGCGGGCGACCGTTGCCTCCTTCCCGATGGGGCACGGCTACAGATGCCCGAAGGAATGCCGTTGCCGCTCGGCGGCGAGTGCACGCTGGCGATGCGGCCGGACGACATCAGGCTGGAAAGGGCGGGCCCGGCATGCGTGCGCTTCGTGGTGCGCGCGGGCGGCGAGGAACTGCATGGCGGCCGGCGCTACCTGCGGGTGGGATTTGGGGGCGCCACCTGGCTATGCCCATCTCCGGAGGCCGCACCGCCTGCCGGCGCGGTGCTCAACGCCTATGTCGACCGGTCGCGCCTGATGGTGTTCGATGGCGCAGGGCGTCTCATGGCCAAACAGGCAGATTGAGAATCGCTGCGATTCGCCCGCTTCAACTCTCCAGCCTCCTGATCTAGCTTGCCGTCACGGGGTCGCTTTCGGGGAGAGACAGGGGCATGCTGATCTGGGCGCTGGCAGCCTATCTGGTGCTTCAGTTCGTCATCGCGTGGATGGCGTCCAGGACAATCAAGGTCGAGGATGACTATTTCGTCGCCGGGAGGCGGCTGGGTGTCTTTGCCGTCGCAATGTCCGTGTTTGCGACCTGGTTCGGCGCGGAATCCGTTATGGGCGCCTCGGGCGCGATCGCCAGCGAGGGATTGGCCGGCGGGCGCGCCGATCCGTTCGGGTACACGATCTGCCTCATCGGCATGGCGTTGCTTCTGGCCTTCAAGCTTCGCGCAGCGGGCGTCCTTACCTTTGTGGATTTCTTCCGGCAGCGCTTCGGCGTGGCGTCGGAAAAAATCGCCGCCGTGCTGACGATCCCGACCTCCGTGATCTGGGCGTCGGCGCAGTTGCTGGCGATGGGAGAAATCGTAGCCACCGTCAGCGGATTGCCGACAGGCGCGGGCCTGCTGATCGGCGCCGCCATCATTATCGGCTACACCACCATTGGCGGCCTTCTTGGCGACGTCATCACAGACATTGTTCAGGGCGCAGTGCTGATTGCCGGTCTGGCCCTACTGCTGATCGTCGTGCTCGTTTCGGGGGATTTCGACTTTGCCCGGATCACGCCGGCGCAGCTTTCGCTCAGCGGCTTCGATGAGGAGGGCAATCCCGAAGGCCTGCTCGCCACGCTCGATACGTGGATGATCCCGATTCTCGGCTCCCTGGTGGCGCAGGAGGCGATCTCGCGATTCCTCGGCGCCACCTCGCCGTCCGTCGCCCGGCAGGGCTGCCTGATTGCATCGGGCCTCTATCTCGTCGTCGGATCCATACCGGCCATTCTCGGTCTGCTGGGGGCGGCCAATGGCTTCGAGGCCAAAAGTCAGGACGCCTACTTGCCGGAGCTGGCGCAAGCCTATCTCGACCCAGTGCTCTACGTCGTGCTGATGGGCGCGCTGGTTTCGGCCATCCTGTCGACTGTGGACACGACGCTTCTGGCGATCTCGGCCATCGCGACGCGAAATCTCGTCGAACCGTTCGCACCGGGTATTCCGGAGAAAGGCAAGGTCGCGCTTGGCCGGGTCATGACCGCTTTCTCCGGGGTTGTCGCCCTGGGCGTCGCCGCGTCGGGCGACACGATCAAGGGGCTTGTCGAAGTCGCCTCTTCGTTCGGATCGGCCGGCATCGTCGTGGCGCTTCTGTTCGGACTTCACACACGCTTCGGCAATCAGGCCGCAGCGATCGCCGCGATGGCGACCGGAGCCGTAATTTCCTTCTTCGGAAATGGGGTCGTCGGATGGGTGCTGGGATTGTTCCTTGGCGAGGAAATCTACGAGACCCTGCCCTGGTACTATCAGGAGATCGAAGGCGGGTTTGTGTTCGCGGTCGTCGGCGCATTCATCGCCTATGCGGGCGTCGCTCTGCTGACAGCGCGCGGACGAATGGCCGAGGCGACGGCGGATTAGCTTGCGTCGCCTTCCGGATACGGATCCGGACCGCCCGCAGCGATCCATTCGTCGATGCGGGCGGTCATCACGGGCAGGGGCACGGAGCCGAGCTGCAGCACCGCATCATGGAAGTGGCGGATGTCGAACCTTTCGCCCAGAGCGGCTTCAGCCTTGGCGCGCGCCTCGAGGATCGCCATCTGGCCCAGATAGTAGCTGAGCGCCTGGCCAGGCCATGAGATGTAGCGGTCGACCTCGGTCGTCACCTCGTGTTCGGCCAGCGCCGTGTTGTCCAGCATGAACCGGATCGCCTGTTCGCGCGTCCAGCCCCTGGCGTGGACGCCGGTGTCGACGACAAGGCGCGCAGCGCGCCACATCTGATAGCTCAGCATGCCGAAGACCTCGTAGGGAGTCTGGTAGATGCCCATCTCCTCTCCGAGGCGTTCGGTGTAGAGCGCCCAGCCCTCGCCGAAGGCCGAGATGTAGGTCTCGCGCCGGAAGTCAGGCAGGGCGGTCTGCTCCTCCGCCAGCGACATCTGCCAGGCATGACCCGGATCGCTTTCGTGCAGGGTCAGCGCGGGTAGGGAATAAAGCGGGCGCGAGGGCAGGTCATAGGTGTTGAGGAGATAGCCGCCCGGACCGCCGCGGCCGGCCGTGTAGAAGGGCGCGATGTCGCCCGGCACGGGGCGGATGGCGAAGCGCGCGCGCGGGATACGACCGAAATATTGCGCGGCCTTGCCGTCGAACATCTTTGCGATCCAGGCGGCGCGCATCAGAAGTTCTTCCGGCGTCCTTGCGTAGAACTGGGGATCGGTGCGCAGGAAGGCGAGGAATTCGGGGAGCGTTCCGGCGAAGCCCGCCGCCGCCTTTTGTTCTTCCATGCGGGCCCGAATCTTTTCGACCTCCCTGAGGCCGATGGCATGGATCTCATCGGGCGACAGGGGGAGGGTGGTGAATTCGCGGATCTGGGCGCGGTAATAGGCCTCGCCGTCCGGCAGGCTGGTCGCGGCGATGGCCGTGTTTGTGTGGGGAAAGTAGTCCTGCGTGTAGTAGGCGTGAACCTTGGCGAAGGCCGGGAACACCTTGTCGGCGATGATCTGCTTGGCTTCCGCCTGCAGCGCCGCGCGTGTCTCTGCCGGGATGGATGGCGGCAGGGTCCTGAAGGGCTCGTAAAAGGCGGATTGCTCCGGCGTCTTTTCCGCATAGACGGCGGTGATCGACCGGTCACGACCCAGCAGCGTGACGCGCGGCGGCGTGAAGCCCCGTGCAAGGCCCAGCTTCATGTTCGCGATCTGGTCGTCAAAGTAGCGTGGCGGATCGGTAAGGCGGGCGAGATAGTGACGCGCCTGCGTCTCGTTCAAGAAATTGCGCGGCACGAAGCTGGCCACGTTGCTCCAGAATGTCGTATCGGCGTTGAGCGGCTTTTCGTATTCGCGGAACCTGATCTGGGAGATGCGGACAGCGACATTCTCGCGATAGATGCCAAGATTGACGCGTCCCTCGGGCGAGAGGGCGGCTGGATCGAGTGCATCAAGCTTCGCCATCACGCCTTCGAGATAGGCGAGGCGTTCGGCCTGCGCGGCCGGATCGACGCGCGGCCAAGCCCGGGCGCCGACGTCCTCGCCTTGTTCATCCTCCGTGATCTCGGCCGGGTCGAAGGTCTTGTTCCAGCCCCGCTCCGCCTCGTAGATCGCACGGAACCGCCGATCCATAGCAGTCTCGTCCCGCGCGCCGGGAAGGCTTGTACAGGCGGACAGGACAGCCAGAGCGACAACCATAAGCAGGCGTTCCATCGAAGTCCCCTCAAGGCCAGGGCCGGAAGGGTCAGTCGCAGTGGCGGGTTGCGTCAAGGGCGCGTCGTTCAGTCGACAGACCACAGCACGCCTGCGGCGGCGCTGACGGCTTCGGCGCCTTCGCTGAGGGCCCGGGCAGCGCCCGGCGCGCGGGCCAGCGTCTCGCCGGCGAAATAGGATGCGAGGATCAGCGCGGCTTCGCGGTCGGCGGCCTCGCGCGCCAGATATGCCGAGCGGGCAAGGAAGTGACCGCCGATGACATCGCCGGCGAGCCGAAGATAGGCCGTGGCCGCAGCGAGCCCCTTGTTCCGGTTCGTCCTCATCTCCGCGAGCATGTAGTCCGTCGCCGAATCAAGCGCGTCTGCGGCCTGATCGAGGGATTGCGAGAGATGGAGAAAGCCGGGCGTGTTGACGCCTGCAAGGTCGCGCGCATTTTCGCGAATCTCGTCGATCATCGCCTTCATGGATGCGCCGCCGTCCATCGAGAGCTTGCGCCCTGCGAGGTCGATCGCCTGAATGCCGTTGGTGCCCTCGTAGATAGGCGTGATCCGGGCGTCGAGATAGTATTGGGCGGCTGAAGTCTCGCCCATGAAGCCCATGCCGCCATGGATCTGGACGCCGAGATTGGTCACGTCGACGGCGCGGTCGGTGGACCAAGCCTTGGCGATGGGTGTGAGCAGGTCCTCGCGCGCCCTGGCCAACTTCCGGGCGGCTTCGTCCGGGTGGTGTTCAGCCAGATCCGCGGCCGAGCCACAGGCATAGCAGATGGCGCGGGCGGCCTGCACGCTCGCCGCCATGGCGAGCAGCATGCGCTGCACGTCTGGATGGCGGATGATCGGGACTGCGCCCTTCTCGCCCGGGATGGAGCCCTGCTTGCGCTCCTTCGCGTACGCGAGAGCGGCTTGCAGCGCGGCTTCGCCAACGGCGACGCCCTCGAGGCCGACGTTGAGGCGGGCCGAGTTCATCATCGTGAACATGGCGGCCAGACCCCTGTTGGGTTCGCCGATGAGCCACCCCTTCGCGTTGGCATATTCCATGACGCAGGTGGGCGAGGCGTGGATACCCATCTTGTGTTCAAGACCGATACATTTGAACGCGTTGCGGTCGCCCAGCGAGCCGTCTGCCTTCACGAGAAACTTCGGAACGACGAAGAGCGAAATCCCCTTCGATCCGGCCGGCGCATCCGGCAGGCGCGCGAGCACCAGCTGGATCACGTTGGGCGTCATGTCGTGATCGCCCCAGGTGATGAAGATCTTCTGACCGGTGATGGCGTAGGAGCCATCCTCATTGGGGACGGCCCGGGTCGTCAGCGCGCCAACGTCCGAGCCCGCCTGCGGCTCGGTGAGGTTCATCGTGCCGGTCCATTCGCCGGAGATCAGTCTGGGCAGATAGGTCTGTTTCTGTTCGTCCGTGCCGTGGGCGAGGATCGCCTCGATGGCGCCGAAGGAGAGCAATGGGCACAGGCCGAACGCCATGTTGGCCCCATGGATCATCTCGAACACGGCGAGCGCGAGCGGCTTGGGCAGGCCCTGCCCGCCGAACCGCTCGGGAAAGGCAAGGCCCATCCACCCGCCCTCAACGAACTGGCGATAGGCGTCCGAGAGGCCAGGGGCCGCGATGACGCCAGTTTCGGTGAGCCGCGCGCCCGTCTTGTGGCCGATCGGATTCAGCGGGGCGAGCACGTCGCGCGCCAGCTTGTTCGCCTCCTCCAGGATGGGGGCGACGAGTTCGGCGTCGGCGATAAAGGCGAGGAAGGCGTCTGCGACCCGCGCGTCCTCAAACGGCGGAAAATCCTGGAGGAACCGCTCGGTCAGCCCGTGCACCTTCACCGCACCGTCCGGCACGTCGCGCCGCGGGTTGACATAGGTGTGAAAGGTCTTGCCGGTGATGGCGCCGCGAACAAGCTCGACAGCGCCGATCTCGACGATCCGATGGCCTTCGTCATAGCGAAAGCCGGTCGTTTCCAGGTCGAAGACGACTTGTCTCATGGGCGATCCCTAACCCAGAGATGGCGCTCCGGAAAGGCGCGTAACCGCCGCGCGCGCCTGCAGCGCGTCTTTGACGCTTGCGCCGAGCGCCGCCATCGGAAAGGGCTTTTGAATGTAACGAACGCCCTCGATCGCATCCATCTGCTGTCGGACCGAGGCTTCCGCATAACCCGACATGAAAATGACCGGGGCCGCGACCCCGAATTCCTCCCGGGCCCTGGCGATGAAGCTCGGCCCGTCTATCTCCGGCATCATGACGTCGGAGACGATGAGGTCGAAATCGCGGTCGCCGGCCAGGATTTCGAGCGCGGCGGCGCCGTCCTCGGTCGTGCGCCGCCATCGATCTGCCGGCCAGCGCCGGCTTAC
>CAZTMG010000022.1:0-1933 GCA_964614815.1 uncultured Rhizobium sp. | reverse complement strand
GGGTCTTCGTCTTCGACGACAAGGATGCGCCCCGAACCGGAATAATCGCCGGCGGGCGCAGGCGCCGCTTCCTGAGGCGCCGCCTGCTCCTCGGCGCCGCCGGCATGCGCCGGCAGATAGACCTTGAAGACGGCGCCGCCGGCTTCAGCGTTCTCAACGGTGATCGCGCCGCCCATCTGGCCGATGATTCCGTGTACGGTCGAAAGCCCGAGGCCGGTGCCCTTGCCCTCCTCCTTCGTCGTGAAGAAGGGGTCGAAGATCTTGTCGATGATGTCGGCGGGCACGCCGGGGCCGGTGTCGGCGACTTCCAGCAGGACATAGTCCTGCGCGGGGAGGCCGGCGATCGCCTTCGCCCTGACCTCGGCGGCGGGAACGAGGCTCGTCCTGATCGTAAGCACGCCCCCTTGCGGCGCCATCGCGTCGCGTGCGTTGACGGCGAGGTTCATGATCGCGGTTTCGAGCTGATTGCGGTCGACCTTGACGTCCGGCAGGCCGCGCCCATTGACGAATTCGACTTTCACCTTCTCGCCGACGGCGCGGTCGAGGAAGCGCGAGAAGTCGATCAGGATGTCAGTGATCGATTGCACCTTTCGGGTCAGCGTCTGGGTGCGCGAATAGGCGAGGAGCTGCTTCGTCAGGTTCGCCGCCCGCTGCGCGTTCTCCCGGATGAGCACGAGATCCTGATAGGCGGGATCGCCGGCCGGGTGGCGCAGCATCAGCTGCTCGCAATTGCCCTGGATGACCTGCAGAAGGTTGTTGAAGTCGTGGGCGACCTCGCCGGCGATGAAGCCGATGGCCTTCAGCTTCTGGTCCTGCGCATGATCCTGCTCCATGCGCTTCCGGTCGGTGATGTCGAGCGTGTAGAGGAAGATGCGGCGCACGCCATAGGAGCCGCGCTTGCGCTTCTGCGGGCGCGCGTAAAGGCCGTAGGTCCGCGCCGCGGGCCCTGACCCGACGACGGCGTCGATGACCCGCGGATGCCCCCCGGACACGACGCGGCGCCGCACCTCTTCGGCGATTTCGTCAATCGCTTCTCCTGAAAAGACGCGCGCGAGCGGCGTGTTCTTCTTCGCCCAGTCGAAGGCCTCAAGGAACGTGCGGTTCGCCTCGACGATGCGCGCGTCGCGGCCGATCTCGCCCTCAATGACGGCGAGCCCGAACGGCGCCTCGGAAATGTCGCCCGACATGTCCGTCGCCTCGGACTCGGGCGTCTCCGGCGCGAGCGTCATCTCCACGCAAACGAACCCCTCTCCGGCGCCGCCGCGGCGGAAGGCGGCGAAGGTCGCGTCCGATGGGTCGGCGTCACGGCGACGCACGACGGCCGGAACGGCGGCTCCGTCGGCGCGCCACAGCGCTCGCACTGCGTCCGCTGTCTCGCCGAGGATGACATCGTTGGCATGATGCAACTCGTGCCGGGCAAGGCCGAGCGCCGCGCGCATCGCCGCATTCGCCCAGGCGATCTGTCCCGATTTTTCAAGCGCGAAGACGGGCCGCGGAAAATCCGCGTAGGACGCGGCGAGGACGTCGTGCTCCTTTTCCTCGATCGGCAGCTCGCGCAGGCGCCAGGCGATGAACTCGTCCGCGTCCGCGATCGGTCGGGTCGAGACTTCGAAGCGCCGGCGCGCGCCGCCGCCGGCAAGGCCGATTTGCTGGTATACGATCTCTTCCGCCGTTGCGGCGCTTTTCGCAGCCCGGCAAAGCCTGAACACCTTGGTCGCTTCCGCGCCCTGTTGTGCGAACAGGCGGTCGATGCGCGGCGGAAGCCCAGCCGGGCCGATGACGCCAGCCTCGCGCGCGAGCGTGACATAGGCGGCGTTCGCATAAAGGACAACGCCGTCGCGGCGGGTCACGAGTCGCGCATCGGGATCGGCGTCGAGCACGCGTCCCGCGATGCCGAGGCTCTCGAGAATCTCGGACCCGGCAAGCTGCGCCG
>CAZTMG010000021.1:5064-22264 GCA_964614815.1 uncultured Rhizobium sp. | reverse complement strand
ACAACGCCGACCAGCAGGCCGGCATCGCCATCGTCCGCAAGGCGCTGGAAGCCCCCATCCGCCAGATCGCGGAAAACTCTGGCGTCGAGGGCTCGATCGTCGTCGGCCGCATCCGCGCCGAGAAAGCCAACAAGACGTTCGGCTTCAATGCGCAGACGGAAGAGTATGGCGACCTGGTCGAGATGGGCATCATCGACCCGGCGAAGGTGGTCCGGGTGGCCCTGCAGAACGCCGCTTCGGTGGCCGGTCTGCTGATCACCACGGAAGCTGCGATCGCCGACGCGCCGAAGAAAGAGGCCGGCCACTCGCACGGCGCCGGCGGCGGAATGCCGGACATGGGCGGAATGGATTTCTAGTCCATCCACGACCCTGTCGACTGGAGACCGGAAGGGCGGCCCTCGCGGGCCGCCCTTCTTGCGTCCCGGGCGCGTCGCCGTATTCACGACTGCGTGAACACTTGCTCGTCTACCAACAGCAATCTTCGACTGCCGCAGCATCCGGCGAAATCCGATACGCCCGATCATCACATCGCCAGAACGTCCTTTCCCCTGTTCGAGCCTGGACGGAAAACGATCCCGATCCGGATTTCACTCCAGATTCTGCCGTAGCGTCCCCCTGACCGGATTGATCGACTTTCAATGTGTATTTATTGTTTTTCGAGAAGTTCGACGGCAGCCCATCCTGACCCCGGGCGAGCCAGATAAAACAGAACTTCAGAATGCCAGTTGGCGGGGCGGTCCGGAAACGGGCCGCCCCGACTTCTTTTTGATCCCAGGCGGGCCACAGGCGCCAGATTCGGCGGCAGGCGCATCGCGTTCGCCCCTCGCGCGAACCTGTTCATCGACCAGACAGGTCAGATCTGGGAAGGTCCTGGGCAGACCCGCACAGACGACAAACGACAAGGATCAGGCGGGCTCAAAAGAAAAAGGGCGGCGCGATGAACGCGCCGCCACTAGAAGGGTCTGATACGAGCGTTTCCTCCCCGAAACGCCAAACCGCCGAAGCAGTTCGGAAATAACTTTCACCCGAACACTTGAATGAGTCAAGCGCGTTCTTACACGCGCGTTATCAGCGCCGGGTAAGCTTTGGCTGAACTATCCTGCGGAGGAATCGACGGCTGCAAGGAATCGCTTCGTTTTGCCTTCGCAGACGCAACATTCCACCGATTGTGACGATACCGGACAGAATCCGCCTCGCGGCCGATCACGCCCCCGTATGGTTCAGCGAACGCCGGAAATCCTCGAACCGCGTCGTCCGGACACCGGCCTTGCGCTCCAGCCCCTCGATCAGCGTACGGAGCGTGTCGAGCGCATGCGGCGACCATTCCGCTTCCAGCGAAGCAGCGAGCTGCGCCTGGCTTCGCAGGATTACACCGTCATTGAGAACCTTCAGGCCGTTCGCCCTAAGGGTCGCCCCTGTGGTCGTGATGTCGACGACAATGTCCGCAACACCCGCCGCCGGCGCGCCTTCAGTGGCGCCTGCGCTTTCGACGATGCGGTAATGCCCAACACCCTCTTCGGTGAAGAAGCGTCGCGTCGAGCGGACATATTTTGTCGCCACCCGCAGCTTGCGCCCGGTCGTGGCCTCCAGCCGGGCCGCGACGTCATCCACATCCGCCATCGTCTCGACGTCGAGCCAGCTTGCCGGAACTGCGACGACCAGATCGGCGCGACCGAACCCGAGCGGCGCAAGGAGATGAGCGACACGCTCAAGATCCCCCGCCTGTTCACGCAACAGATCCTCGCCGCTGACCCCGCAATGCACATCGCCCGCCAAAACGCCGGCTGCGATTTCCGAGGCCGACAGCAGGCGCACCTCGATCGCAGGGAGCGTCGCGATGCGCGCCAGATATCCCCGTGCGCCGCCGAGCGGCTCCAGCGGGAATCCCGCCTGACTGAAGAAGTCCTCCGTCTGTTCCTTGAGGCGCCCCTTTGATGGGACAGCCAGGGTCAGCCCGCTCATTGCCCCGCCCTCCGGCCCAGACGGTCCGCACGGATGGCCGCGCCCACGCCCGTCGCCTCAACGTCGCCTGCGCTCAGACGCGCGATCAGCCCGTCATAGCGACCGCCCGACAGGATGGGGCGGTCCGGGGCGTCCGCATGGGCCAGTTCGAAGACAAAGCCGTCATAGTATTCGAACCGCCGGCCGGCCTCGGCGCTGAACGTGGCGTTCGTCCAGAAGGGCGGCTTCAGCCTGGCGATCAGCGCGATCCGCTCGGCGTAGACTTCAAGAGCTGGCGAGATGTCGAGCCCGACATCGGCGGCAAACTGCTCCAGCGCCGCGGCGCTGTCGGCGGCCGGCATGGAAAGATCGAGATAGCTGGCCAGCACAGCCGACACGCCCGGCTCCGGCAGAGGATCGGTCGCCTTCTCGCGCAGCCGTCGGGCGATCTCGGCCGGCGTCCGTCCCACCGCCTCGACGCCCATCGCCGCCAGCTCCGCCTCGACGGCGCGCGTCGCCTCCTCGGCGTCGAGCGCTCCGATACGCCGCGCGACATCCGCCATGTCGGCCTGCCCCAGCGCAGCCTCCAGCAGCTTGCGCGGTCCCTTGCGGCGACTGAAGGCGCGGCGCAGCCGGTCGCGCCATTGAGGCGACAGCGGCAAGGCGGCGAGCAGCGCGTGATAGATGGCGACATCGCCAAAGCGCACCCTCGCCCCGGAAACGCCGCCTGCCTGCGCGGCTTCCAGAGCCACGCCCAGCGCCTCGGCATCCTCGGCTGACGAAGCCACGTTGCCGAACCATTCAAAGCCGATCTGCAAGTGCTCGACCGGATCATCCGACCCGCGCGGCGGGAGGCGATAGACCGGCCCGGCGCCGTGATACCGCGCCACGGGCAGCTCGCCTGTCGCCACCATCAGCGCAATCGGCGTCGTCAGATCGGGCCGCAGGCAATGTTCGGCCCCGCTGGCGTCAGTGAAGGTGCACAGGCGCGAGCGGACTGCCTCGCCGGAAAGCTCAAGGATCACTTCCGCCGGCAACAACGTTTTCGGCTCGGCCTTCACGCCGCTTACCCGCGCAAGGCGCGCGAGGGCCGCTGCGGCTTCCGGCGTCAGGCTCACGATTGACCTACAATCGCCTTGACGCGCGCAACCATCTCGCTGCGCGGACATTCGAACTGCCCCGGCCGCTCCGTGCGCCAGGCTTCGTTGTCGGTCATCCCCCTGGCGGCGGCGGCGCCCACGTTGAGATCCTTGATGGTGACGACGCCCTTCTCGCGTTCGTTTCCGCCCACAATGACAACGGCCGGAGACTTGCGGCGGTCGGCATACTTCATCTGCGGTTTCATGCCGGACGAGCCGAGATACATCTCCGCGCGCACGCCCGCGCGGCGGAGGTCCGAGGCGAGGGCCGCATAGTCGGCCATCTGGTCCCTGTCGAGCACCAGCACGAGGACGGGCCCCTGCACCTGCTCCTCACCGCTTGCCGCCATCGCCGCGGCAAGGCGACTGACGCCGACGGAAAAACCGGTCGCCGGCGCAGGTTCGCCGCGGAAGCGGGCCACGAGACCGTCATAGCGGCCGCCGCCGCCGACAGAACCGAACTTCATCGGCCTGCCGTCCGCATCGCGGAACTCGCGCAGGAACTCCGCCTCGAAGACAGGGCCAGTATAGTATTCGAGACCGCGCACGACGGATGGATCGAACGCGACCGCAGCCTCGTCAAGACCAAGCGCGTTGAGGATCGTCTCGATCTCCGCCAGCTCGGCCACGCCTGCAGCCCCTGCGCGCGTCATGCCCACCGTGCTGGCGAGCTTCCGCATCGTTTCGGCCCGCGTGACCGAACGCGCCGTGATGAACGCAAGCAGCACGTCGATCTGGCTGGCAGCCAGCCCGGCGCCCGGCGTGAAGTCGCCGGACTCGTCCTTTCGGCCCTTGCCCAGAAGCAGGGAAACGCCTTCGACCCCGAACTTGTCGAACTTGTCGAGGGCGCGCATCACCACACCGCGCTGCGCGGCCTCCACCACGCCGGCGGACTCCATCAGCCCGTCAAGCAGCTGGCGACTGTTCACCCGGATGACATACTCGCCCGGACCGGCGCCGGCCGCCTGCATCGCTTCTGCGGCGATGGCGATCATCTCGGCGTCGGCCGCGGGACCCGCGACGCCGACGCTGTCAGCATCGCACTGGATGAATTCGCGGAAGCGGAACGGGCCCGGCTTTTCATTCCGCCAGACCGGCCCGGCCGAATAACGGCGGAAGGGCTTCGGGATCCGCTCCCAATTCTCGGCCACGTAACGGGCAAGCGGCGCCGTATGATCGTAGCGCAGGGCGATCCATTGCTCGTCATCGTCCTGCAGGGCAAAGACCCCGCTGTTCGGACGATCAGTGTCGGGCAGGAACTTGCCGAGGGCGTCGACATATTCGAATGGGCCGGTGTCGAGGGCGTCGAAGCCCCAGCGCTGGTAAACCGCGCTTATCGAGTCGACGAGCTTCCGTTCAGCGGCGATAACCGCCGCCGTCCTGTCAGGAAATCCGCGCGGCTTGCGCGCCTCGGGCCGCCGCTCTTGCTCGTTCGACATGATGACCATCCGTCATGGGTCTGCGGCTTAGCCCATAGGGCCGCCGCCCGCAACGTTGCACCTCAATCACCATGTGCGGCTTGGTGAAGCCCTAACAGGACGCGCCAGACTTAAGACATGAAGCCGTTTCTTGCCGCCCCGGCGACGGCCGGAATGCTGATGCTGGCCGACCGGATCAAGGCCGTCGCGCCGACGGCGAGTCAGTTAAACAGAAGCGCCGCGAGCCAGAAGCTCGCGGCGACGCATTGGCCTGCCGTCAAGGATTTTAGTATTTCACATCGCAGCCATAGGGCACGGTCAGCGCCGGGTCCGGCGCTTTGCCCGCCTTCAGGCTGGCGAGGGCGGCTTTCACATAGTTCGTCGCCTTCGGGACATCGTCGACCTTGTTCGACGGAATCGAGTCGATGGCGCCGTTGTAGGCGATCTTTCCATCAGGCGTGATGACATACATGTGCGGCGTCGTCTTGGCGCCGTAGGCCCGGCCCATCGAACCGTCGGGATCGAGCAGAACGTGCGTCGGCTTCGCACCCCGCTCGACGGTAAGCTTGTCGGCCTGCGCAGCGCTGACATGGCCCTGCGCGCCCGGCTTGGAAGAAATCACCGACAGCCATACAACGCCGTCCTGCGCGGCGGCGGCCTGGGTCTCCTGCATGTTCTTCGAGGCATAGTGCTTCTTCACGAACGGGCAGCCATCGTTCGTCCACTCCAGAACCACGGTCTTGCCCCTGAAGTCCTCGAGCGAGATTTCCTGGCCCGCCGTATTCACCTCCTTGAACGGCGGCGCCGCATTGCCCGGAGGGGCGGCGCTGGCGCTGGAGGTTATGAGCGCCCCGACGGTGATCGCCGCAGCCGCGGCCGCGCCGAAGATGACGGGAATGCGTTCGCGTTTCGAGATGCCCATCCTGCTTCTCCCCTTCCGGATCAAGACCTTCCCAGCTTCCCTAGACGGACCCGGCCGCTTCCTTCACGGCCTGCTGAATCTGCCCTACCGACAACAGGCCGTCGAACTTGCGCGGCTCGCCGCCTGAGGCCGGATAGACAAGATACAGCGGCACGCCGCCAGCGCCATGCCGCTTGAGCTCCTCGAAGATCACACTGTCTTTATTGGTCCAGTCCGCCTCAAGAAACGCCACGTTGAAGTCGGCGAAGGTCTTCTGCACGGCCGGATCGTGCATCGCGCCCTTGTTCACCTGGCACGTGACGCACCAGCGGGCGGTGAAATCCACGAAGATCACACGGCCTTCAGCGCGCAATTCCGCCAGCCGCTGCGGCGACCACGTACCGGGCGTGACGACCGCGGCCTCGGCCCTTGGCGCAACCGTTCCCAGGACTGGGACGGCGAAGGCGGCGAGGATGACGGCGGCGGAAACCACCCGGCCCACGAGGTTGCCGCCCAGTTTCGTTGCGAGCCAGATGCCAAAGGAGAGGGCGATGGCTCCGCCCAGCGCCCAGATCACGCCGTCCGCTCCCGCCTGCGCCGACAACACCCAGAGCAGCCACAGCGCCGTCAGGAACATCGGGAAGGACAGCGCCTGCCGGAAGGTGACCATCCACTTGCCCGGCTTGGGCAGGATCTTCGCGAAGGCCGGCGTGAAGCTCAGCAGGACAAAGGGGGCGGCGAGTCCAATGCCGATCATCACGAAAATGCCCATCACGACCGGCGCGGGCTGCGTCATCGCCGCGCCCACGGCGGTGGCCATGAAGGGACCGACACAGGGGGCTCCGACAAAGGCCGCCAGCAGGCCGGTAAAGAAGGCGCCCGAAACGCCGCCCTTGTCCGCCAGCCTGCCGCCGACGCCCATCAGCGATGCGCCAACCTCGAAAACGCCCAGCAGGTTCAACCCCACGGCGAACATCACCAGCGCGAAGATCGCCGTGACCCATGCATACTGAAGCTGGAAGCCCAGGCCAGCCGACGTATCTCCCGCCGCCTTCAGCCCCACGAGAATGCCGCCGATGGCCGCGAAGCAGACGACGACGCCCGCGAGATAGGCGAGGCCATGCGCCCGCGACTCCTTCGGATCGTGCGCCGTATGGACAAGGCTGGCCGCCTTGATCGTCAGCACCGGCAGCACGCAGGGCATCAGGTTCAGCACCAGGCCGCCGAGGAAGGACAGGCCCAGCACGGCGAGCAGCTGGTCGATCGGCAACATCGTCCCGGAAGCCGTCGCCGCGCTGGCGAAGAACGGGGCCGTCGTCACGCTGGCGGGCACGACGCCGGCGGCTGCGGAAACATCCCACCCGCGTGTCTTTCCATCCGTGGATTCGATCCCGATGACGCCATCCAGGGTGGTCTGGTCCGGCTTTGCGAAGCTGGACACCTTCAGTTCAACCGATACGCCGTCCAGGCCGGTGCGGACG
Source organism: uncultured Rhizobium sp. (assembly GCA_964614815.1). Classification (GTDB taxonomy): domain Bacteria; phylum Pseudomonadota; class Alphaproteobacteria; order Caulobacterales; family Hyphomonadaceae; genus UBA7672. Next base: position 15,384 of record CAZTMG010000021.1, on the reverse strand, counting down.
ATCTGGGGGGCGGCATGGAGAATGTCGGGGCCGTTGGGGAAGAAACGGATTGTCTTCGCCGACTTCACGGCTTCGGCGACGCCGGCGTCGATCACGCCAAGCCTGAATGTGTCGCCGGCGCGTTCGACCACCGCCTGCCCCGTCAGCGGAACCGGGATGGCAGGCAGCGCGCCGGCAATGATGGCGCTGTCGTCCGCATTTGCCGACGGCGAGGCCGCAACCGGCAGCGTCAGGGACAGGGTCACATCTTCCGGGATGCAGATGTCGGCGCAGATCAGATACTCAAACCTGGCGCCAATGGTCAGCGGGCGGCCGGTCGCGGCTTCAGGGGCGATCTTCACCTCGAAGGGGAAGACGACCTCCTGCTCGTAGCCATAGTTCATTAGCGTTTGCAGCGGGATGGCGTGCGGCGTGGGGAACTGGAAGTCGCCCGCTGTCACCTCGGGGGACGACGCCCACGCTGCTGTCGGAGGCAAGCCGCTGTCGCCCGCATTCTTCCAGTAGACGTGCCAGCCTTCGGCCATCCTGAGGCGCAGGGCGCCCAGGAAGGCGTCTCCCGGGGTTGCGGCCGCCCGCTCGAGCAGGAGCGTCCCCTCGGCATGGGCGCTGCTTGCGGTCTTCTGGGCGGCAGCCGGGGCGGCCAGCGCAACGGCCGCCGTCGCAAGCGCGAGCAGAACGGCCAGCAACCTTGCGACTCGCGGGAAATCCTGGCGCACCCGACAACCTCGATCCGGAACGGCTCATGACACGGCGGGCAAGCCAAGCCTGCACCGGGGTCCTGAATCCCAAGTAAGGGGCCCAAATGCAACAGGTCCATCCCCCTCGCCGGAACGTGAGGGATGGACCTGCCCCGATAACGCGCCTGTAAAGCCTAGTTTGCGCTGGCTTGCGCGATGCGGCGCATCGTGCGCTGGATCACGCGCTGCCAGTTCATCAGCGACACCATGTGGGCATAGATCGCCGCCAGGGCGCCCGTGTTGCGGATTTCCTGGAATTTCGCGTCCGGAAGGGCGTTCAGACCATCCTCGGAAATCGCCCAGTAGTCTGCGATTTTCTGCGTCGGACCCGGATTGCCTTGGGCATCGCGCGGCGTGAAGGCGACAGATTTCTGCTCGAAAAGAGAGGCCTTGTCGATCATTTCGACAAATTCGACCGTGGCGCGGCGCTGGCGCTCGAACTCCTTGTAGAACTCGATCGCGTCCTGGGTGAATTTGGACGGCTGATCCCCGTCGAAAAACTTCACGTCAGGCGTGCTGGACACCATCTCGGCGGCCGTGTCCACACAAAGCAGCAGCCGATCGCTCTTCGGGTCCGAGGCGAAAACGAACGGATAGCGACGCACGAAGGCCGGCAGGTAGGCGTCCTGGTCCGGATGGCCAGCCGAATCCACATACTCGTTCTCATTCTGGCGAACGCCCATCACGGCGACCGGGGTTTTTTCCGGGCCGACGAAAATGATCGGGAAGCAGGTTGCCGCAACGCCAAATTCACTGACCGTGATCGGCACGGCATGGGCCGATTTCAGGAAGGAAAACGGGGCGGCGATCTGCTTCACGCCCAGCTCCCTGTGCCGTTCGAGCGACAGCGGCTCCGGGCGCTTGTAAAACATGACCTGGCCGGTCAACTCCGGCTGGCCGCCGGGGGCGGGGGTGCTCATACACAGGCTCCTGACTTGATGCTGGGCGGTCCTTATCGGAAAACTCCAGCCGCCTCAACCAAAGCGAATCATATGTTTTTGCGGGCCTGGAGATCGCCATTCGGAGCCGCGTTCGCCGTGTTGGCCGGCCTGATTCCGGCGGCCTGCTCGCCTGCGACCGTCAACTCTGACCCAACGGCAACCAGCCTGATCGAACGGTTCGGCGTGAGCGAGATCCAGCGCATGCCGGAGGAGGCCGACATGATCGGTCTTTCACCGGCCGCCTTTGGCCGTCCCTATGCCGACCTGCTGAATGACCGGTCCATGGCGGTGACGGAGCGCGCCCGGACCGAGTGGCTCGACTATCTGGCGGCGTTCGAACGGATCGACCGGACAACCCTCTCCCCGGCGGTGAGGCGAAGCTATGACGCCATCCGCGCGGCGCTCGAAGTGTCGGTCGCCGTGGACGCGCGAGGCTATGGGGTGACCGGCCTCGGCTGGTCCAGCCCCTATGTGATCACGTTTGCCGACGGCGCCTTCGTCGATCTTGTCAAGTTCATGACGCTGCATTCTCCCGTGACCACGCGGACCGAGGCCGACGCCTGGCTCAAGCGGCTGGAGCTGATGGACGATGCGATGCGCGACGAACGGCGCCGCTTCCAGGTCGATCTCGACGCCGGAATTGTTCCACCGCGTTCCGTCCTCCAGCGCACGCTTGACAAGGCGCGCCAGCTGACGCCCGCCAATCCGCGCGACCACGCCCTGCTGCTCTACTTCACCGAAGCGCTGGCGCAGGTGACGGACATTCCCGAGGAGGATATCGCCAGGCTAACGGCCCAGGCGGCTGAACTGGTGGGCGGAGCCATCAAGGACGAGTATGTCGCGCTCAATACGCTGCTCGAAAGCGCGCTCGCGAAAGCGCCGCTGGAACCGGGCGTGTGGCAGCTGCCGGACGGCGACGCATATTACGCCGACCTCCTCCGCCTGCACACCACCACGACTCTCACCGCGGTGCAGATCAACGACATGGGCCGACAGCTGGTCGAACAGCTGTCGGCGGAGCTTGATCCCCTGCTCGTGGAAGCGGGACTGGCGGAAGGGACAGTCGGCGCGCGGCTGCGGACACTGTCGCAACGCCCCGATCTGCAATTCGCGGATACCCCGGAAGGCCGGCTCGCCATGATGGCCATGATCGACAACCGGATGAAATGGGCGAACGGCGTCGCCGCACGCCTGTCCAACAGCACGAAGCGCGCGGGGATCGTGGTGCGCGAGACGCCACGCATCGCTCAGGACACGGCCTCCAAGGCCTATTATCGCGGCGCGCCGATCGATGGTTCGGCGCCGGCTGTCTACAACATCACCCTGCGTTCGACCGCGGACTTCCCTACCTGGACGATTCCGTCGCTGACTTTCCATGAAGCGGCGCCCGGCCACCATCTGCAGGTCGAGGTTGCCCGAACCCAGCCCAATCGCGCCGTGATCGACTACCTGATCGCCTCTCCGGCCTTCAGTGAGGGATGGGCGACCTATGGGGAGGATCTCGCGGCGGAAATGGGCGCCTACCAGGCCGACCCGCTGGGACGGATCGGCTATCTGCAATCCCTGCTGCTCCGCGCGGCGCGGATGGTGGCGGACACGGGCGTCAACGCGCAGCGCTGGACGCGCGATGAGGCGATCGCCTATCTCGTCGACACTGTCGGCGTCACGCAACAGACCGCAGAGATGGAGGTTGACCGTTACGCCATCCGGCCCGGGGTCGCCGTGTCCTACATGGTGGGACGGGAAACGATCCGCCGGCTGCGCGCGGCGGCGCAGCGTGAACTCGGCCAGAGCTTTGATCTCAAGGCGTTTCATGACGCGATCCTGACGCCAGGGCCGCGTCCCCTGCATGTGGTGGAGGCGGACATCGGGGCCTGGATCGCCAGCTACAAGCCGTCCGCGCGCCCGGCGCAATAGCCTGGATTACGTCTGTAATTCGGCGTGAAGCCGCCCCAATCGGCGCGCCTGATCCCTTCTGCCTGGACCAGAAAGGGGACCCGCCATGAAACGCCTTCACTTGCTCTGCTTCGCCTCCTCAGCCTCCCTCGCCGCGCTGGCAGCCTGCGGAACCGCCGGTCCTGGCGGCGGACCAGACGACGGAATGCGAGCCAGCCGGACGCGCCTGGTCGAGCCGGACCAGTCCAAGGCGCTGCCGGATGAGGCTGTCGCCGCCGCAGAAATCCCCGCCTATGCGCCTCCGCCACCGGTTGGCCTCCCCGCACCCACCCCGCGCATGATGCAGCCGAACAGCATGATTACTGCCGGCGGTTTCATCGCCCAGCCCATGCCGGGCGACGTGAACCGCGAGAACTATGAGGACGTCCCCATCAATGGGGTGAAGGTGGCGGCGCAGGAGCCGGTTTCAACTTTCTCCATCGATGTCGATACAGCGAGCTATTCGAATGTACGCCGCATGCTGAACGCCGGCCATCTGCCGCCGAAGGACGCTGTGCGCATCGAGGAGATGATCAATTACTTCGACTACGGATACGCCCTGCCGAAATCGAAGGCGACGCCGTTCGAGACAACGGTGAAGATCGCGCCCTCGCCGTGGAGCGAGGGGCGGCAGCTGATGCATGTGGCGGTACAGGGCTATGACATCGCGAAGGACGCACGCCCGCCGCTGAATCTCACGCTGCTGATCGATGTTTCGGGTTCCATGGCGGCGGACAACAAGCTGCCGCTGGCGATCAAGTCGCTCAAGATGCTGGTCGATGAGCTGGACGCCGACGACAAGGTGTCGATCGTGGTCTATGCGGGCGCGGCCGGGGCGGTGCTGGAGCCGACATCGGGGGCGGACAAGGCCAGGATCCTCGCGGCTTTGGACCGGCTGAGCGCCGGCGGATCCACGGCCGGGGGCGAGGGCCTGCGACTCGCCTACTCCCTCGCCAGACAGAATTTCTCGAAGGACGGGGTCAATCGCGTCATCCTGCTCTCCGACGGCGATTTCAATGTGGGCATCAACAATCCCGAGCAGCTTGAGGATTTCGTGAGCCGCGAGCGGGAAAGCGGGATCTATCTCTCGATCCTCGGCTTCGGGGGCGGCAACTACAACGACCTGCTGATGCAAAAACTGGCGCAGGCCGGCAACGGCATCGCAGCGTACATCGACACGCTCAACGAGGGCCGCAAGGTGCTGAACGACGATCTTTCCGGATCGATGTTCCCGATCGCGAACGATGTGAAGATTCAGGTCGAGTTCAATCCGGCCAAGGTGGCGGAGTATCGTCTGATCGGCTACGAAACGCGCCTCCTCAACAGGGAGGACTTCAACAACGACAAGGTCGATGCCGGAGAGATCGGCGCCGGGTCCTCCGTGACAGCGATCTACGAGATCACGCCGGCGGGCTCGCCTGCGAGGCTGGTGGACCCGAGCCGCTACCAGCCCGCACCGCAGCCGGCGACGGCCGTCCATGCCGACGAGATCGCCTTCCTCAAGGTGCGCTACAAGCTGCCGGGCGAGGACGCATCCAGACTCATCACGCGGCCGATCACAGCGGCGGATGAGGTTCCAACCCTGGCGCAGGCGCCGGAATCGACACGCTTCGCAACGGCGGTGGCCGGCTATGGCTCGCTGCTCCGGGGCGATCCCTATCTGGACAAGGCGTTCGGCTGGGATGCGGTGATCGATCTGGCAAACGGAGCGAAGGGCAAGGACACGTTCGGCTATCGCGCAGAATTCGTGCAACTGGCCCGCCTCGCCAAATCGGCGGCGAGCCAGGAGGCGCTGCGCCCGCCCGGCGGCGGCGTGGGGCAGTAGGCGAGCCCCCTGACGCATGAATCGGGCCCGCGGATCAATCCGCGGGCCCGCTTCCCGTCCCAGGCCCGGCGCGGACGGGCAGAGAGCCGCCGGCGCCGGATGACGAGGTTCCGTGAGGATCAGGCGGCCAGACGCTCCAGCTCGCAGGCCAGTTCCGATCCTGTGGCGCAGACCGGCTCCAGACATCGCGCCAGATCGGCGGCTTCGGCGCGACGCGCCTTCACATCGGGATTGCGGCGGATGAAGATCGCCGTGGCGCCATAGCGACGGGCCTCGCGCCAGCGCCAGAAGATGGCGACATCGCCCTCCGTTCCGCCCTGGTCCGAGACGCTGATGATGCGCCAGGACATGCCCTCCGGCGCGGCGAAGAGGACAATGCCGGCGATCTTCGCCCAGTCCTGCTCGGCCGCGAAACGCTCGAACCTGTAACCCTGGCCGTCGGCCCCGCAGAAGATCACCGCGCCGTCGAAGGCCGTCCCGTTCATCGTCATCATCGCGACCGTCATGTTCCCGCTCCGTTCTCATCTTCCTTATATTCCCTTTTTGTTCTTGCGCCAGAGATTTTTCGTAAACGACCGGTTAATGGTCGCGTCGCAGCGGCGACAGCCTAATCCTTCGAGACGAAGGCCCGGGTCACAATGATGGGTTGCGCCGGAAGCTTTCCCGGAAACGGGCCGCCATCCGGCTTGAGGTCGACCGCGGCGATGGCGTCGACAACCTCCATGCCCGATGTGACATGTCCGAACACGGCATAGCCCGTCGTGTTGGGCGGCGCGCCGGGCGTGGCGCCGAGGCCGGTATTCTCCGCCAGATCGATGTAGAAAACCGAATTGCCGCTGTCGGGCTCCTCGCCCCGCGCCATGGCGACAGCGCCGCGCGTGTGCCTGTTGTGTTCGGTCTCGAGCGGAATGTTGGGCAACGGCGGGTGGCGGTAGGTCAGGTCCTTGTCGAGATCGCCGAGCTGCACGACGAAGCCGGGTTCGATGCGATAGACCGCCGCGCCATCGTAATAGCCTCTCTCGACCAGCGACCTGAAATGCGCCGCGGTCTTCGGCGCGCCCGCGGGATCGAGCGTGATCGCGATGTCGCCCATGGTGGTCTGCAGGGTGACGACCGGACCCTGTCGCATCGACGACGGCGCAGGCGGAGCGCCGGGTTCCTGCGCGGAGGCGGCGCCGGCGAAACCCAGCCACAGTACAGCAAGCGGGAGGAATCGTTTCATGGGCGCGGGTCTCCGGTGTGGACGCGAGCGTAGCACCACGATGCGGGCCGCCAAGGTTTGAGCTGCGACGCGCCGGACGCACGTTCGCATGCAGGCCGGGCGTGACCGCCCGCGACGCCAGCGATCCAGCGGCGCAAGCCACGCAGAAAACAGAACGCCCGGCCACTGCGGGCCGGGCGCTCCACCTGCTGGTTCAGTCAGGGCGGGCGGCGTCAGATGGCTTCCTTGAGTTCCTTCGCGGCGCGGAAGGCCACCTTCTTCGAGGCCTTGATCTGCACCGGCTCGCCCGTCGCCGGGTTGCGGCCCATGCGGGCGGCGCGCTTGCGGACCACGAGGACGCCGAGACCGGCGAGACGGATGCGGTCGCCCTTCTTGAGATGCTTCGTGACCAGCGTGACCACGTCGTTCAGCATCGCTTCGGTCTGCTTTTTCGGCAGTTCGTGATTTTCAGCGAGGGTCGCCGCGATGTGTTTCAGGCTGATCGTGTTCTGCTTCTTGGTTGCGGTGGCCATGTCTTGATCGACTCCGTTGGGTGAGACCGGCTCCCTGCTTACACGGAATTGGAGGGGGCCAAAGCGGAAAAAGCGCGATTTACAAGGGAAATCGTGAATTTTCACAGCAAAAAGCCCGGAAAATCGGGCGTTTTGGGGCCTTGACCCCCGGATTCCCGGCCGAATCGGCCATTTTTCATGAGGCGGCCGTGACGGCGGACCGGCTCTGCCGAACCTGTCCCTCCGTCTCGGCATCGGGGTCGCGAAGACCGACGAGCGGCCCGAACCTGCGCCGCGCGGCGACCAGGAGGCCCGCGCTGAACAGCAGGTAGATCGGCTCGATCGTGTAGCGCATGCGGGCCTGCTCTCCTCCGTTGAGGAAATGGGAGGCGAACGTGAAGTATACGATGACGCCGAGCAACGAGAGATAGAGCGGCGGGTTCCGGCGGATCAGCGAGATCCCCACGGCGATCAACATCAGATACCAGAAGGTCATCGCGATACGCCCGACACGGCCAAAGCTGTCGGCGACACGCTCGGCGGGACCAAAGATGGCGTCCCATCCCAGCGGATCCGCATTGTAGTTCGACGGCGGCAGCTGGTGCGTGCCCGCGATGATGGAGAGGCGGAAGGCGATCCAGCCGAACGGATCCCGCATGATCTCGTCCTTCATCAGCGCGAGGCAATGCCGGCTGGCGTCGATCATGCCGGCGTGGTTCATGTTCGGCGCGCCCGGGCGCTTCCAGTCCTGCGTCAGTAGGGGATGATCAGTGGCCGCGCCGGCATGGGCGGCAACGCCCTGGCGATGGGCGGTTTCGAAATCGCAGGCGGCTAATGGACCCGACTGTCCGCCGGGAACGGTCTGCGCGATGTTGAGGCCGATCCAGGTGGAGGCCGAGGGCATGCCATGGACGACCTGGTTCTTCACGGTGGGCAGCGCCGCGACCAGCGCTGCGGCGACGGCCAGTCCGATAACAGGGACTGCGGCGCGCGTAAGCGGCCAGCCGCGACTCCAGACCACGAGCGCCGCGCCGGCGATGGCGACGAAGCCCGGATGGAAGATCGCCCAGGCAAGCGACAGGAGCACGAGCACGCCCAGCGCGGCGGCCGCGGGCCAGAGCGGACCATCGCGCCGGACCCGCATCAGGAGCCACACCAGCAGCGTCACCAGGAAGAAGGTGAAGTGCGGATAGAAGATGTAGGTTTCGAAGTACAGGACGTTCGGCGACAGGATCGCAAAGCCAGTGAAGACCGCCGCGGCGGCGTTCGAGAAACCGAAGCGGCGAAGGATCGACATGAAGAGCAGCGCCGCCCCTGCTGTCATCATGAGGTTGAAGCCATGGATCACGGCGGTGACAGCGTCGCCGTCCGGGCCGACGATGGCGACTGCCAGGGCGATCAACCCGTTCCACAGGGGCGGCTGCGTATGCAGCGCCCAGAGCGAGCCGAGCGGGTCGCTGGCCAGCAGGCGCAGGTCGATATGCTGCCAGTGGTCTATCACGATGGCCGGATCGGGCCTGAGACCCAGGGCGTGCGTGAGCAACCGGGAAACGGCAAGGACCGCCAGCACGGCGAGGTGCGGAGCGTATCTGGAAGCCAGCATGCGTCGGACTTTCCCCGGGACGTCCATAAGGAGCCATTTCTAGCGAAACAGTGTTAAGCATCCGTCTTCCGGGACTGCACGGACCCGCCTGCGGGGCCGCCGGACAGACCTTGTTAAATGCGGCGGAGCAGCCGACATTGGGGGCATGGCACACGCGCATCTCGCCTGCTCCCCTGCGGGTCTTTCCGACAGCCTCCTCGAGGCCGAAACCCTCTGCGAACAGCGGGGCGGGCGGCTGACCCCGCTGCGAAGAAAGGTGCTGACGCTGCTGCTGGAATCGGACGGGCCCGCAAAGGCGTATGACCTGCTGGAGCATCTGGGCGACGATGGCGCGGCCAAGCCGCCTTCAGTCTATCGTTCGCTGGATTTCCTGCTGGAGATGGGGCTGGCGCACAAGATCGAGAGTCTCAACGCCTATGTCGCCTGCGGGCACTGGAAGCATGGGCATGCAGCGGTGTTCCTGATCTGCGACAAGTGCGGGACGGCGGGCGAGCTGCACGCCAACGATACGGTGAAGAAGCTGACGCAGGACGTGGAGAGCGTGAACTTCCGGATGCGCAGCGCCGTGATCGAGATACGGGGTCTCTGCGCGAACTGCGCGGGATAGCCGGCATGGCGGGGGGCAGCAAAGGCAATGTGATGCTGCGGCTGACCGTGGCGTCGCCGCCCAAGGGCGTGATGCACAGCCTGCAGGACAAGGACTTGACGCCGGTTAATGCCGTGATGTCGGCGGGCAAGTCGCTGGTGTTCGCGATTCCGGTTCGGCTGGAGGAAGGCAAAGCGGGCTGGCGCTTCCTCGGCGACTTCGTGCGGACAGAAGGCAAGACGCGGCGCTTTGTCTACGTGGCGACGGGGCAGCAGGCGGGACAGCATCTCGCCGCATGGAGTCGCAGGGCCAAAGTGGACCTTCCCGAACCGACGCCGGCGATGATCAAGGCCGCGAAGGCCGGAACGCTGGTGCTGGAGGCGTCGTATCCCGGGACCGACGCAAAGGGCGAGCCGACGTGCGCGACGGTGAGGGCCGAGTGGAAGGTCGTGGCGCGATGATCGAACTCTATCGCGGCAGCATCAACACGTGGGAATGCGACGAGATGGGGCACATGAATGTGCGCTTCTACGTCGCGAAGATGATGGAGGGGCTGGCGGAGCTGGCGCATGTTGCCGGGCTGGGCCATGCCTTCCGCGAACGGGCGCAATCGACGCTGCGGCCGCGCGACCAGCATATCCGCTTCATCAGGGAGGCGCATGCAGGCGCGCCCTTCACGATGACGGGCTGCGTGCTGGAGGTGAGCGAGGCGTCTGTGCTTGTCTACCAGCAGATCACGCATCAGGACGGCGCGCCATGCGCATCCTTCCGGACGTGGGTGGACCATGTCGATGTGGGCACGGGCATGGCGTTCCCGTGGACGGCGGAGACGCGGGCGAGGCTGGGGGCGCTGAAGGACCTCCCCCCGGCGGAGACGGCGCCGCGATCGGTGGACATGGGCGCGCCCGTGCGGGCCAGCGCGACGCTGGCGGATGCAGACGCCGTGAAGGCCCCGGTGATCGGGCGCGGCGTGGTGCTGC
>CAZTMG010000021.1:0-5050 GCA_964614815.1 uncultured Rhizobium sp. | reverse complement strand
GACAGGGACGATGATGCCGGAGTTCTTCATCGCGCGGGTGTCGGATTCCATCGGGCACCTGTTGCGGCCGTGGCGCGAGAAAGTACGCGAGGCGGCGCTGGCGCGCGGGGAACAGCTGCGCATGGGCGGGGCCGTGCTGGAATACCGCATCGCCTATCGCCGTTGGCCGCGCGCGGGCGACAGGTTTGTCATCCGCTCGGGGCGCGGTTTCCGGCAGGAGAAGGTGCATTCCTTCATACACTGGGTCCTCGATCCCGATACCGGGACGGCATGGATGACCAGCGAGGCGGCGGCGGTGTCGCTGAACCTGGACACGCGCAAGATCATACCGAGTTCGCCGGAGCTGATGGACCTGCTGGCGAAAGTGGCGCCGGAAGGGCTGAGCGTCTGACGTTCAGGCCCGGGGCGGGCCGCGACGGTTGTTGATGGCCCGGATGGCGGTCAGCACGCCGATGACAACGACGACGCCAATCAGGATCCAGGCAAGTTTCACGACAGACCTCCCGAACCCGGAACGGGCGCTTTCGTCCTGCGCAGTCGGAGCGCATGTCAGCCCGGACCGATGGCCCAGCCCTTTTCTTTCGCGGTCCGCTTCATGTTCGCCACGCCGGCGCGGAGATAAGCTTCCAGCACGGCCATATCCACATCGGCCAGCTTGTTGATGTACACGCAGGCCTTGCTCGACCTGTGCTTGCCGAGCCTTTGCAGGATGGCCCGGGCTTCGGGCTGGTCTGGATAGAGGCCGCCATAGATGGAGATGGCGGCGGAACGGGGGCTGAAGCCCGTGACGCACATCTCGCCCGAATGGCCGCTGTCGTAGGTATAGGTGTAGCTCCCGAAGCCGATGATGCTGGGGCCCCACATGCGCGCCTTCCAGCCGGTAACCTTCCCGAACAGCTTCAACAGGGTTTCGGCGTCCTTGCGACGAACATCGTTGTCGACGGCGGCTATGTAGCTGTCTACGGAGGCAGCCGTTGGGACGGTCTTGGCGGCGGACGTCCTTGCCGCCTTCTTCACGGGCGCCTTCGGCCTGCCCGCAGCCTTCTTCTTCACCGCCATGCGGGTCTCCCCTCGATGGGAACCATCATAGACCGTTGCACAGCCCGTCATGAAGTGGTTTTCCGGGGAGAGGCCAGTCAACCCGAATCCGCACAGACTGACCGCGAATCATCATGAGGCATGCATGACCGCCCCACTTGGCTCGAAGGCCAATCCTTCAAAGTACGACCCTTATCCAAACCTGGCGGAGGACGAGCCTTACTTCGTCATCCGCGCGCACGACCTGCTGTCGTCGGCGCTTGTGGAACTGCACGCGTATATCGGCGCGGGCCAGTCCGGCCCTGCGCACAACAAGCTGGCCGAGATCATGGCGCTGACATCCCAGAAGCCGCCGCGCCCGTCAGACTCGCCGAAATACCGCGAGACGTTCGCGATCTCGGCGGCGATGGAGAAGTGGCGGAACAGCCAGTAGGTGCGGAGCGGCAAAAAGCAGGCCTACACCGACCCCACCGTCATCCCGCCATCGACCACGACCTCCTCGCCGGTCATGTAGGCGCTCTCGTCGCTGGCGAGGAAGAGGACGACCTTCGCGACGTCTTCCGGCCAGCCCTTGCGGCGCAACGGGACGCGGAGGGCGGCGGCGGCGTCGAGGTCCATGGGTTCGTTGGCGCCGGGGACGACCTGATTCCAGATCGGCGTTTCGATGAGGCCGGGGTGGATCGAGTTGCAGCGTATGCCGTCCTGCATCGTGGCGCATTCGATGGCGACGGACTTGGTGAAGAGACGCACGGCGCCTTTCGACGTGCAGTAGGCCGAGAGGTTCGCCGCGCCGCGCAGACCCGCGATGGACGAGATGTTCACGATGGAGCCGCCGCGCGCCTTGCCGTTCTGACGCATCAGGGGCAGCGAGGTCTTCACGCCGAGGAAGACGCCGTCGACATTGACGGCCATCTGGCGGCGCCAGTCTTCCAGCTTCAGCTCGTGGATCAGGCCGGCGACGGCGATGCCGGCATTGTTGACGAGGATGTCGAGGCGATCCTCCTGCCGTTCGATGCTGGCGATGACGGACTGCCAGTCGCTTTCGCTGGCGACATCGTGGCGCAGGAAACGGGCCTTGCCGCCCGCTGTGCGGATGGCGGCCGCGGCCTCCTCTCCCTCCTGCACGTCCGTAAGGATGACGGTTGCGCCCTCGCGCGCCAGCGCTTCGGCGGAGGCGCGGCCAATGCCGCTCGCCGCGCCGGTGACCAGGGCGACCTTGCCTGAAACCCGACCCATGCCGTCCTCCCCGTGTTCGCGGGCAGGCTAGTCGGGCGCAGGGCTGCGGTAAATCGGCGGACGGATCAGTCCGGGTTGTACATGTAGGCGATCATGCCGCCGGCGATGGTGAAGAGCACGGCGTACATGCCGGCCCACATCATGAGGTGCGGCGGGAACACAGCGGCGCTGGTGGAAGGCGCAGGCGCACAGGTCATCGATTCACTCCCCGGTTCTGAATTCTTCCGATCCATCCTGTCGCAAAAGCTACATGGAGAAGCGGCCACGCCAACCCGATATGACATGCGACACGTGCGACCGTTTGGCGCCCGATTTTCGGGCGCCAGCCGGAAATACTCAAGAATTCTGGCGCTCATTCGCAGGGCCGCATGATGCGGAGAGGTCACAGGCGACGTGATAGTCACCTATTCCGCGCAACGGAACGTGCGCGCTGGCGTGAGCGTGGGGAGCCGCGTCTGGTGCCCCTTCTGCGGCGTGTCCTCAGTCAGTGATGTGCTGGCACTCGCCGCCCTTGATCATCTCAGACGCCCTGCCGTTCAGGCGCGCGAATTCCGCCGCTGCCTTGTCGCCGGGATAGGGGAGCGTGTCTGATGTAGCGGCGACCGTGGGATTGTCTCCGGTCGTAAGAATCTCGATGGTCATCGTGCCCGCCTTCCGCCAGTTGGCGTCGATCTGCTGCACGGTCGGCAGTGAAGCCTTCGGATCAAACTCCGGCCTTGGACCACGCGGCCATGTCGTGGACGTGTAGGCTCCCAACCTGATGATCAAATCCTGCCGGAGTAAGTCAGGGCCTTGTGTGCTGAAGGGCACGTCAACGACAGCCTCTCCTGCCTTGAAGCGCGCGACCATCGGCACGAGGCGCAGATAAATCGAACGGCCCTCGGCGTCGGTATAATACTGAAATTGATCGTTCCGCACTGAGTTGTCGAGGGTCACATTGTCGAGTTCGACAAACAGACCGCTCAGCTCAAGGTCGTCTTCCAACCCAGCGGCTTCCGAACGGTACTCCACCTTGAACAAGGCGCCTGACGTGGCCGCGATCGGCGATCGTGCAGAGACTTTCTTGCTGATCAATGCGTAGTAAGCCGTTCGGCTCAAAACGCGATCGTCTGTCGTTCCCTTGATGCCGAATCGACTGCCCACGCCGTCAGACGTAACACCGTAGCGCCAGCAACTTGCGGGCATCTCAGGCGTCGCCTTCTGGGCAAGCGCTGAATTGCTCACGGCCAATGTCAGCGCAGCGCATGATATGGTGACAAGTCTGTGCATGTGGCCCCCCCCGATCTAGCCGATCGTGGGCCAACGGACCGGCATTTGGTGTTGCGGTCAATAGCTCTTCGGCAGGCCGAGCACGCGCTCGGCGATGAAGTTCAGGATCATCTCGCGCGAGACGGGGGCGATGCGGGCGATCATGGCCTCGCGCATGAAGCGCTCCACGTCATATTCTTTCGCATAGCCCATGCCGCCATGGGCGAGGACGGAGGCTTCACAGGCGCGGAAGCCCGCTTCGGCGCCGAGATACTTCGCGGCGTTGGCTTCGGCGCCGCATTCCTTTCCATCGTCATAGAGCTTGGCGGCCTTGTAGGCGAGGAGTTCGGCGGCGGAAAGTTCGGCCCAGCACCGGGCAAGCGGATGGGCGACGCCCTGGTTCTGGCCGATCGGCCGGCCGAACACGACGCGCTCATTGGCGTAGGTGCTCGCGCGCTCGAGCGCAGCGAAGCCGAGGCCGATGGCCTCGACGGCGAACAGCACGCGCTCGGGGTTGAGGCCCTGAAGCAGGTATTTGAACCCCTGCCCTTCCTCGCCGATCAGCGCTTCCTTCGGGATCTCGACATTGTCGAAGTACAGCATGTTGCACTCGACGGCCTTGCGGCCCATTTTCGGGATCGGCTTCGCATCCACTCCCTTCATGTCCATGTAGAACAGCGAGAGGCCCATGTAAGGCTTGGCGACCTTGTCCTGCGGCGTGGTGCGCGCAATCAGCAGGATCTTGTCGGCGCGCTGGGCGCCCGTCGTCCAGATCTTGCGGCCGTTGATGACATAGCCGGAATTGGTGCGCTCGGCGCGTGTCTGCAGGCTGGAGGTATCGAGGCCGGAATTCGGCTCGGTAACGCCGAAGCACATCTTCTGCTCGCCGGAGATGATCTTCGGCAGGTATTCCTGCTTCTGCTCCTTCGTGCCGAACTTCTCGATCGGCTTGGCGCCGAAGATGTTGAGGTGGATCGAGGAGCAGCCGGTGAATCCGGCGCCGGAGCGCGCGACCGTCTGCATCATGATGGAGGCTTCCATCAGGCCGAGACCGGACCCGCCGACCTCTTCCGGCATGGCGATCCCCAGCCAGCCGCCCGCGGCCATCGCGCGGGTGAACTCCTCGGGCCAGTTCCCGGTTTCATCGCACTTGCGCCAGTATTCCGGCGTGAACTCCGCGCACACGGCGGCGACCGCATCCCGGATCGCTTCCTGGTCTTCCGTCATGGGGGCGATGTTGTGCATGTGTCTCTCCCGGGTCGGTCTTTGTGGCCTCAATTATCGAGCGGCGACCCCGAGGGCGAGTGCGGCGCCTCGTCCCCCTTGTCAAACCGCAGCGGGGTGAAGGCGGCCGCCAGCGGGCTCACTTTCCCGTCAATGATCTGGTCGGCGACGATTTCGGCGGTCGCCGGGGCGAGCAGCACCCCGTTCCGGTAATGGCCGAGCGCGGCGGCGACGCCTGGCACGGCTGTCTCGCCGATCAGGGGCGCATCGTCCGGGCTGCCGGGGCGAACGCCGGCCCAGGAAG
>CAZTMG010000020.1:8334-23182 GCA_964614815.1 uncultured Rhizobium sp. | reverse complement strand
GTTCGGGTGCACGGGCTTCTTCGAGCCCATGACGCCGCCCAGCATCTCGATCGCGCGGTTCGAGATCACCTCGTTGGCGTTCATGTTGGACTGGGTGCCCGAACCGGTTTGCCAGACGACGAGCGGGAAGTGGTCGTTGAGCTTGCCGTCGATGACTTCCTGGGCGGCTTTCACGATGGCCTTGCCGATCTTCGGATCGAGCTTCTCCAGCTCCATGTTCGCTTCGGCGGCGGCCCGTTTCACGATGCCCAGCGCACGGATGATCGGGGCAGGTTGCCTTTCCCAGCCGATCCTGAAGTTGCCGAGCGAGCGTTGCGCCTGTGCGCCCCAATACCGGTCCGAAGCTACCTCGATCGGGCCAAACGTGTCGGTTTCTGTGCGGGTGTTCCCGGCCATTCACATGCTCCCAGGCGGCAGACTCGTGCGCTGGACCTAGACCCGTGCGAGGGCGGAATCAATTGGGCGAATCGCGCGTGAAGCCACTATCGCGCCGACGTGTGAGTATAGCCCATCGGATTGAGCGGATCGCCCTGCACATACCAGCCCGAGACAGCGAGACGGGGGTTCAGCGCATAAGGCGCGACCAGCGTGACGGAATGGACGTGCCGCACGTCGAACAGGTCGAGCGTGTTGAAACCGGGCGAGTAGGCGCGCGTCGGTTGCCCCTCGTCGTCGAAGAACTGGAGCAGGCCGCCCCAGTCCGGATCCCAGCGGCGCGTGAAGCCCCAGACGAAGGCGAACTTGCGGTGTTCGCCTTTCGGGTCATCGAGATGGCGTGTGAGATAGTGGCCAGGACGATAATCGGTCGCTTGGGCGAAGGCGTTGTTGAAGGTGTTCGCTCCGGTGATGGCGCGGATGGCGGACATGACCTCCTGCGAGGAAAGGGCGCGATAGAAACGACCGAGCGGCGTATCGGGCGCGCCGTCTTTCCAGGATTCCGTCATGCGGAAGCCGAAATAGGCGAAGCCTTCGGCGCGGCTGGCGGCCTGCTGCAGGGCGCGCTGTAACTCGACCTGTCGGGCGCGATCCCATCCAGCCATCTCCGCTGGATCGATGACGGCGACGCCGGCGCCGGTCGCGCAGAACACCTTCCACGGCAGGCGAGCCATCTCCCCGGCGACGGACTCGGCGACGCCGGGGGCCAGCACGTCGCGGATGCGGATGCGGCCTTCCTTCGCGAACTCGGCGTTCAATTCCTTCAGGTTCAGACCGGGGTTCAGCATGGCGGGCCTTCAAGTGGAGCGGATGGCCTACACGCATGGCGCGGCGACTGCAAACAGCCGCCGCCCACATTTGCCTTGTCGTGGAGGCTGTCATGCCGGATGCTGCGCCAAGAATGAGGAGTGTTCCGGTGGGGCGGATTCTTCTGATCGTTGTGGGCGTGATCGTCGTCGGCATTGCCGGCCTGTTCCTGACCGGATCGCTGGCTTGGTGGATGTTGGGTTTTGGCGACCGGTTGGTCGTCGATGGCCGGGCAGAGGCGGTTGCCCCGCTCGATCCGGCCGCGTCGACAGGTTGGCGGGCCTATGGCGGCGATCCGGGCGGGTCGCGCTTTTCGGCGGCCAAAGAGATTACGAGGGAGAATGTCGCACAGCTGCAGGTGGCGTGGGAATTTCGCACGCGCGCCTTCGAGGGACGCGAGGATGTGATCGACCGCACGGCGTTCGAGAATACGCCGATCCTGGTCGACGACAAGCTGGTGCTGTGCACGCCGTTCAACGAGGTGATTGCGGTTCATCCGGGGACGGGGGTGGAGATCTGGCGGTTCGATCCGAAGATCGACAAGAGTCAACGGCCGGCGAACCAGTTCGTCTGTCGCGGTGTCTCGCAATGGCGGGATGCAGCGGCGATACAAGGTGCGGCGTGTGCGACGCGCATTCTGACGGGCACGAATGACAACCGGGTAATTGCGCTCGATGCTGCGACGGGGCGGCCGTGTGCAGACTTTGGCGTCAATGGCGAGGTAAAGGTCGAACCCTCGATGGCGCTGCGCTGGCCGGGGGAGCGGCAGATAACGTCTGCCCCGGCGATTGTCGGTGATGTTGTCGTGGTGGGGTCAGCCATCTCGGATAATCTCCGTGTTGCTGCTCCGGCGGGGACGGTGCATGCCTTCGACGTACGGACAGGCGCGCCGCGCTGGACATTCGATCCGGTGCCGCGCGATCCGGCGGATCCGGCCTATGCGACATGGGCTGGCGGGAAGGTCCCGGTGGAGGGGCATGCCAACGTCTGGTCGACGATCTCGGTGGACGAAACACGCGGCTGGGTATTCCTGCCAACGTCGAGCCCGAGCCCGGATTTCTACGGCGGCCTCCGGCCGGGGGACAATCACCATGCCAACTCCGTAGTGGCGCTGGACGGCGCGACGGGGCGGATGATCTGGCACTACCAGACTGTGCATCACGACGTCTGGGACTATGACCTGCCGGCGCAGCCAGGTCTCTATACCATCATGGTGGCCGGAAAGCCGCGGGAGGTCGTCGCTCAGGCGACCAAGACCGGCATGATCTTCGTGCTCGATCGCCAGACGGGTGAGCCAGTGCTTCCGGTCGAGGAGCGCCCTGTTCCACAAGGTGGGGCCACGGGGGAGATCCTGTCGCCGACGCAGCCCTTCGCCCTCAAGCCCGGGCTGATTGTTCCCGACCGCACGCGGCCCGAAGACGCCTTCGGCGTTACGGGCATCGACAAGGCGATCTGCGCCGACATGATCCGCAAGCTGCGCGTCGAGGGATTGTTCACGCCGCCGAGCGAGCAGGGGACGTTGATGGTTCCGTTCACCGGCGGCGGCGCTAACTGGGGTAGCACGGCGTTCGACGCCAGCCGCAACCTGCTGGTCGTCAACATGAACAATCTCGGCCACCTCATCCGCCTCGTTCCCAATGACATGGACGAGGAGACGATGGAGCTGAGCGAGGACGCCGAGTACGCGCCGATGGAAGGCGCGCCGCTGGGCATGACGCGGGAAGTCCTGGTCTCGCCGCTGGGCCTGCCGTGCACGCCGCCGCCCTGGGGCGTGATTGCAGGCGTGGATATCGCGAAGGGCGAGATCGTGTGGCGGCGCGTACTGGGCACGACACGGGATCTCGCGCCGATGGGGATTGAGGTGGAGACAGGCGCGCCGAACCTGGGTGGGCCGGCCATCACGGCGGGCGGGCTGATCTTCATCACCGCGGCGTTCGATGGCTACCTGCGCGCGCTCGATGTCGAGACGGGCAAGGAGCTATGGAAGACACGGTTGCCGGCGTCATCGGTGGCGACGCCGATGAGTTATGTGTGGGAAGGGCGGCAGTACGTTGTCGTGGCGGCAGGAGGCTACAGCAATCTGGATAGCCGCATGGGCGATCATGTGATCGCCTTTGCCCTGCCGAAGGCGCCATGAGTTCAGACGGGCAGCCCGCCAGCGCCACGCCGTGGACGCGGCATGGCAAGGTGCGGGCGCGACTTGAGAAGGACGGTACGCTGGAGGTCGAGGTCGAAGGGCTGACAACTCAGGCGAAATACTACAAGCCGCTGCTAAGGGACTTCTTCCGCCTGCGTTTTCCGGTACGGCCGCGATGGGGCGACTGGTCCGTGCATATCGCGATG
The DNA here is from genome assembly GCA_964614815.1 of uncultured Rhizobium sp. Classification (GTDB taxonomy): domain Bacteria; phylum Pseudomonadota; class Alphaproteobacteria; order Caulobacterales; family Hyphomonadaceae; genus UBA7672. The sequence continues at coordinate 19,597 of CAZTMG010000020.1, read as the reverse complement.
GAGTTCACCGGCGACCCACCGCACATGGACCTCGACAATCTCGCCAAGGCGCTGCTGGACAGCGCAACGGGCGCTGCCTTCCATGATGACAGGCAGGTCGGGCGACTGCTGGTGGAGCGGCGGGCGGCGGAGCGGGAGGGCATCTGGATGAGACTGTCGCCGATGCCGTGACGCACACGGAAGCAGCGTCATCACTGTCATTTGCGCGCGGCGGCGCGCCTGCTCCGCTCGACACCTGGCGGCGACGGACTTAGCCTCCCGCCACGTTAGCCAGATACACGACCGCGGCGCCTGAGGGGCATCCCGGCAGCAGGCGGCTGGATTCGCGAGTCCACGGGAGGAAAAGGATGAAGCGTCTGTCGATCGGAGCCTTGCTGGCGAGTGTCGCCTTGGCGTCGCTCGCTGCACCGGCGCTTGCACAGGATGGCGGAGCCGCGCGGCCCGCCGTGCCAGCATTCAAGGATCTGAAGCCCTGGGATCCCAACTACAAGGCCCCTCGAACGGCTTTCGGTCAGCCAGACCTGCAGGGCGTGTGGTCGACAGCCTCGTTGACGACGCTGACGCGCAATGCGCAGAACGGAACTGCGGGCATGGGACTCGTGATTCCGGCGGAGAAGATCGACGAGATCACGTTCAACAGCTACTACAACGTGCGGTTGAGAAACGACAACCAGCGCACGCCCGAGACTGCGACGGCCGGCGATGGCAAGGGCGGCGGCGACGTCAAGGGCTACAACAATTTCTGGATCGACCCCGGTTCGGAGTACGCCAAGGTCAACGGCGAATATCGGTCGTCCTGGATCGTCGAGCCAGCCAACGGACAGATTCCGTTCAACCGGGCCGGCAACGCCGCCGCCGGATCGCGGATGAGCGCTGCGCGATCAAGCAGCAATACCGGCCCGGAAATCCGCACGCTGGGCGATCGCTGCCTCGTATCATTCGCAAACCAGGGCGGGCCGCCGATCACCAACGCGATGTACAATAATCACGTGCAGATCGTTCAGACGCCGACGCATGTGATGCTGCAGATCGAGATGAATCATGATGCGCGTATCGTGCGCCTGAAACAACCGGGCGACGAGGTGAAGGCGCTGCCGGACAATATCGAGCCGTGGTTCGGCGATTCCATCGGCTGGTGGGAAGGCGACACGCTTGTCGTGGAGACGCGGAACCTGCACCCGCTGCAGGCGCGAGGACGCATTCCCCTCTCCAAGGAAGGCAAGGTGATCGAGCGGTTCCGGCGCGTTTCAGATCTCGAGATCGACTACCAGTACGAGGTGATCGACCCGGTCAGCTACACGCAGACCTGGAAGGGCCAGATGCCGATGCGCTGGTCGAACGAGCCAATCTACGAATACGCCTGCCATGAAGGCAATTATGCCCTTCCTGGCATCCTGATCGGAATGGCGCAGGGCATTGACACGGCGCTGGACGCCGACGGCGAATAGTCGCGTCGTTCTTGCAATCGCGCGGGGTCGCTCCCTGACGGGGAGCGGCCCGTTGTGCGTTTGGGGCGTTGCGCTTCCCCTGCGCGCGGCTAACGATGAATGGCGTGGGCGGCGGGGGGATTTGGAAATGCTCGGATCATTTTGGCAGACGCGACGCGTGGTGTCGCTGCTGGTCGCGGGACTCCTGCTCGCATGCGAGAGGATGGAGCCTCCGGTCGACCTCGAGCTGGATCGGCCGCTGGCGTCTGATCCTTCGATCCGGGTGGTGGTGACAACTCCGTGGACGGACATCTCCAATCCCGAGGCGGGCGACAACCGCTACTGGGTCCTGAGCGTTACGGCTGATCCTGACGGAAAGGTCATTGATGCGCGTGTGAAGGACGGACCGGAGGAATATCGCGCCGAGGCTATCGCCGCCGTGATGGCGCAACGGTTCGGACCCAACGTCCATGAAGGAAGGCCGGTGCGTGTACGGTTTCCCTTCGTGGTCGGGGCCTATCCGGCCCATTACGAGGGTCCGTCCGACCGGGCTTTTCCTGCCGATCCCGATCCCGACAGCGTACTGATCCGCCTGCGGCGGACGGCATGCCCTGGCGGGTGTCCGGACTATACGGTGGAGGTGCGTGGCGATGGGCGTGTGTCCTACAGGGGGAACGGGTTCGTCCTGATCCCCGGCGAGCATGTCTGGCGCGTGCCGCAGGCCAATGTCGCCGCACTGCTCGACCTGTTCCGTCGCGCCGACTATTTCCGTCTCGACGGATACTACGAGGCGCGGATGCCGAACCTGCCGACATTCATCACCCGCCTCAGCATCGGCGACCAGCACAAGTTCGTGCTCAACTATGGCGGCGGCGCAAGCGCCGACAACAATGACGTGCTGACTTTCGCCATGCCGGAATCTGTCATGGCGATCGAGGATGCGATCGACCGGCTGAGCGGCGCGGAGAGCCTTGTGGCGGGCAATGCGGAAACGATGGGGCGACTCAAGGCGATCGCGTGGCGCTTCGACTCGCAGGCGGGCGCAGGCGCGCTGGCGCGCCTGGTGGCGGCTTGCCGGGTGGAGTTGGCCAAGGCCTTCCTGCGGGAGGGCGCGCCCATGCCTGGGGCCGCGATCCCAGCCGAGGGCGGGCGTACGATCGCCGAACAGGCCGCTGCGTGCGGCGATGCCGAACTGGTCGCCGCCCTGAAGCCGACCTAGCCGCTTTTCCTGACGCCGCGGAGGAAGATCTGCACGGCCCTCCGGGCGCGGGTCTCGATCTGGTGCTGCGGCATGGTCGCATTGGCGACGACGAGCAGCCGGAAGGCAGAGTCCTGCATCACCATGCCGAAAAGCATGGCGGCTGCATCGTCCGGGTCCTCGATCGCGTATTGGGCGCGCACCGCGGGCGAGGCCAGCCAGTTGGCCAGCACCTCGCGCGGGAAACCCTTGGGGCGGGCCGCGTTCATCAGCTCGGGGTATCGTCTCACTTCCGAGATGATCAGACGCGCCAGGGCCATCGAACGCGGCGTTGTGAAATGGGTAACCATGCGGACGAGAACGCCATAGAGTTCCAGCTCGATGTCATCGCCCGGCTGTGGCGGCGGGAATTGGCCCATATCGGCCACATTTTCGAGCAGCAGCGCGCCGAGCAGCTCCACCTGGCTCTTGAACTCCCGATAGATCGTCTTCTTGGACATCCCGGCTTGCTGGGCGACGGCGTCCATCGTTGCATGTTCGGGCGGGCCATCGAGGAAGATCTTCCGGGCCGCCGCCAGTATTCGCTCCCGTGGCGAGTTGATTTCAGGAGCTTCCTGGGGCGCCTGCATGAATTTCCCTCAAATGTTAGATAGATGACGCACTTAACGCGATCACCACATTTGCAGTCTATAACAGATTGAGATAGGGAAACGCCAGAGTTTCCGAGTTGGGTGCGATGGACCTCCCCGAACAGACACCAGCCGGAGGCCGGGAGACGTCCGTTTCGACGGGTGATGCCGCCTCCATGTGCGACCGTTCGTTTCCTGCGGTCGTGAAAGCAGGCGGGGCGGATGCGTGTCCGCCGGAGACCAGACCGGAAATTTTGCGCCAGCGGCGTCGCAAAAGGGTGATCCAGAACGTCACCGTCACAATATTGGCGCTGCCGCGCATCTTGAACAAACGCACCACGACTTCCTCCCCATCGCACGCGCAAGGACAAAGACAGATGAAGACGCGCACGACCCTCTCCTCGATCGCCGCGATCGCCGGCGCTGGCGTTCTATCGCTTGGCCTGCACGCCTGCGGCCAGAAGCCAGCGCCCGCGGAGGAAGCAGAGGCCACGGCTGCCGTGGAGCCTGGCGGCCTGCAGGCCATGCGGGTGATCCGGGTCGAGAAACGAGGCTTGTCAGACGAGATTGTCGCCACCGGCCGGCTGGTCGTTCGGGAAGAGGCCGCTGTCGGGTCCGAGCTGACGGGTTACCGCGTTTCCCATGTCTATGTGGACGAGGGCGACTGGGTAAAGCTGGGACAGGCCATGGCCCAGCTGGACGACACCTTGCTGAAGGCGCAGATCGCGCAGGCCGAGGCGACGCTGTTGACGCAAAAGGCCACGCTGGATTTTCGCCGTAGCCAGCTCGCGCGCGCGGAGGCGCTGTCGAAGGAAGGCGCCGTCTCGCAGGCGCAGCTCGATCAATCGCGCATGGAAGCAGCCAGCAGCGAAGCGGCCTACATGGCCTCGCAGGCCAACGTCGAGGAGATGAAGGTCCGCCAGTCCCGCATGACGCTGCGGGCGCCGGTCGCTGGCACGGTGTTGCAGCGTAACATCCGCCCCGGCGAAATATCGAGCGTGGGCGCAGCGCCGTATTTCCGCATCGCGCGCGATGGCCTCATCGAGCTTGATGCGGAGCTTCCGGACGCCAAACTGTCGCAGATCAAGGAGGGTGCGCCCGCCGTGGTCGTGCTTGCGACGGGCAAGACCATCAACGGCAAGGTTCGCTTCGTTTCGCCGCGCGTCGACGTGAACACCAGCCTGGGGCGTGCACGGATCCAGTTGCCGTTCGATCCCTCGCTGCGACCGGGAGGCTTCGCTGAAGCAAGGTTCGGCTCAACCAATGCTGACGGTGTTGTCGCCGTCCTTGCGAGCGCGATCCGCTATGAGGCGGGAGGTCCGTCGATCATGCTGGTCGACGATTCCAACAGGGTGAAGCAGACGCCCGTGAAGCTCGGCAAGAGGACGGGCGACTATGTCGAGCTGATCGACGGTCCCCCGGCGGGGTCGCGCGTGCTGGCCGTCGGCTCGTCGTTCACGCTGGATGGCGACACGATCAAGCCGGTTGAGGAGGGCGCCGTCGAGGCGCCGGCCGCGGTCAGCCTGAAATAGACGAGGCAAGCCGATGAACCTCCCGATTTCGAGCTGGGCCATCCGTAATCCGATCCCGGTGGTGGTGGCCTTCGCGCTTCTGCTGGTGGCCGGCGCCTACTCCTACGCGCGCCTGCCAATCAAGCAGTTCCCCAACATCTCGTTCCCGATGGTCGTCGCGACCGTCATACAGGAAGGCGCAGCGCCGACCGAACTTGAGAACCAGGTCACACGGATCGTCGAAAACTCGATCGCCAGCCTGCCGAACATCGAGGTGCTCCAGTCCACGGTCACGCTTGGCGTTTCGACGACGATCATACAGTTCCAGATCGGCACCGATCTGCAGAAGGCGAAGGATGACGTCGAACAGCGGGTGAACCAGGTTCGCAACCAGTTGCCGGCGTCGATCCAGCCGCCGCTTGTCAACTCGCTGGATTTCACCGGCGGAGCGCTGATGACATTCGCCGTCTCCCATCCGACGATGACGGAGACCGAGCTGTCCTGGTTCATTGATGATCGGATCGCGCGCGAGCTTCAGTCCGTGAAGGGCGTGGGCCAGGTGAACCGCGTCGGCGGCGTCAACCGCGAGATCAACATCACGCTGGATCCCCTTCGCATGGACGCCATCGGCGTGACGGCGGCGGATATCAACAATGCGCTGCAGCGATCCTACCGCAACTATGGCGGCGGGCTCGCGCAGGTCGGCGGATCGGAAACCACCACGCGGGTCATTGGCGAGGCGACGACGGTCGCCGAACTGGCCAACCTGTCGATCCCCCTGCGGGGCGGGCAAAGCTATGTGCGGCTGTCGGATGTCGCTGATGTCGGCGATGGGTCCGCGGAAATCCGCGCGTTTGCGCGTCTCAACGGCCGCCCTGTCGTGGGCTTCGACATCATCAAGGTCGACACGGCGTCCGAGGTGGATGTCGAGCGGGGAACCTTCCGCGCCATCGAACGTCTCGAAGCGGCCAACCCGGGCCTGAAGATCACCAAGATCTTCTCGATCACGGATGACACCAAGGCGAACTTCCATGCCACGCAGGATGTGCTGATCGAGGGCATGATCCTCGCCGCTCTGGTCGTGTTCCTGTTCCTGCGCGACTGGCGCGTGACCGTCATCGCCGCGCTGGCCATGCCCCTGTCGCTGATTCCGACCTTCTGGATCATCTCGCTGTTCGGTTTCTCGCTTAACGTCGTGACGCTGCTCGCCCTCACCCTGGTGATCGGCATTCTGGTCGACGATGCGATTGTGGAGATCGAGAACATCCAGAAGCGGACCCTGGCGGGCTATACGCCTTTCCGGGCGGCGATGGAGGGCGCTGATGCGATCGGCCTCGCTGTGCTGGCGACCACGGCGTCCATCGTCGTGGTGTTCCTGCCGACATCCTTCATGGGCGGCATGCCCGGACAGTTCTTTATCGAGTTCGGCATCACGGTCGCCGTGGCGGTTGTGTTCTCCCTGCTGGTCGCGCGCTTCGTCTCGCCCCTCATGGCGGCCTATTTTCTCAAGCCCGCCAGGAAGCACATGGATGCGCGCAAGCTGCCGAAATTCTATGAATCGTCGCTGGCCTGGGCTCTGAAGAACAGGCTCAAGGCTTCGTTCATCGGCTTCCTCGCCTTCGTCGGTGCGATCGCATCGGCCATGGCCCTGCCATCCGGGTTCATCCCGACGGAGGATCCCGGCTACATCATGTTCAACATCTCGGCCCCGCCGGGATCGACGCGCGAGCAGATGGAGCGGGCGACGGCGCAGCTGAGCGACCTGCTCCAGCGGCAACCCGACACGAAGGACGTCTTCATTTCCATCGGTTCCGGCGGCGCCGGGGGGCAGGCTGCGGCGGCCAATGGCGGGGGAGGGGGGGGAGGAATGACATCCGGATCGGCCGTGCTGGTGATGGCCGATCATCACAAGATGCACACGGAGGAGTTGAAACAGCTCATCCGCCCGCAACTTGCACAGATACCGGACATCCGCGTCACTGCGCTCATGAGCGGCGGCGGACCGACCGGGTCCGACGTCAACATCCTGCTCACCAGCGAGGATGGCGTGGCGCTCGAGAAGGCGCAGCTGGCGCTTCTCAACGAAATGAAGGATCTTGACCACGTCATTCGCAATCCGCGCCTGTCGCCGGATCCGCCGGGGCCGGAGCTGATCATCCGCCCGCGCATGGCGGAGGCTGCCCGGCTCAATGTCTCGACCGACGCCATCGCGCAGGTCGCCCGCATCGCCACCGCCGGCGACATCGAGGCGAATACGCCGAAATTCTCTGAAGGCGAACGTCGCCTCGCCATCCGCGTGAGGCTGCCGGACAGCGTGCGGCGGGACCTGCAGCAGATCGGAAAGCTGCGTGTGCCGACGCTCAGCGGCGGATCCACGACGCTCGACGCCGTGGCTGACCTGTCCTACGAGGCTGGCCCGGGCGTCATTGCGCGCATGGACCGCAAGCGCATGGCCGCTGTCCAGGCGGATTTCGCGCCGGGCGTCACGTCCGGCGAGGCGACCAATGCGGTCGACCGCACGAAAACGATGCAGGAAATCTTCGCTGCCGAGAAACGGGGGGATGCGGTCGTCAGCCGCGCCCGCGTGGGCCAGGAACAGGCAATGAACGAAATGTTCAGCGGCATCATCGTGGCGCTGCTGTCCGGCATGGCGCTGATCTATTCGGTGATGGTGCTGTTGTTCAAATCGGTATTCAAGCCGATCGTCATCATGTCGTCGCTGCCGCTGTCGTTTACCGGCGCGTTTGTTGCGCTGCTGATCTTCGGCAAGGCGATCGACATGCCAGTGATGATCGGCATCGTTCTCCTGCTTGGCATCGCCGCCAAGAACGCCATCCTGCTGGTCGAGTTCGCGATCGAGTCCGAACGGCGCGGCAACAACGTCTATGACGCGCTGTTCGACGCCTGTCGCGAGCGGGCGAGACCGATCGTCATGACCACGGTCGCCATGTCGGCGGGCATGCTGCCGACCGCGCTGGGCCTTGGCGAGGGAGCGGGCTTCCGCACCTCGATGGCCATCGCGGTGATCGGCGGACTCATCTCCTCGACCGTGCTGTCGCTGGTGCTTGTTCCGGTGGTCTACACCTTCGTGGACTCGATCGAGCGCTGGGTCGGGTCCTGGGCTGGCAGGTTCATCACGCCGACAACCGAAGACGACCGCAAGCTGATGAAGGGCCATCGCGCCGACGCGCATCCGCCGGCGGCGCCGCAGGCGCCGGCCGAGTGAGCCAGCCTGGCGCGTCTCGCTCGCCGGGCGTGGATCAGGTGTGGACGAACTGCAGACCGGCTGCGCCCCGCGTCTGCCAGATGACGTATGCCCAGGTCTTCAGGCGCAGCGTCGGCTCGGACAGCAGCACGCGATCGGGCAGGCTGATGTCGCGCATGAACTCGACGCGCGCCCCGGTGTCGCTGACATTCTTCACGATCACGTCGACACGTTCGCCCGTGATGAAGGTCAGCGTGGCGGCCTTGAAGGTAGGTTTGCGTTCCGAGCGCTTTTCGCCGGGATGCACGCTGGAATAGGTAACGCCCTCCGGCTGCACGTCCGCGATCTTGCGGAGGCGTTCCGCAAGGGGATCGGGCCGGGACGGGGTGGTCTTCTTGAACATGGCGTCTGGTCAGATAGCCCAACCCGGCAGCAATCCTTGGACCACAACGTTTAGTAAATGCTTGCTACCGGTGTGTACACGCCGTCGCAGCCTGAGTACGACGGGCGCGGGCAAAAGATCTCGCAATTTCAGGCAGGTCCCGTTGCGGGGACGTCGCCGGATCGATCGGCCTCTCAGCCAATGGTTACCGAGGTCCCCCCGTCCACGGGCAGGACCGCCCCAGTGACGAAGGCCGCCTCATCCGAGCACAGGAACAGGGCCGCGAAGGCTGTGTCCCAGCCGGTCCCCATGCGCCCCATGGGAACCCGCGCATTGCGCTCGGCGCGCAGGGCTTCAGGGGTCTTGCCGCTGGCGGCGGCAATGCCCGTGATCGCCATGGGCGTGTCCATCAGACCGGGCATGATGGCGTTGCAGCGGACGCCATGTTTGGCGTTGCCGGCGGCTACGACCGTGGTGAGGCGGTTGACGGCGGCCTTTGAGACCTCATAGGCCGTCATGTGATGCCCGGCGATCGCGGCCAGCGAGGAGATGTTGAGGATCGCGCCCGATTTCTGCTGGCGCATGACGGGCAGGACGTGGCGGATCGTCATGGCCATCGACTTGAGGTTGATATCCATGATCCGGTCCCACGCCTCTTCCGCAATGGCGTGGGGCGGGGCGTCGCCGCCGCCCGTGCCGACATTGTTCACGAGGATGTCGATATGTTGCAGGCGGGTCGTGGCCTCGTGCGCCAGGGCTGCGCAGTCGGCGATGCGGGTTACGTCGGCCTTGAAGGCGAAGGCCCTGCCGCCCTCGCCGACGATGCCCGCGACCGTTTCCTCCGCGCTGTCCAGACGGCGATCGACGCACATGACATGCGCGCCCTCGCGGGCGAACAGGATCGCCATGGCGCGGCCATTGCCGATGGTGTCCCCCGGCGTCTGGCCGGCGCCGACAATGATGGCGGTCTTGTTCGCGAGCCGGCCCGCCATGTCAGTGGGTCCTCAGGTCGGGATCCACGGTCTGCCCATCCTCAACCTGGATGCCGAATGTGTTGAGGATCATGGAAACCTGCGTGTACTGCGCCACGGTGAAGACCAGGTCCATGCACTGGCGTTCGGAAAAATGTTTCGTCAGATCCGCCCAGACCGGGTTGGTGATGAAGTGGTCGCGGTTGAGATCGTCGCAGGCCGCGATGATCGCCCTTTCCGCAGGCGTCCAGCCTTCCGCGCCTGCGCCATGCTTGATGCGCTCGATGTCCGCCGCGCTGAGGCCGGACATGAGACCGATGCGGCGATGCTGCGTCCATTCATAGCCCGACTTGCAGAGCCAGCCGACACGCAGGATCGCGATCTCGCGGTCGCGCGGGCTCAGCGAGTTGCGCGACATGATGTATCCGCCCCACCAGGAGAATGCGCGGAACGCGTCCGGGATACGCACCAGGGTGCGGAAGATGTTGAGGAGAGAGCCGTCCTTCTGACGGGATTTTTCCAGCCGTTCCAGCTGTTCCGGCGTGAATTCGGAATCCGTCAGGGGCGCGATGCGCGGGTGCGCCAGTCTCATGGGGTCCTCCCGGATGGTCTTTTCCATCCTGTGTACTCCGCGGGAGGGCGGGAGGCTATCCGGCGTTGCGACCGCGATCCTGCGTCTGCTCGGCGGAGCGGCCGGTCAGGTAGATGAAGCCATCGCTGTCGACGAGCCCGGCGTCGCCCGTGGCCACGAAGCCATCGGCATCGCGCCGGAAGCGTCGTCCGCCGCCGATCTCGCATTCGAGCGAGCGCTGCGTGCGCGCCCATATCTCGCCAACGGCGCCGGGCGGCAGGCGGCGGCCTTCCGCATCGCGCACCTCGACCATGGCGCCGCGGATCGGTCGACCCGAACTGCCGCGGCGCGCGGCGAAACTGGCGGCGGGGAGCTTTGCGATCAGGCCGGTTTCCGTCGAACCATAGCCCTCGCTGACGATAGGGCCGAGCATGCGGGCCAGCCAGGACCGCAACATGAGCGGCACGGGCGCGCCGCCGATCATGACATCCCTGAGCGAGGAGAGGTCGGCTGCCGCCATGGTCTCGTCCCCCAGCCGATGAAGGTCGGCAAAGGTTTCGGGCAAGGCGTGCCAGTGCGTCACGCCGCAACGTTCGATGACATCGAGCGCCTCCCCGGCGTTGAAGCTTCGCATCAGCGCGATGGAGCGGCCGGCGGCCAGAGCCGTCCAGAACTGACCCGATCCCCAGGTGCGATGCAGCGGCACGGTGATCAGCGAGACGCCATCGTCTGGCGTTGGCGGCCTGGACACGGCAGCCGGCGCGTTGCGGTGACGCGGCAGGCCGACTGCGCGCGCATGAGGGCCGGCCGTCCAGGCAAGGATCGAAGGCTGGAGACGGCCGAAACGGGGTTGCGAGACCGGCGGGAAGAGATCCCAGAAATTGAAGAATCCTGGCGCGGCGCCGTCCATGCTCGTGCACAGACGCAGGCCCAGACCCTCAACGGCCGGCTGGATGCGGCGTGGCGACGTGTCGCCGACGATGAAGGCGGCGGCGCGGCCGGCGACCAGACGTTCGCGCAGCACGCTGGCGGGCAGGTCCGGGTCGAGCGACAGGAGCCGCGCCTCGGCGCAGGCCAGCGCGATGACGGCCCATTCAAGGCGGTTGCGGCAGCGGACGGCAATGACGTCATCCAGGCCGAGGCCGCGGCTGGTGAAGCCGTCGGCCAGCATGTCCGCATACTCATTCCAGTCGCGATAGGTCAGCGTCGCCGTTCCCTCGAACAGCGCGATGCGGCCGCCACGCACGGCGGCCCAGTACTCGAGGCTGCGGGCCGCCGGCTCGCTCAGGCCTTGAGCGTGTTTCGGACGTTCCTCACCAGGCTGTCGCGCATACGCGACAGGGAAACGTGATCGGGACTGATCAGCCAC
>CAZTMG010000020.1:0-8324 GCA_964614815.1 uncultured Rhizobium sp. | reverse complement strand
AGAGCGCTCCACGCAAGGATGCAAGAATGATGGCCGCCTCCACCTCGGGGCGGATGTCGGGCCGTATCTCGCCCCTGTCCTGGCCATCCCGGATGAGGTCAGCGATGTCGTCGATGCCTTTCCGCGTCATGCGCTCCACGGTGGGGCGCAGTTCCGGGCGGTTGAGCCCGCCGGCGACGATCGTCTGGTAGGCGCGGACCGCCGTGGGGTTCTTCACGGCGTCGTCGCAGCAGAACTGCAGCAGGCTGCAAAGCCGCTCCAGCCCATGGCTTGCCAGCGGGGCGCGGCCGATCCGGGCATCATAGCCGGCCATGATGTGGTCGACGACAGCTTGCAGAAGCGCGCTCTTGGTCCCGAAATAATGGCCGGGCAGCGCGCGCGAATAGCCGGCGGCTTCGCCGGCGCCGTTCAGCGTGAGCTCCTCGAGACCCCGTCCGGCGATGATGTTGGTGGCGGCGTCCAGAATTGCGCGCTCAGCCGTCTCCCGGCGCTCCGCCTGGGTCTGGCGGGGCGGGTCGGAGACCGTGAGCGTCTCGCTCCGGCTGGCTGGCCTGCGCAAGGTCATGCGCCCAAGCATCATACTAGCTGGCGAACAAGCAAGTATGTTACGTAGGGACAGGCGCCGAGCTGTTTGTCGCACTGACGCCGGGACGACTACGGGGCCGATCTTGCTCCGTCGGTTGACGGCGGGCCGGCATCGGGGCACGGACATGCGCGCATTTTTCAGAAAGGACGCGGGATTGCCCGCGCCAAACCCTTCGAGGACCCCATGACCGCCAGCCTCACCGCCCCCGCAGGAACAGCCGAGGAAATCTCCGCCTATATCGCCGCAGCAACGAAGGCGTCGTGGAACGTGCAGGGGCTGCCGGCGGGAACCCCGGTGAAGCCGATTAGCAAGGTAGGCGTTCTGGGCGCCGGAACCATGGGCGGCGGCATCTCCATGAATTTCGCCAATGTCGGCGTCCCGGTGACCATTGTCGAGGTGCAGCAGGCGGCGCTGGAGCGTGGCCTCGGCGTGATCCGCAAGAATTACCAGGCCTCCGCCGACAAGGGCCGCTTCCCGCAGGAGGAAGTCGGCATCCGTATGGGACTGCTGAAGGGCTCGCTCGACCGCGCCGATCTCGCGGACTGCGATCTCATCATCGAGGCGATCTTCGAGGACATGGCGATCAAGAAGGAGGTTTTCGCTGATCTCGACCGGATCGCGAAGCCGGGCGCAATCCTCGCCACCAACACCTCCTATCTCGACATCAACGAGATCGCATCGGTGACGAAGCGTCCGCAGGACGTGATCGGCCTGCACTTCTTCTCGCCGGCCAATGTGATGAAGCTGCTGGAGATCGTGCGCGCGCGGCACACGTCCGACACGGTGGTGGCGACCTCGATGGATCTGGCGAGGAAGATCGGCAAGGTGGCGGTGCTCGCCGGCGTCTGCCCTGGCTTCATCGGCAACCGCATGCTGGCCAGGCGCGGCCAGGCCGCCGGCTATCTTGTGCAGGCAGGGGCCATGCCGTGGGACATCGATGCCGCTTTCAACAAGTTCGGCTTCAAGATGGGGCCGTACCAGATGAGCGACCTTGCCGGCCTCGACATCGGCTGGAAGCCAGGCGCCAGGACCGCCAACCCGCTGCGGGACATGATCTGCGAGCGCACGCCGCGCCGCGGCCAGAAGACCGGCGCGGGGTATTACGACTACGACGCCGCGCGGAACGGCACGCCGTCGCCGGAAGTCGAGGCGATCGTGAAGGAGTACCAGGCAAGTTCGGGCGTTCCGGCCCGCAAGGTCACGCACGAAGAAATCCTCGAAGAGTGCATCTTCTCGATGATCAACGAGGGCGCCGCGATCCTCGAGGAGCGCATGGCGCAGCGTGCGGGCGACATCGATGTCACCTGGCTAAACGGCTACGGCTTCCCGCAGGACAAGGGCGGGCCGATGTTCCTGGGCGACAAGGTCGGCGCCAGGCGAATCCTGGAGGTGGTTGAGCGCGTGGCGAAGGTCGTTCCCGAGATCAAGGTCTCCAGCCTCCTGCGTGAGATGGCGTCTGACGGCCGCAAGTTCGCCGACCTGCCGGCGCAAGCGATCAAGGTCTGACCGGACGTGTCAGCCTGGGCTGGGCGACGGCTTTCGCAGGACGCCCAGTATGGCCAGCCAGACGATGGCGGGCAGGATGGCCAGCAGCGGCCAGCCATAGGCGCCTAGCGCCACGCTGCTGGTTATGCCGAGCGTGACGACGCCCTGGCCCAGCCCCGCCATGATCGACCCCTTGGCGCGGCGGCGAACGAAATCACGCCGCGCGCCCGGGACGCGCCGCCACAGGCCGATGAGCGCGGCGCACAGCGCCGCGACGAGCACGCCGCCGGTCGCCCAAGCTGCAGCCCATGCATCGCGTGTCCAGATCGCCAGCAGCGGGATCGCCATCAACGCCAGCACGGGGAGGACCGCGGCCAGCAGCTTGGCGCGGTCGATGAGCCGCGCCGGGACGGGAGAGGAGGCCAGCAGGTCGGGCGCATCTTCCGCCGAGACGGTGATCCAGGCGAGGCTCGCTGCAAGGGTGGAGGCGATGATCGTGAGAGCGGGAGCGAAGGCCGGTTCGTCCAGCTGCAGGCCGCTGCCGGGGCGGAACAGGATGAAGGCGAGCGGCAGGAAGTAGACCAGCTGCAACCCGATCTGCGACAGCAGGAGCGGGTCGCGCGTCAGCAATCGCAGCTCCTTCCGCACGACCGTCTGCATCAGCCCGCCGCGCACGCGCGCCACGCGGGCGTCGGCGACGCGCTTGCGCTGGCCCATCGCGGAGGCGGCGGCGGCGTCTGACACGAAGCGCCGGCTGAAGACGTGGACGCTGAACGGAAACAGGATCGCCACGAACGCCACCCAGGCCAGCGTCGCGGGAATGTCGCCAGTGAAGGCCCGGGCAGGGGCCAGCCACCAGGCGTTGGGGTCGAGATCAAGGCTGAGGATCATCCGCAACACCTCGCTCTGGCTGATCCCGTCGTCGCCGCGGCGGTTGAGATTGAGGATCTGGAAGCCGATGAAGACCGAGGCTCCGGCCACGGCGCTGAAGATCTGCGCGAGGACGCGGGTGCGCCGGGGACCGATCAGGCGAAACAGTCCGTTGACGATCAGCAGGGCGAGGCCGGCGGCGGCGAAGGCGAGCGTGAGCAGGAAGACAATGGCGGAGAGCCAGAGCGGAGAGGAAAACACCGACAGCCAGAGCAGGGGCGGGCCCAGCATGCCGAGATAGATCGGCAGGGCGCTGACGGCGATGGCGGTGGACCGGACGGCGAGGATGCGCCAGGCCGGCAGGGGCGATGACAGCAGCAAGTCGAGATCGTTGCGCGTGTAGATGGCGTCGACGGCGGCAAGGACAGCGCCGGACACCATGATGGAGCCGATGAAGGCGATGACGACGTCGATGGCGGCAAGCGCGAGGCCATCCCCGGCGCCTTCGAGATAGGGCGGGGGCGGCAGGCGGGGACCTATCCCTTGGAACATGAAGAAGCTCACCGCCAGCCAGACGGACACGATGAAGCCGGCAAGCAGCCAGCCGCTTCTGCTGTTGGCCTGGCCGCGCCGCCAGAAGAGGCGCAATTCGTGGGCCATCAGCCAGGGGATGCCGCCGGGCCGGCTCACTGGGCGAGGACCCGCGGCTGGCCGGTGAGCGAGAGAAAGACATCCTCCAGCGACTGGCCCTGCGCACCCGCCTGGCGGCGCAGGTCATCGAGGCTGCCTTCGATGAGCAGCTTGCCGTCCTTGATGATGCCGATCCGGTCGGCCATGCGCTCGGCCACGTCGAGGATATGGGTGGTGAGGATGACGGCGGCGCCGTCGGCGACGCGCGCGCGGATCAGGTCCTTCACAAGGCGGCCGGCGGCGGCGTCGAGGCCGGTCAGCGGTTCGTCCAGCATCAGCAGTTTCGGCTGGTGGATCAGGGCTCCGGCGAGAACGGCCTTCTGCTTCATGCCTCGCGAAAAGGTTTCGCAGCGGTCGTTCCGGTTGTCCCACAGGCCGAGAAGCTTCAGCAGACGCTCGGCGTCGACCTTCGCCTGCACGGGGGCGACGCCCCAGAGGCCGGCGACGAATTCGAGATATTCCCATGCCGTCAGCTTGTCGTAGAGCAGCGGCTCGTCCGGAAGCCAGGCGATGAGTTTCTTGGCTGCGGCCTGATCCGTGCGCGCATCGACGCCGAACACGCTGATTGCGCCCGCGTCCGGACTCAGCAGACCCGCGATCATGCGAAGCGTCGTGGTCTTGCCCGCGCCATTGGGGCCGAGCAGGGCGTAGAGTTCGCCGGCCTGCACGTCAAAGGTGATGCCGTCGACGGCGCGCTTGCCGCCAAAGGACTTGGCGAGGTCCCTTACCTCCAGCGCCGCCATGCATCGTCTCCGTGACCACAGGGCATACATGTTGCGCTGCGCGGACAAGGGCAAGCCGGATCGTGAGGACGGGCCGCGCGGCTGCATTCTATCCAGACGGCAAGGCCCGGGGCGCGGGAGGCCCAGTATGGCGAGGCTGGCCCTGCAGCCTGCGCCAGAACAGAAGGCCTCCCGCGTCCTCCGGCGCCCGATCAGGCTTTCGCGCCGGCTTGCACGAAAGCAGACAGGCGGACCGTTAGGCCCGCCTGTCGCGCTTGCCCATATTTCAATTACTGGCCGACGCTCTGCTGGGCCTGCGCCTGGCGGATGCGGCTGTTCATCATCTGACTGATCGCGGTCATCTCCGCGGCGACGAGATAGCCGTCCTTGTCCGTATCGGCCCTGTCCCAGTTGGCGAGAAGCATGGTCGCCATGCGGCCGCGTACTTCCGACTTCGCAACCCGTCCATCGAGGTTGGTGTCCATGATGCCCATGGCGCGCGAGTCCTCGAGACGGCGTTGATAATCGTCCTTGCGGTTGGCGACCGTCTCCTCATCCCAGCGGAAGCCGATCGCGGTGTACTGCATCTCCTCCCAGGACTGCTCGCCCCAGGTGACCTTGATGGTCGGGTCCGGGTTGGCCGGGTTGTGTTTCGAGTTGTCGTACACGTAGCGGGTGACGACCTTCGTGCCCGGCTCCAGCTTCACCGGCTCCCTGAAGTCGTAGCCGCGCTGCCAGTTGAAATCATATTTCGGCAGGGAGAGGATCAGCTCTTCCTTGTCCGAGCCCGGCCGGATGATCGAGATCTGCATGCTCTCGCCGCGATAGTGGGCATGGGGGAAGATGGAGAACAGCGTCGCCTTCTCCGGGAAAGTGATGTAGGCGACCTCCTCGTGACGCGGCGTATTGGGCGGGATCTCGATGCCGGCGTTGGCGATCACGACCGACCGGCGCATGATCTCGGGCGGGGCGTCCTTCGGATAGAAGTAGAGGCCGACCCTGGTTTTCTCGACCGTCTCCTTGCCGTAGGGCGTGTAGTGCATCTGGAACCGGAACTCCTGTCCCGGCGCGACCCACGTGCCTGTGCCTTCCGGATATTTCGAGGTCTCCGCGCCCACGGCATAGCCGCCGACGCCGTTCGACAGCAGGTGGTGAACCGCCTGGCGGTCGCTGGGCTTGACGGTTGCGGCGCGCAGCCAGCGGCCTTCCGTGAGCGGGTTCTTCACCGTCGGGTTCTGGTAGTCGACCACGCCGGATGCCGGCACGGTATAGGGTGGAAGCTCGATGATCAGGTCAGGCTCGCCCAACTCCCATTCCGGCGCGGGCTTGGCGTTGATCTTCAGCGGGTCGCTGCCGGTTCCGCGCGGGGCGCCCGCCTCGATCCAGTGGATCAGGGTCTGCGTGTCCTTCACCGACAGGTTCATGTCGCCGGCGAAGGACCCCACATGTGGATCGGCATGGAAGGGCGGCATGCGATCCGTGCGCACCGCTTCGCGGATCATGCCTGACCACTGCTTCACCTTCTCATAGCTGTCCATCGCGAAGGGACCGATGCCGCCTTCCGAATGGCAGGCGACGCAGTTCTTCGCCAGGATGGGCGAGACGTCCTTCTCGTAGGAAATGTTCGCATGGGCGGCCCTGTCGCGGTTGGGGAAGGGGATCGGGGCCGTCGTCATCGCGACATGCGTGGTCTTGACGGGCTTTCCGGCCTTCAGCGCTTCGACCGCGGCGGAGAGCTGATCGCCGGCGGGACCCGAGTAGACGATCTTCCAGGTCTTCGGGTCGATCACCAGCGCCTGCGCGACATGGCTGATGCCCAGGCTTTCGCTGACCAGCTGCGTGTCGTCGATCAGCACGGGCAGGTCGAGGCCGAGCGCCTTCATGTCGGCCGCGATCGCTTCGCGCTTCACGCCCGGCGTGGCGTTCATCAGGAAGAGCTGCGCGTCAGTATCCTTCAGCGATGCGGCCAGAGCGCGGAGGCGCAGCGCGGCGTCGTTGAGGTCGGACGAGCCCACGACATGGCTCACGATCACGATCGCCGGGGCGAACTTGTAGTAGGACAGCAGGTAGCCGCGGGAATTCTGGTCGGTGAGACGGAAATCGTCGGCCCGCTCAGCCGGCTTCACCTGCGTGGCGACCATGTTGGCGGCGTTGATCTGGCCATAGGCTGCAACGCCCATGGCGGTCAGGGCGACGATGGCGACTGATGCGACGAGCGTCCGGGCCTTCATGCAATCCTCCCATGCGTGATGTGGCCTCTGGCGGGGCCATTCGGCATCATGGCTCCATAGCGGAATCGGGGGATTCCAGCAACGAAGCCGCCGACGGGCGGCATCAACTCGCCGTCATTGTCTCCGTCGAAGGGCGGGCGCCGGAAGACCGGGCGGGTCCGGGCTGCAAAGAGGGCCCGAATACGCTGGGGAATAGGCGATGCAGGACACGTCCAGCCGCCAGGGCGCGCGCGTCATGTCGATGCGGCCGACCCAGGCGTGCAACTCCCGGCTGGCCCACAGGTTGAGGATGAGCTGCTGGGGACGGGTGACGCGGCGGGCGGCGGGTCCATCCTCGACATGGATCAGCTTTCCATCGACGTACCAGCGCACGGACTCCGGCTGCCAGTCGAAGCCATAGGTATGGAAGCCGTCGGCGGCGTCGAACGGCAAGGTGATCTTCTGCGAGGTGGCCTGGCCGCCCTCATGGATCGTCAGTTCGACCACGCGCGTGTTGCGGCCAAGGATCTCGATATCGATCTCGTTCGGGCGGATGCGGCCGTCGCGGCCGGCGTAGGAGAACACGCCGGTCACGAGGCCGGCCCCGCGCGGAACCTTCATCCTGACTTCGAAATACCCGTAGCGATGGCGCTGGTGCGACTGGACCTCGCCGCTCGACAGTTCGTTCTTCGACCCTTCCGGACCGCGGCGCAGATGGAGCGTGAGCAGGCCGGGCTTAACCTCGACCGCGCTGCGCTGCCAGTCGTTCAGCATCCACGATCCGTTCGACCAGCCATGCGAGATGCTCCACCGGTCGGTGATCGCGTCGCGGTCGAACCGCTCGACAAAGGCCTCGCCTGCCTGGGGAAGTGCGGCGCCTGCGGAGGGCGCGGGCGCCGCCTCGGGGATGGCCGGTTCCGGCACAGCTTCCGGGGCGGGCTCCGTTCCGGGCGGGGGCTGCTGGGAGGGGTGTTCGCCGGAGGCGATCATCCGCGCCTCCATGGCCTGGCGCTGATGGTAATCGGCGTGGAGAAGCGAGGTCAGGACGAGACCGGTTACGATCGCCATGGCTGCAAGGCTGGACGCCATGCCCGGCGGCAGGGGCTCCAGGCCGGCGAACCAGTCCGTTTTCGTCCAGGACTCGCGGAAGCTGACCCAGCCGGCGCGGGCGTGCGCGCAGGCGGCCTGCCAGGCCTGGAGGGTAAACGCGCGCGTCCGGCGGACCCCGGCGGTTGCGCCGGTCCTCAGGGTTTCCAGGCCCGCGAGAAGGAAGGTCCGCGCCTGCGCGAACACGGTCCGGGCGCTGGCCAGCCCGGACCGCGCCAGCCGGCGCAGACTTTCGAAGGCGTCCTTCATCCGCACCCCGGCGCAACTTGCGTGCCAGGCTGGCGGCGAAGCCCGTCAGCCGGTCGGCCCGCCGGTCGCACCCCTGTCAGCTTGGCCCCCAACAAGGGTTCTGCTAGACGCGGCCCCAAGGAACAAAGCATGACTCCCCGCGACAAGATCAGAAACTTTTCAATCATCGCCCACATCGACCACGGCAAGTCGACGCTGGCGGACCGCATCATCCAGATGACGGGCGGCCTGGCTGAACGCGAGATGACCGAACAGGTCCTCGATACGATGGATATCGAGAAGGAGCGGGGCATCACCATCAAGGCCCAGACCGTGCGCCTCGAATACAAGGCGCAGGATGGCGAAACCTACATCCTGAACCTGATGGACACACCCGGCCACGTCGACTTCGCCTACGAGGTCTCG
>CAZTMG010000019.1:22029-23302 GCA_964614815.1 uncultured Rhizobium sp. | reverse complement strand
CCCCCGCCCGCCGCCGCGCCGGCACCCGCGACCCCGCCGCTCGCTGCGCGCCGCATGAACGCCTGGTTCTGCACGGCCTCCAGCCGTCTCACCAGGGCCTCGCGTGAAAACCTCACCGCCGAGATCGAAAGATTCGCCGGCGTCTTCGAGGGGCGGGAACTGATTGTCCGCGGCTATGCCGACACGCGCGGCGCCACGGCGTACAACGCTGCGCTTAGCGGCGAGCGCGCCCGTGTGGTGGCGGATTTCCTGCGGACCAGGGGACTCGCTGTCGCGGAGGTCAGCGGCGTCGGCGAGCTGGAGGGCCTCGACGACAACCAGAACTGCCCCAACCAGCGCCGCGTCGATGTGTGGGTGAAAGGCGGACCCGCCGAAGAGCCCAGCCGCGACTGCACCCCCGCAGCGGACCTGGAGCCGCTGGTCTGCCCGCGTTAGGCGTTACCGGTCCAGTTCGGGCAGCGGCGCCTCCTCGCCCGTGTCGCGCAGGTCCGGCGGCGGTCCGGCGGACGGACATCCGGCAGGCTCCACCACCGCCGCCACGAGCACGGACGGGTCGCCATTCGAATAGTTGGTCGCAAAGCGCCGCGCGAGCCGCACGCACCGGTCGGCAGCGGTGGCTGCGGTCAGCAGGGCGTCCAGCGCTTTCCGCCCAGCCTCCTCGCCGACATTGATAAGCCAGGCGGGGCGGTTGTCCTCCGTGATCGGCGGAATCTCAGCGTTCGACTCAGGCGGCAGGATGATCTTGTCGCCCAGTTCGAACACAAGGCTGGGTTCGGCGAAGGCAATCGCGCGGATCATCCTTGGCGCCCGGCCCTCGCATCCGGATTCACGCCAGGCGGCGGAATTTTCGGGCAGGGCGCAGACCTCCTTCAGCGCCGAGAGCGCAGCGCCCGTCGCCAGCATCCAGGACTGGTTCGGAAGGATGACGGCGCGATAGGAAATCCCGGTCACGGCCGAACACGCCACCAGGCCGGCGATCAGCCCGGCCGCATTCTTCCTGGCCAGCGCATAGACCGTTCCGCCCACGGCCGCGAGGATCAGAAGGCTTGGCCACAGCCCTATGCCGGTTGCATCCCACGCCTGCTGCCAGACATAGGCGACGCGTCCCGCCAGCGCGCCAAAATCCTCGGCCGCCTCGGCGCGCACCTGCTCCAGCGCCTGCGGCGTCGGCAGGATCGCCAGGACAAGTCCCACCATCACGAACAGGATCGCGGAGATCCAGCGTCCGAACTTCCAGGTGTTGGTCGAGAACCAGTGGTCCGCCGCGGCTCCC
>CAZTMG010000019.1:0-22019 GCA_964614815.1 uncultured Rhizobium sp. | reverse complement strand
AAACGCCGGATACATCGGCAGGGTGTAGTGGACGAGCTTGGTCGGCGCAGCCTCGAACACGATCCAGGCCGGCGCGATCCAGCAGACGAGGAAGCGCCACGCCATCGCCTCGCGCGCTTCGGAGGCCGCCGCAGCGGCCCGCGCCGGTCCCTCCGCAGGCAGCGCCCTGCCTTTCCTGCTCAGCCACAACCTGTCGACCGCCATCCAGACGCCCGGAACCAGCAGCAGCGTGCCGGGCCAGAACAGAAGCGGCAGCGCCGCAGTGTGCATGCCGAACGGTCCGGCATGTCCCTCCGCGGCGTCGACCAGCTTCTGGCCGAGGTCCACGCGCACGGCTTCCGAGAGGAACTCGCCATCGGTGACCACCTGCACGGCGATGTACCAGGGGATGGTCATCACACAGAACAGGCTGATCCCGAACCAGTAGAGCAGCGGCCGCGCCCAGTCGTATTTCCGCTCCCAGACGAACAGGGCGGCAATGGTCCCGAAGCAGACCAGCGGCGCGATCGGCCCCTTCAGCAGCACGCCCAGCGACAGGCAGGCCCAGAACAGGACGCCATGCCCCTTGCCGCCGGTTCCCGCCCGCATGTGGGCCAGCGCTCCCATGCCGAGCACCAGCACGGCGCACTGGGCTGCGTCTGTCTTGCCGATGTTGGCCTCTGTCGTCAGCAGAAGGGAGGCGCCGATCACCACGCCGGCGATGAAGGCGGCCCTCCGGTTGAACAGGGCGAGCCCCGCCCAGAACGTCCCCATCGCCGCGATCATCGCGCCGAGCATGGAGGGCGCGCGGTATTCCGCGATGTTGCGGGCCTCCGGCCCCGACATGAGTGAAACCGCCAGGGACTGGAACCAGTGGATCGCCACCGGCTTCTTGTTCCTCAGCTCCCCATGATAGCGGATCACGACGTAGTCGCCGCTTTCCATCATCTCGGACGAGGCTTCGGCGAACCGGCCTTCGTCGCGGTCCAGCACGGGCAGGGCGAACAGGCCCGGCAATGCCAGCAGGAACACCAGACCGGCCAGCACGGCATACGCCCAGCGGCTTTCGGTCAACCGGTCGAAACGGTCCATCACGCGCAGAAATTTCCCAGCTTGCCGGAGAGTCCGGCCAGAAGTCCGGGCGGACCATACCGGGACTTTCTTTGGCCGTCGCCGGGTTTGTTCGGCCCGGAGACAGCCTTCCCGGCAGTCCGCCTCTCGCAACCTGACCGCCCGGCGGCTATAGGGGTTGCCATGGATGCACGCGCGAAGACGGACAGCATGACAGCCGCAACCCAGGGGCGCCCCGAATTCAGCGTCGTTTCACCCGTTCGCAACGAGGCCGGGAATGTCGAAGCGCTGGTGCGCGAGATCGCCGATGTGCTTGCCGGCCGGGCGTTCGAGATCATTTTTGTCGACGACGCCTCACAGGATGACACGCGGGCCCGGCTTTTTGCGCTTAAGGAGCAGGTTCCCAATCTGCGCGTGCTCGGTCACCGGAAGAATGCCGGCCAGAGCCGCGCCGTCAGGACGGGCGTCATGGCCGCGCGATCGAACATCATCGTCACGCTGGACGGGGACGGGCAGAACGACCCGGCGGACATTCCCGGCCTCATCGCCCAGCTCAACCGGCCGGATGCGCCGGGCGAGCTTGCGCTGGTGCAGGGGCGCCGCGAGAAGCGCATCGACAGCGGCTGGAAGAAGATTGGATCTCGTCTGGCCAACGGCGTCCGCAAGGCTGTCCTCAAGGACGCCAATTCCGATTCCGGCTGCGGCATCCGCGCCTTCCGCCGCGATGCTTTCCTGCAGCTTCCATATTTCGATCACATGCACCGCTACCTCCCGGCCCTCATGATGTCCGACGGGCTGATGGTGGAGGAGCGGCCCGTCGGCCATCGCGGCCGCCGGCACGGCCGCTCCAACTACACCAATTTCGGGCGCCTCGCCGTTGCGCTATCGGACATGCGCGGCGTCATGTGGCTCCGGAAGCGCCGCCGCTCGCCCGGCGGCGTGGACGAAATTTAACGAGGACGGGGACGAAAGTCCCGCAGGGGCGGAGGGCTTTCAATTGGACGAAAAGATCGTTACCGGTTTGCGGGTTGACGCCATGGAGCGCCGGGGAAGACAGCGCGCCGGGCGCAACGGACCAGAGAGGGGCTCACCCATGCGCGTCATCTTCGGGATTTTCCCGCTGCTTGCGATTCCCATCATCATCTACAACCTGATGGCCTTCACCGCGAGCGGAACGCCGGATGCTTCGGGCGCCTCGGCGATCGCCATGCAGCTGGCCAACCCGGCGACGGGCACGCATGTTTTCGGCGCCTGGCGCGTCACGGGCGGCGACATCCTGGTGATCCTGTCGATGGTGTTCTTCTTCATCGAGATCATCAAGTCGACGGCGACCGGCTCCTCGACCATCGCGAACCACGCCGTGTCGATGCTGGTGTTCATCATCTGCCTGGTCGAGTTCCTGATGCTGCCGAACTTCCAGACCTCGGTGTTCTTCATCCTCACCTTCATGTGCCTCCTGGACGTGCTGGCGGGCGTGGTTGTGACGATCGTGTCGGCGCGCCGCGACTTCATGGTCGGCGACAACCACGGTTGATCGCCGGTTTGGCGCCTTCGAGTCGACTGGCCAGCGGGAGACGCCCCATGGGCATATTCTTTGACCAGGACTGGTTCGATGACCGCCTGAAGGCCGCCGGCCTTACCCGCGCGGCCATGGCGCGGGCGGCAGGGATGAGCATCGACGAGATCGAGATGGTGTTCGCTGACCGGCGCGAGCTGGAGAGCGGGGAAGTCCATGCCATCGCCCGCGCGCTGTCCGCCGACCCCCGCGAGGTGGCCAGCCGGGCCGGCGCGCCGGATCCGGGCGAGATGGCGGCGGCCCCGCCTCTGCCTCGTCAGGGTCCGGGCATGGCGGTGCGGGCGGAAAACCCCGTCACGCGCGAGATGATCGCCGGCATCCACGAAAGGCTGGATCGCCTCGAACGGCTGGTCGAACTGGTCATCCGAAAGCTGGACCAGCAGGGCCGCTAGGCTCGCGCTTCAGGCCTTTTGTTCATGGCTTGGCCGCGGGGGCGTGCGTGCTTCCGGCTGCTGGTAGGCGCGGCGGGCGACGCTTGGTTCGACGGCTGCGGGCGCGATCTGGCCGAGGATGTGGGCGCCGAAGGCGGGCGCGATCCAGGGCGGCGAACGATGGCTGGCGCGCGGGGTGTCCCGTTCCGGGTCAACCCGGCGGTCCTGCTCGTTTCCGCGACGGTCCTCGAACCGCTGGCGGCGGTCCTCATTGCGGAACACGAAGGGTGCGGCCTCGACACGCATGCCGGCAGGGCTGCAAGGCGCGCGCCGCCTGGGCGCTGCACGGACCGGCTCCGCAGGCGATCATTGAGAGGCGGCGTCAGGCTCTCATGGCGGACGGATTGCCGGCTGCGAACGGCAGACGACGAGAATCGACGAAAGACGTCGCCACGCCTGCCGGTCACAAGCAGGGCTGCGGCGCGATCGCCCTCGTCTCAGCCGTCCTTTGGCTTGTCGGTGCTCGGCGTGTACTGGCCGGTGGCCAGCTGGGCGAGCTGGCGCTGCATCTCGATCATCTGCTGCTGCAGCGCGCGGATGGCCTCCACGCCGGTCGGCGGCATCGTTTGCTTGGGTTCTTCGCGCGGCGGCGCCGGCGGCGCGCCCGGGACGAAGGGCGTGAAGAACTTCATCGCATCCTCGAACATCGCCATGTTCTTGCGGATCTGTTCTTCATACTCTTTTGCACGGTCTTCCCCGACCGCGTTCTGCATGTACTCGCGCCACTTTTCCTGCTGCTGGTTGAACGTCTTCATCGACAGTTCCAGATAGGCCGGCAGCATCGACTGGAAGCTGTCCCCGTAGAACTGGATCAGCTGTCTCAGGAAGGAGACGGGCAGCACGCCCTCCTTCTTGTTCTCCTGCTCGAAGATGATCTGGGCCAGCACGGCGCGGGTGAGGTCCTCGCCCGTCTTGGCGTCCTGGACGATGAACTCCTTGCCCTGGCGCGTGAGTTCCGAGAGGTGTTCAAGCGTGACGTACGCGCTGGCGGAGGTGTCGTAGAGTCGCCTGTTCGCATACTTCTTGATGACGATCTTTTCGTGGGCGCCGTTGCCGTTGGCTTGCGTCAAAACCCATCTCCCGATCGGCCGGCCATTCCGATGCGTCAACTGCCCGTCGCCCGGCGCATTAAGTCATTGTCGTTTCGCCTTGTAGCACGGTTCTTACGCAGGTGCACACTCTGTTTGATGCGCAGCAAGACCGCAGCATTTTTTCGCCTGCCGGGAGACGAGGACGCAGACCTGTCGCGAAAGTCCGGCTATACCGTTCACCAGCTCGTGATGCAGGGAGGAGTTCATGGCGAAGGTGGCGTTGGTGACCGGGGGAACGCGCGGGATCGGGCGCGCCATCTCGGAGCGCCTCGCGAAGGATGGCTACAAGGTCGCCGCCAACTATGCCGGCAATGACGAAGCCGCCGCCCGGTGCGCCGCCGAGCTTGGCATCAAGGTCTACAGGTGGGATGTCGGCGACTATGACGCCTGCGCGGAGGGCGTCGCCGCCGTCACGCGCGATCTCGGCCCGATCGACATCCTCGTCAACAATGCCGGCATCACGCGCGACGCAACGCTGCACCGCATGACCCGCCAGCAATGGGACGACGTCATCCGCGTCGATCTCACCTCCGCCTTCAACCTGTGTCGCCTGACGATCGAGGGTATGCGCGACCGGAACTTCGGCCGCATCATCAACATCTCCTCGATCAACGGCCAGAAGGGGCAGGTGGGCCAGGTCAACTATTCGGCCGCCAAGGCCGGTCTCATCGGATTCACCCGGGCGCTGGCCCAGGAGAACGCCCGGAAGGGCGTCACCGTGAACGTGGTCTGCCCCGGCTACATCGACACGGAAATGGTCGCCGCCGTTCCGGCCAAGGTGCTCGAAGGCATCATCGCCACCATTCCGGTCGGCCGCCTCGGCACGGCGGTGGAGATCGCCGCCTGCGTCTCCTTTCTCGCGGGGCCGGACTCGGGATTCATCACCGGGGCGACCCTCACGGCCAATGGCGGCCAGTACATTGCCGGCTGAGACGTTTTCACACGCTCGCGAGGATTCCCGGCAACGGTCGGGCGGGCTATAGCTAATACTCTGATTTTGTTTGAAGTCCCCGTCTTGCCTCTGCCGCTGAAACGCCCCATCGTGGCTGACGGGGCTGCTGTTGCGAACAAAGAATCGCCCCCTTTGCCGTGCAGACGGACAGGGATGATGCTGAAACTTGGTTCTGTATCTGCGGGTCGCGCCGCGGCGCTGGTGCTGGCGGCTGCAGGCGCGGCTGGATTCGCCGCTCCCGCGCTGGCCCAGAAGGGCGAACTTCCGCCGCCGACCTTCGCCACCACCCGCTCCAACGCCTCCATGTCGCTTGACCAGGGCGGCACGCGCTATGTCGATCTTGGCGCGGACGCGAAGTCGACCAAGAGCTTCGTGCTGGAGCAGCGCGGTTCGGTTGTCCTGCTGCAGCAGGAGGGCTCGAAGGAGATCCTCTCGCTGATGCCCGTGCCGGGGCAGCGGGGCGACACCTTCTTCATGGATTATACCGGCCGGACCGTCCTCAAGGTCACCAAGGCCGGCAATGTGGTGTCATACCTTCACAACACCGACGGCGCCCCTGCCGATCCGGCTGGCCGCGTGCCGCCGCTCTCGGCGCCCCAGATGACGGAATCGCTCGATGCGATGCGCGCCAAGGCGGTGAAGGAGCTTACCCGGCTGGCGGGCCATGACGTCACGATCTGGGGTACGCAGGCCTTCGCCAACAACGAGGCCTGGGCCGCCGATGCGCTCAGCATCCTCCTGCTGGGCGTGAAGACCGCGAACGGCTATGCCGGTCGCGCCGCCGCGCAGATCGAGAAGGTCACGCTCCGCCGGGGCAAGGCTGCGAAGGTCGCCTTTCGCGACGGCGAGCTGGTGATCGAGATAAACCCGGATGATGTCTGGGCGGGACGCGTCACGCCGGAAGACATCAGCAACGCGCTGACGCAGTCGCGTTCCAGCGGCTGATCCGGTCGCAGGCGTCACCCGCCGCCTTCATCCGCTCCCGGCGACCAGCCGGGCGGCGCCATCGTGAAGCCCGAGAAATCGAATCCGGGCGACACCGTGCAGCCCGTCAGCGTCCATGCCCCCAGCGAGCGCGCCGCTTGCCAGTGATGCGGGGGCACGACGGCCTGCGGCCGTTGCCCCGCTGCAAGGTCGGGGCCCAGCACATGTGCGACCGGGTTGTCGCGGGCGCTGGCCGCAAGCGACAGCTCCAGCGGCGCGCCGGCATACCAGTGCCAGATCTCCGTTGCGTCGACCTGGTGCCAGTGCGACCGCTCGCCCTCGCCCAGCGCGTAATAGATCGCCGTGCCCGGCGACCGGGCGTCGCCCGCCGGCTCGATGCGGTGCGTCTGCCGGTACCATCCGCCCTCCGGATGCGGCCTCAGGTCCAGCGCCCGGATGATGTCGTGAAGCGTCATGGGAAGCGCCTGCTAGAACCTGTTCTTCCGCTCGCGCACCTCGGCGAATGTCGCCACGACATCCCCCGCCCGCCCGACGAAGGCCTGAAGCTTCGGGTCGTCGGCGCGCAGGAAGGGATTGGCGCGCTTTTCCCTCCCCATCGTCGTCGGCACGGTGGGAATGTCCCTCGCGCGCTTGGCGGACACCTCATCGGCATAGGCGATGAGGTCGGCATTGTCCGCATCCACGCTTAGCGCGAACGCTGCGTTGGAGGCGGTATACTCGTGCGCGCAGTAGACCACGGTTTCATCGGGCAGGCTGCGCAGCTTGCCGAGGCTCGCCCACATCTGCGCGGGCGTCCCCTCGAACAGCCGTCCGCAGCCGAGCGCGAACAGCGTGTCGCCCACGAAAGCGATGTTGTGGTCGGCGACATGATAGACGATATGGCCGAGCGTGTGGCCCGGCGTCTCGATGATGCGCGCCGTGATCGACCCCAGCCTCACGACATCGCCGTCGATCAGCACGCGGTCGGGCAGGGGCGCTGCGCGCTGGACCTCCTTCGGCCCGAACACGCGCGCGCCGGTTGCGGCGACGATCTCTGCATTGCCGCCGACATGGTCCGGGTGCCAGTGCGTGTTCCACACCTGTGTGATTCGCCAGCCCTTCGCCTCCGCCTCGGCGAGGATGCGGGCCGCGTCCGGTGTGTCGATGGCCGCCGTCTCGCCGGTGTCCGCATCATGCAGGAGCAGACCGTAATTGTCCTTGAGGCAGGGGAAGATATGGACGATCGGCGCTGTCACGGGTGTTTACCTCTCGCGTCGGGTTGCGGCCTATATACCCCCAGGGCGGCGCCGAAGGTTAGACGATGCGCTTCGATATCGACAGGCTGCAGGCCTTCTATGACTCGCCTCTCGGCGCCATGGCGCTGGAGATGCTGGACAGGCGCGTGGCGGCGCTCTGGCCCAGCGCCAGCGGGCTCGACGTGCTGGGCATTGGCCATGCCGACGGCCTGCTCGAGCGTTATCGCGCCAGCGCGCGCCGTGTTGTCTCCGCCGCGCCGGCGGAACAGGGGGCGGAAGGCTGGCCGGCCGAAGGCAGGAGCCTGACCGCGCTTGTCGAGGAGGAGCGCCTGCCGTTTCCCGACGCCCTGTTCGACCGGATCATCGTCTGTCACGCGCTGGAAGAGGCCGAGAGCCCCCACCGCATGCTGCGCGAAATCTGGCGCGTGGCGGCTCCCGAAGCCCGGATTCTCATCATCGTGTCGCATCGGCGCGGACTCTGGGCCCGCGCGGAGTCGACACCCTTTGGCCATGGCCGTCCCTATACGCGCACGCAGCTCAACCGCTTGCTGGAAGAGGCAATGTTCGTTCCCCAGGCGTCCGCCCGCGCGCTCTACGCTCCGCCCATTGGCTGGGATCTCATCACGTCGGCTGGCGAAGCCTGGGAAAAGATCGGTCGTTTCGCCTGGTCGGGCTTCAGCGGCGTCCTGATGATCGAGGCGCTCAAGCGCATCTACATCGAGCCCGGTCGGCCGGTTCGTAGCCGGCGCGTTGTTGTGCCGCACAGGCGAACATTACGAAGTCGAACCGAAAAAGCATGAAACAGGTGTTGAATATGTGTAAGTGATGCAATATATGTATCCCAACTGCGGGAGGGCCTGTCTCCGTGACCGGATCCCGTGAACCCGGCCAGCCCGATCAACGAGGCGGCCAACGTGAAAGGGTAGACCGATGAAGTACATCACCGCCGTTTTCAAACCGAGCCGTCTGGACGCCGTGCTGGACGCCGTGACGGCCGCGGGCGCCTCCGGCGTCACCGTGACCGAGGTCCGCGGCTATGGCCGCCAGCAGGGCAAGACCGAAGTCTACCGTGGCGCCGAATATGAGGTGCGCCTGCTGCCGAAGGTCCGCATCGAGGTGGCGGTGCCCGACGCGGTCGCCGAGAAGGTTGTCGACGCCATCACCCAGGCCGCCAACACCAACAAGATTGGCGACGGGAAGATCTTCGTGATGGATCTCGAACAGGTGCTCCGGATCCGCACCGGCGAGCGCAACGAAGCCGCGCTCGGCGCGTAACGCCTGCCCTCAGGCCAGCGCGCAGCCTGCTTCACGATTGACGCGGACCGTGGACGCAGCGCCTCGTTCCACGCGACAAGGCCCCCTCAGACCCCGGAGCCGCCGGCAGCACGCTTCCTGGCGGCTCCGTGTTTGTCGGCCCCGATCCGGTCAGCCTTTTGGCCGTGTTGGCAGGTAGCCGCGCTCCACCATCCGGCGCAGCGCGTCGTAGGCTTCGGTCAACTCGTCATACGCCGAACGCAGCGTGGCCAGCTGGGCGATCTCCTGCGGGCTCGCCTCGGACTTCTGGGAGATGGCGATGGCGGCGGCGACCCAGCGCCCGCGCGCATGCGCGGCGGCGACCGCCAGGCGCTCGAAGCGATTGATATCGGCATGGCCGATCGCCTTCGCCAGGACCTCCTTGTTCGCCGCATAGGCCGCGTAGTCGATCTGCTCGAGGTGTCCGCGCAGCGCACGCTGTTCCTGCGGATCCAGTTCCGCTTCCGGTTCGAAGTGCTCGCGCACTTTCCGAACGGTCGATGTCATCGTGAAGGACATGGACGCTTCCTGTTCCGGCCCGGGAAGGAGAGCCTGCGGGCCAGCGTCATGATGCGCCGGAAAGGTTCCCCCCGGCTTGGCGCCTTCGGTCGAATTTCACGCGTCGGGTCAGGATGGACGATACGCTTGGGCCGCCGGCGCGGCGTTTACCATCATGACCCCGGGACATCATGCCGGAATGCCGCGGCATTCGCGCGGCGGCTGCAAGACTCCCCTGCTGGAGGGTTCTGGAACAGGGGGTTTTGGCGTATGACAGTCCTGCGCTGGGGAGCGTGAGTAGCGTTATGAGTACGATGGCCGCAGATAGCTTCCATCCTCCGTCAGAGGCGATGACCGACGCGTTCCTGGCAGCCCTCGCCGCCAAATGGCGCGAATTGAAGGATGCGCCGGTCCCGGCCGGCGCGCCGGTGATGGGTTTCCGCCCGGCGCGCGAGGCGGCCGAGATGCGCCGGCTGGCCCGCATGGCGCATGCGGCTGGGGTTCCTGTCGATGTCGTGGCCCGCATGTGGCGGTCCCTGTGCGGGGACGCCGCTGTCGCCCGCGGCCTGAAACAGGTCTACGTCGCTGGCGGCGATGTCTCCCTGACGCTGGAGGCTGGGCGCTCCTATTTTGGTTTCGGGCCCGATCTCGTGCCTGTCGTCGGCGTCCGGGATGCGCTTGAGCGGACGATCGTGACGCCCAACACGCTGGCCTGCATTCCCTGGCCGGAGGCGGCCGGGGCGGGGCAGTGGTGGCCCATGCTCAACGAAAGCCGCTATCAGGAGCTTGTGATCGTCGCCGGCTGGCCCAGCCTGCCGGGCAATCCGGGCGATCCGCTGCGGGTTGCGATCGTCGGCAGGATGCCTCTCGAGCCCTCGGGCGACGACGAAACCCTGGCCACCGCCCATGACGATCACTGGGTCGCCGACAAGCGGCTCGCCGAGGTGGGGATCAAGGCCGAGGTGGCGGGGCGCGCCCGCTCGCTCGCCCTGATCCGCATTCCGGAATTCATCGCGCCGGACGACCGCCGCATCGACCTCCTGCGCAAGGCGGGGCTGGACGGCCTGCGGGTTGTCGGGGTACGGCCTCGGCCCTGACAGGGGCCGCGCTCATGACCGATCATCCCAGACCCTTGCCGCAGCTCGCCGGCGTCAAGGCCTATGCGCCCGGCGAGCCGCCGAAGGAAACAGGCGGCAAGACCTACAAGCTGGCCTCGAACGAGAATCCGCTGGGCTCCTCTCCGCGCGCCCGGAAGGTCTACGCCGATCTCGCCGCGAAGCTGGAGCTTTATCCCGACGGGGCCGGCCGCGCGCTCAAGGCCGCCCTCGCGAAGAAGCATGGCCTCGACCCCGCCCGCCTCGTCCTCGGCGCCGGTTCGGACGACATCTTCCTGATGCTGGGCCGCGCCTATCTCGGCCCCGGCGACGAAAGCATCAGCACGGTCCACGCCTTCGCGATCTACGCCATCATCGCCCAGCAGCAGGGCGCGAAGGTTGTCGAGGTCGCCGAGAAGGACTTCACCGCCGATGTCGACGCGATTCTCGCCGCCGTCACGCCGCGCACGAAGATGGTCTGGCTCGCCAACCCCAACAATCCGACGGGCACCTACCTCCCCCATGACGAGGTGAGGCGCCTGCACGCCGGCCTTCCGCCCCACGTCCTGCTGGTTCTCGACGGGGCGTATGCGGAGTATGTCAGGAGGAACGACTACGCCTCCGGCATCGAGCTCGCCTCGCAGTCCGGCAATGTCATCGTCACGCGCACCTTCTCGAAGCTCTATGGCCTTGCCGGCCTGCGCGTGGGCTGGGGCTATGCCCCGCCGCACATCGTCGATGCGATCGAGCGCGTGCGCATGCCGTTCAACGTGAACCTGCCCGCCCAGGCCGCCGCCATCGCGGCGCTGGAGGACGACGCCTTCACCGATGAATCGCTCAGGCTCAATGACCGCGAGCGCCCGCGCCTCGCCGCCGGCCTCGCCGCGCTCGGCCTCGAGGTGATCGACGGCGTCGGCAATTTCGTCGTCGCGAAATTCCCGGAGACGAAGGGCAGAACCGCCGCCGAGGCGCTCGCCTACATGAAGGAGCGCGGCGTCAGCGTGCGCGGTCTCGCCGGCTACAGGATGCCGAACCACCTGCGCATCTCCGTCGGCGCGCCCGATGGAAACGACGCGGCGCTGAGCCTCCTGAAAGACTTTCTGGGCAGGTAGGCGATGGCTGCTGTCTTCAACCGGATCGCCATTGTCGGCGTGGGGCTCATCGGCGGCTCCATCGCGCGCGGCGCGCTTGAGAAGGGGATTGCCGGCGAGATCGTCCTGTTCGATGGCGATGCCGCGGCTCTCCGGCGCGCGGGCGAGATCGGTTTTGGCCGTCCCGTCGCCACGCTTGCCGAGGCGGTCGCAGAGGCCGACGCGGTCTTCCTCTGTGTGCCGGTCGGCGCCATCGGCCAGGTCGCGGGCGCATGCATCGCCGCGATGAAGCCGGGCGCCATCCTCACGGATGTCGGCTCGGTGAAGGGTAATGTCGCCCGCGATTTTCGCAGCCTCGGCCGCGACGATGTCCACGTCATTCCAGGCCATCCTGTCGCGGGAAC
Organism: uncultured Rhizobium sp.; assembly: GCA_964614815.1. Taxonomy (GTDB): domain Bacteria; phylum Pseudomonadota; class Alphaproteobacteria; order Caulobacterales; family Hyphomonadaceae; genus UBA7672. The sequence continues at coordinate 10,359 of CAZTMG010000019.1, read as the reverse complement.
GGAGAAATCCGGCCCCGACGCCGGCTTCGCCTCGCTGTTCGAGGGCCGCTGGTGCATCCTGACGCCGGAAGGCAACGGATCGGCGGACTATGTCGCCGCCACGGATCGCCTCGCCGCGTTCTGGACCGCGCTGGGCTCCAGGGTGGAGCGGATGGACGCGCAGCGCCACGATCTGGTGCTGGCCGTCACCAGCCACATTCCGCACCTGATCGCCTACAACATGGTCGCGACCGCCTACGACATGGAGGCCGTCACCGAAGGCGAGGTGGTGAAATTCTCCGCCGCCGGCTTCCGCGATTTCACCCGCATCGCCGCGTCCGATCCGACCATGTGGCGGGATGTCTTCCTCAACAACAGGGACGCCGTCCTCGAAGTCCTCGGCCGTTTCGAGGAGGATCTCACCGCCCTTCGCAAGGCGATCCGCAACGCCGACGGCCAGAAGCTGTTCGACACCTTCACGCACTCGCGCCGCATCCGCCGCGAGATCATCGAGGCGGGGCAGGACACGGCGGCCGCAAACTTCGGCCGCGACAGGCCGAAGGAGTAGGGCGCCGCATCAGCGCCGCCACGCCACGCTCATTGCATCGGCCAGGAAGCGCCGGAAGAAGATCAGCATCATCCCGCAATAGACCGCCGCGCCCGTGGCCGCCTTGACGGCCAGCGACGCCAGCGGCGGAAGACCGGCGAGCAGCGGCTGCTCGATCAGCACCACGGCGGCCATCACGGCGACCGACGTGTAGGGCGGCGCCAGCTGCGCAGCCAGCCGCCCCAGCCCCAGCTCCAGATCCCTGAGGATGACCGGCATGGCGAGCACAATGATGGTCAGCGCCGTGAACGCCCCGGTGGAGAGCATCGCCAGCGGTCCGAACGACGCCGTCGCCAGCATGCCGGAAATGGTCACGGCAAAATCGACCAGCGAGAACCAGACAAGCGCGTTGTAGCGTTTCAGCGCGGTGAGCACCGCATTGCGCTGGCTGGTCAGGGGCGCGAACACGCCGAGCATGCACAGCACCGCCAGCGGACCGCTCACCCCCGCATAGTCCGGCGGCAGGATCAGCGCGACCATTTCCCTGGAGGTCAGACCCAGCCCGACGAAGCCCGGCAAGGAAATCAGCGCTGTCAGGCCCGAAAGTCTCAGGAACACGGACTGCTGCGCGGCGACCGAATGCGCGTTGCGCGACAGCAGGGTCACCCACAGCTGCGTGATCGGGTTCACCAGCAGTCCGACCAGCATGTCGCTCAGCCGCATGGCCACGCGGACGAAGCCGACGATCACGGGGCCGAAGAACACGCCCATCAGCACGTCCGCCACCCGCGGCGTCAGCGTGGCGATGCTCTGTCCGGTGAAGATGCGCGCGGCCGCTGCAAGCCATCTGCGCGCCGCGGGGCGATCCAGCGCCAGCATCGGCGTCATGCGGGTGCGAAGTGTGGCGAGGATGATGAAGGCCGCCGTTGTGACGATGCGTTGCACCACCAGCGACCAGGCGATCGCCGCGGTGAACGATGTCGCAAGCCCCGCCAGGCCGCCGGCAACGGACGCCGCCATGTTGAGCAACGCCAGACCCCTCATGTCGAGGCGCTGGCGCATCACGGCGGTCGGGGCGATGGCGAAGGGCAGCATCAGCGTCGTCAGGGACAGCGCCTTGAGCACGCCCGCCACCTCGGCCGATCCGATGGCGTCGGCGTAGACGGTCGCCGCGCCGAAGAAGGCCATGGCGAACACGGCGCAGAATCCCGCCGCCGCCCAGGTCGCCGTCGACAATGTCCTGCGCGAGAAATCCTGCCGCTGCACGATCGCATCAACCGCCGCCGATGTCGCCAGCAGGTAGAAGGCGTCCGTCATCACCGACGCCAGCGCGAAGATGCCGAATGTCGCCGGCTCCAGCCGCGCGGCAAGCATCAGGAAAATCGCCGCCAGCACGATCTGCGCAAAGGCGATGGTCGCGAAGTTCCAGATGATCGCCGAGCGTATGGCGGCGTCCACATCGGGAACGGCTGCTGATGTCTCCTCGACGCGTTCGTCGGCCATGGTCTGTTCCGGATGTCCGGCCTTGCGGACTGGCTCCATGCCAGAACACCCGTCCGCCGTAACATGCGGTAAATTGTGGGCTCGCCTGGCCCGTCGACGAGTGGTTTGCACAGGCGTGCGGCGTTGGCGACACGCTCGTTCCGGACCGCGCGACTGTATACATTGTGCGCGCGGGAACGGCGGGCTCAGGCCTGCGCGGCGCGCCCCTCGGCGACGAGGCGCGCTGTCGCCGGCGCCAGGGCCTGGGCCAGGCGTTCCGTGAACTCCGCGCGCTTGAGGCCGGGCTCGATGGGCGGAAGGATCTCGAAGATGATCTTGCCCGGCCTGCGCGTGAAGCTGGAGCCCTGCCAGACGAGTCCCGTGTTGAGCGCAACCGGCACGCAGGGAACGCCGAGCTCATTGTAGAGCAGCACGATCCCCGGCTTGATGTCGGTCGGCGCATCGGGAAGCTGCCGCGTGCCTTCAGGGAAGATGACGATCTGCTGTCCCGACGCGATGCCTTGTCTCGCTGCGGCCAGCATCTGCTTCATTGTCTTGGCGCCGCCGGCGCGATCGATGGGAATCCCCACGCGCGAGGCGTAGACGCCGAAGACGGGCGCCTTCAGCAGCTCCTTCTTGAGGATGAAGGCCGGGTTTTCCATGAAGGTGAACGGCGCGATGGTGTCCCAGGTCGACTGGTGCTTCATCGCGATGAGGCCCGGTCCCTTCGGAAGGTGTTCCCGTCCGCGCACCTCCATGGAGATGCCGCATATCAGCCGCAGGCCGATAACCTGCGCATGCGCGAAGGTCTTCACGGCTCCCATGGCGAAGCTGCGCGAGACAAGAGAGATGGGCATGGCGATCAGTCCGATCGCCGCCAGGGTGACATGGAACCAGATCGAATAGAGCAGGGAGCGGATGAATGTCATGCAGCTTGCCCATGATCGAAGGCCGCGCCGCGCAGGCCCGCGAGGCGGAACTTGATCCACTCCTCGACGAGCAGCTTCGCCGTCGTGGCGTCCTTGTACCAGTCGCGCGGGCGGACCTTGGTTGTCGTCACGGCGTGCGGAATGAAGATTCCCTCCGGCATGGCGCGTTTCAGTTCGAGCAGCGCCCGGTCCATGTGATACTCCGACGTGACGACGATGATTCGCGTCACTTTCTTGCGCCGCGCCCAGTCCGCGGTCTCGGCGCCGTTGCCCTCCGTCGTCGCTGCGGCGCGCCCCAGCGTGACGCAGCAGTCGATCTGCGCGGGCGGGACGCGGGCAATGGCCGCAATGTCCGCCGGCGTCGTGTCGAGTCCCACGCCGGAGATCAGCAAGGGCAGGTCGAGCGAGTCCGCTAGCTGGATCGCGGCGATGATCCTTGCATCCGCGCCCCCGGTCAGGGCCGTCACCGCTTCTGCGTCGAGCGGGGGATCGGGCGTCACGGCGCGGTCCGCCCGCGCGATGAATCGCGAAAAGTCCCACCCCGCCACGAGCAGGGCGGCGGCCAGGACGAGCAGCGTGACAAGCGTCAGGATTCGCACGGGGTCAGGTCATACCCAGAAGGGGCGGATTTCCAAACACGGATTCAGGCTAGGTCCGAAAGCGAGCGCATGACCGTGATCTTGGCGGAGATCATGGACGCCGCGCCGGCCGCGAGCGGCGACAGGCCTAGGATCAGCCCGTCCGCCAGCGACAGCGACAGCTGCGGCAGCAGCCAGGCCTGTCCCTCCGCCTGTCGCGCCGCGAACAGCACGAACGCCGCCGCGCCGAACGCCAGCAGCGCCCCCAGCGTTCCTGCCTGCACCCCGAGCATCAGGAAGCGCTGCTCGAACAGGCGCGAAATGAAGCCCGGCGTCACCATGTCCCGCCGCGCCAGAAGCGTCGCGTGCGTCGCAAACGCGATCACGGCCACGCCCGTCGCTCCCAGCAGCGCCACCGCCGACAGCGCCACCAGGCCGATCGTGTCCGTCGCCCGCCGCGCATCGGCCGACCAGGCGAGATGGTCGTCCACGGCGGCGTCGATCCCGGCCTGCCGCAGCGCATCGGAAATGCGCGCCGCCGCCCCCCCCCCCGCCTCCCCTACCCCCAGTCCAGCCTCACCCCCGGCAGTGCAATCTCGTCCGGCAACCCTTGCGCGCCCAGCCAGGGCCGCAGCAGGTCCTCCGACTCCGATCGCGTCAGCGCCCGGGCTGTTGCAACGCCCGCCGTCCGCCGCGTGATGTCGACCGCTTTCGCGGCGTCTGCGTCCGTGCCGCGCACGCGGATGGTGATCTGCCCGGTCACCTCGCTCGTCCATGCGCCCGCGGCCGCATAGGCTGCGCGCGACACCAGCCCGCAGAACGCTGCGAGAAAACACAGCGCGCACACCACGAAGAACAGCGCCGCCTCGCGCGCATCCTCCTTTGGCAGCAGGGGGGCGGGAGACCTGCTCATGCCTGTCCCTCCCGCGCCTCGTGCGGCACGCGCGCCACGACCCCCTCGGCCAGCCGCAGCACGTCCGCCTTCGCCCGCCGCACAAGCGACATGTCATGCGTCGCGATCAGCACGGTGGTGCGCAGCCGCCGGTTCAACTCCCGGAACAGGCGGAACAGCCGGTCGCCCATCTCCGCGTCGACATTGCCCGTCGGTTCGTCCGCAATGATGAGGTCGGGTTTCACCACCACGGCGCGCGCAATCGCCACCCGCTGCTTCTCGCCGCCCGAAAGGGTCTCCGGTCGCGCCGACAACCGGTCGCCCAGGCCGACCCAGTTCAGGAGTTCGATCACGTCCGTCCGGTAGGACGCCTCCTTCCGCCCCATGATCCGGAGAGGCAGGGCGACATTCTCGTAGGCTGTCAGGTGGTCCAGCAGACGGAATTCCTGGAACACCACGCCGATCCGGCGGCGCAGGCCCACCAGGTCCCTTGTCCGCAGGCGTCCGGTCTCCATTCCGAACAGGGAGATCCGCCCCGCTGTCGGGCGCAGGGCGAGGTAGGACAGTTTCAGCAGGGTGGACTTTCCCGCCCCTGACGGGCCCGTCAGGAAGGTCAGGCTCCCCGGCTGCAGGGACAGGGAAACATCGGCAAGAACATCGGAGTCCGGCCCATAGGACAGGCCTACCCGGTCAAATCGCAGAACCGGCTCGTCGCTGGGATGTTCGTGATCGAGCATCGATATCCTGTTGGAGGTCCTTGGCCGGCCGGCGTTCGGAATGCAGCCCTGATTGGACTATATTAACCATACCTGTGATTCCGATAGAGCGATGATCCTGGTCTGCCCGTCCTGCGACACGCGCTATTTCGCGGAGGACTCCTCCATCGGGAAGGAGGGGAGGCGCGTGCGTTGCGCCACATGCGGCCACGCCTGGCACGCGAAGCTGCAGGAGGAAGGCGACGTCCCGGTCGCGGAGGACACTGGCCTGACGCGCGAACAGGTCGAACGCCTGCGCCAGACCGCCCAGGCCAATTCCCGCGCACGGGCGGGCCCCCACGCCGAATTCCGGGCGCGCGAGCAGGCCAAGCGCCGCCGCGCCATGAGCCAGGCCGTCGCCATCGCCTGGGCTTCCACGGGCGTGCTGTTCCTTGGCCTGGTCGGGGCCGCCGTCATATTCCGCAATGAGGTGGCGGAGGCCTTCCCCCGCGCCGCCTCGCTCTACAAGCTCGTCGGGCTCGACGTGAACCGCTTCGGCCTTGTGCTCGAGAACGTCGCCGCCAAGCGCTCCTTCGACGGAACTACGCCCGTCCTTACCGTGACCGGGGCCGCCGTGAACACGAGTTCCGAGCCCCGCGCGACTCCCCAGCTGCGCATCATCCTCAAGGACGAGGGCGGGCAGGAGGTGAAAAGCTGGACCGACCGGCTGGCTGTCCCCACGCTGGCGCCGGGCGAACGCACCGAATTCACCTCCCGCTTCGAGGCGCCCCCGGTCGAGACCTACCGTCTCACCGTCACCTTCGCCTTCCCGGACGGCGAGCCCGGCGCAGACTCCGCCCAGGTCGAGGCCAGCCATGACGCCGCCGGTCTCCACCCGGGAGACGCCGCCGCGCCGCAGGAAGGCGAGCCGTCCCCGTCCCATGACGAGGGAGCGGACCCTGCGCCCGACCATGTCGCCGACGCGACCGCCCCAGAAACGGGGGCGGCCAATCACTGAGGATTTCGTTCCTGGCAATGTCGAGGTCCTGCTGACCGCAGCGGAGGTCGAGGCCCGTATCGCCGCGCTGGCCGAAAGGCTGCTGCCGCGCCTCAGCCGGGGAAGCTGGACAGGCGTGGCGACCCTGCTTGGCGCGGCCCCTTTCGCGGCGGACCTGATGCGCGCGCTGTCCCGCCGCGGCCTCGACCTCGGTTTTGACGCCCTGTGGCTCGAAAGCTACCACGACGAGCGGGTCAGTTCGGGCCGGATCGTTGTCCGGGCCGATATCTCGCGGAATGTTGAAGGCAGGGGCGTGCTGCTCATCGACGATGTCTTCGACTCGGGCCGCACCGTCCACTTTGCCCGCTCCCACCTCATCGCCAAGGGGGCTGCCGAGGTGCTGACCGCTGTTTTTGCCCGGAAACCCGACGCGGTCGCCGACGGTCTCGACGCCTGGGCATGGGATGCGCCGTCCCGCTTTCTGGTGGGGTATGGCATGGACGATGCTGGAAAGTTGCGCGGACTGCCCTTCATCGGCGCCATCAGGGATACGTGAGCGAACGCTCGCTCACGCAGCTTTCTCGTCACTGAAGAGTCGACTCGCCATCGCTGTCATGCTTCCTATCTTTCCAGCATGTCAGAACGAGATGTCCGCACCGAAACCCTGAAGATGCTTCGCGAGCGCCGCGAGCGTCTGGCGACCGAGCTGGCTTCGCTCGAGCCCGTCTCGCCGGCGGAGGGCGGGCTCACCGCGCGCGAGCTGGCGATCTGGCGGCAGCGTCTGGCGGAGCTGGACGGCCGTATCGCCCGTTACGTTTCCGCCGACTGAGCCACGCCCGCCCGCGCCAGTCGCCGCAGGGCTTGCGGCGGCTGCCCGAAGGCGCGGACAAAGGCGCGCCGCATCCGTTCCGGGTCGCCGAATCCCGACTCCCGGGCCACCATGTCGATGGGATCGGCCGAATGTTCAACCCGCTCCCGCGCGCGCTCCAGCCTCAGCCGCTCCACTGCCTTGGCCGGGGTTATCCCGGTCTCGGCCGTGAACGCCCGCGCGAAATTCCGCGGGCTCATGTTCGCCCGTGCGGCCAGGATCTCCACTGACAGTTCGCTCTCCAGCCGCTCCCGCATCCAGGCAAGCAAGGGGGTGAACCGCCCCTCCGTCCGTTCGATGTCCAGCAGGGCTGAGAACTGCGATTGTCCGCCCGGCCGACGGTGATAGACCACCAGCTCCTGCGCCGTCCGCCTTGAAACCTCCTCGCCGAGATCGTCCGCAATCAGCGCCAGCGCCAGGTCGATCCCCGCCGTTATCCCCGCCGAGGTCCAGACCTTCCCGTCCCGCGTGTAGATGCAGTCCGGTTCGAGCCTGGCCGCCGGGAACTTGTCCCGGAAAAAAGGCGTGCTGCGCCAATGGGTCGTCGCCCGCCGGTCGTCCAGGAGTCCCGCCGCTGCAAGAATGAAGGAGCCGGTGCACACCGAGCATGTGCGCCGCGCCGCCTTCGCCGCCCGCCGGACGAAGCCCAGCATCTCCCCGTCCTTCATCATCGCCCGCGTGCCCACGCCTCCGGAAACGATGAGCGTGTCGAACCTGGGCTCTTTCGGAAGCGGCTGGGCCTCCATCGCCACCCCGCACGAGGCCCGCACCAGCCCGCCCCCCGGCGCAACAATGCTCAGCGTGTAGGGAGTCGGCTGGAGGAACGCGATCGGCATCTCGAACGCCCCCACTGGCCCGGCCACGTCCAGCAGCTGGAAATTCTCGAAGACAACGATGCCGATCGACCGGGGCTTCTGCGTGCGACGTGCGGCCGGCGGTCCCATGTCAGTCATGTGGCAGTAAAAGTGGGAACAATGTCATTTCAGCCAGGGCATAGACAGGGTAGAAGGTCGCCGTCAAGTCGAGGATCAGGCGATGCAGCAAGAAGCCGGACCGAAGTTCACAACGCTCTTTGCGATCTGGCCGGGCATGACCCACCTCGACTTCACAGGCCCGCACCAGTTTCTCAGCCGCCTCCCCGGCGCGCAAACCCTGGTGGCCAGCCCTGCTGGCGGCGCCGTCGAAGCAGACGGGCTTGTCTTCGGGAACACGATCCGGATCGCGGACGTCAGAAGCTGCGACCTGATCTGTGTTCCCGGAGGCGTTGGCGCTGCAAGGATCGCGCAGGACGCCGACTTCATCGCCAACATCCGCCGCCTCGCCCTTGGCGCGCGCTACATCACCTCGGTCTGCACGGGCTCGCTCATCCTCGGCGCCGCGGGTCTCCTGCGGGGGAGGCGCGCCGCCTGCCATTGGGCCTATGCCGAACTGCTCGAACTCTTCGGGGCCATACACGACCCCGCCCGCGTCGTGCGGGATGGCAATATCATTACAGGCGGCGGCGTCACGGCCGGCATCGATTTCGCCCTGACCGTTCTCGCCGAGATCGGCGGCGAGGATCTCGCGCAGACGATCCAGCTCGGCCTCGAATACGCGCCCGCGCCGCCCTTCGGCGCCGGCCGCCCCGAACTGGCCCCGCCCCATGTCCTCCAGCGATACGCCGCCGCCCGCGAGAAGACGTTTCCCGCGCGGCTGGAAGAAGCGCGCGCTGCGGCGGCCATGATGGCGGAGTGAGGCGTCTCACTCCGCCTTCCTGATCCGCCCCCTGATCGCGCCCGTGACGGGCGAATGCGCCGTCACATACGCTTCCAGCGCTTCCACATCCCCGCCTGCCGTCATGCGGTTTGTCCCGTTCCTGAAGCCGGCGAAGCCGTCGCCGCCGCTGGCCAGGAAGTTGTTCGTCACGATGCGGTAGGACCTGTCCGGAGCGAGCGGCTCGCCGTTGAGCTTCATCGAACCGGGGACGATCTCGATCGGCTGGCCCGCCGGCTGGCGCCAGGCGAATTCGAAGCCCTCCGACACCTGCAGGATGTTGTTGCCGGCCGGCTGATACTGCTCGCGCAGGACGCGCTCGATCTCTGATCCCGTCATCGTCATCACGATCAGGTCATTGCCGAAGGGTTGCACAGCGAAGATGTCGTTGAAGGTCGTCACGCCGTCCCGCATCGGAAGGTCGGCGCGGATTCCGCCGGGGTTCATGAAGGCGATCTGTGTGTCGGGTGCCTGCTTGCGCGCCGCCTCCAGCATGGCGTCGCCGATGAGGCTGCCCAGCGCGCTTTCCCCGTTTGCATCCCTGCTGCGCGTGATCTCGCCCGTGATGCGCCCGATCTCGCGCTGCATCAGCGGCTCGGCCAGCTTGCGGTATTCGCCGATCAGCCGAACCTGCGCCGGGTCCTCGGCGAAAGCGTCGACGCCGATGACGATGTCCTTCGCCGAGGCGCCCGCCACATCGCCCGTCGCACGGTCGATCCGCATCGTTATGTCGGTCAGGCGCGTGCCATAGGCGCCCGCGCTGGTCACCAACCGGCCGTCCACCGTGCAGATGTAGATGCCGTTGGTGTGACCCGTTACGACCACGTCCACCGCCTTGTCGAACTTCGGCACGATCTCCGCGATGGCGCCCGACAGGCCGCGGCAGTCGTCCTGCCCGCCCGTCGTGAAACCGCCCTCGTGGATCAGCACGACGATCGCCTCGACGCCCGCCGCCTGCAGTTTCGGCACGATGGCGTTCACCGTCTCGGCCTCGTCCGCAAAGCGCAGGCCCGCGCCCGCCGCCGGCGTAATCACCTCGGGCGTGCCTTCCAGCGTCAGCCCGATGAAGCCGACCTTCACCCCATCGAACGTCCGCACGGTCGAAGCCGGAAACAGCGTCTCGCCCGAGTCGAGAAAGGTCGACGCGGCGAGGTATTCGAACGCTGCGCCTTCAAACGGCTTCGGCCCCTTGCAGCCATCCTTCGGATGGCAGCCGCCTTCCTGCATCCGTTTCAGTTCCTGCCAGCCTTCGTCGAATTCATGGTTGCCCACTGCGGCAATCGCCAGGCCCATCTGCGACAGCGCTTCGATGGTCGGCTCGTCATGGAACAGGCTGGAGAGCAGGGGAGAAGCGCCGATCAGGTCGCCCGCCGCCACCATGATCGTGTTGGGCCGCCGGCTTAGCTCCTTCACGGCCGTGGCCAGTCGCGGCGCGCCGCCCGCCGGCGTCGTTTCGCGCGCATTCGGATTGGCCCGGTCGATCACGGCCGCCCCGCGCGAGGGCGCATCGAGATTGCCGTGGAAATCGTTGATGGCGAGCAGGTTCACGATGATGATGGAGCTCGCGGGCGCAGCCGGGCCCGGCGCCGTCGCGCACGCCGCCAGCGCCAGCGCGCCGCACATCGCCACAAATCCGCTAT
>CAZTMG010000018.1:21990-23749 GCA_964614815.1 uncultured Rhizobium sp. | reverse complement strand
GGGCGATCCATGGTCCGCATCGTGGGGGCGGCGCAGTCGGTCGGACTTCTGCAGGATTTCGAGTTCATCCCGCCGGATGCAGCCGCCCATCTCCCGCCTAGCAACGTGCTCTATCTGTGCACGGGCAGCCAGGGCGAGCCCAACGCCGCGCTGGCGCGCATTGCGCGCGGCGACCACCCTTCGGTGAAGCTGAGCGCGGATGACACGGTCATCTTTTCCTCGCGCGTCATTCCGGGAAACGAGCGCGCGATCGGCGCCATCCAGAACATGCTGGCCGAACGCAACATCAAGCTGGTGACGGACCGCCAGTTCGACATCCATGTCTCCGGACATCCGTGTCGCGATGAACTGCGGCGGATGTACATGTGGGCAAGGCCGCGCATCGCCATTCCGGTGCATGGCGAGCGCCGCCATGTGATGGAGCATGCGCGCTTTGCAAGGTCGCTTCAGGTGCCCGAAGCGATCACCCCGGACAATGGCGATATCGTTCGCCTTGCGCCCGGTCCGGCCGAGATCATCGACCAGGTTCCGGCCGGCCGGCTCCATCTCGATGGCGAGGTGCTGACCTCGGACAAGGCTGGCGGGATGTGGGAGCGAAGGAAGATGGCCTGGAACGGGCATCTCGCCGTCAGCCTCGTGATCTCCCGGGGCAGGGTGGAGGATGGTCCTGTCGTTGTCGCCCGCGGCTTCTCCGAGGAAGACGGGCGCCCCGCGGATGAATCCCTTGAATCCATCGATGAGGCGGCCGAACAAGCGCTCGAAACGCTGAAGCGCGGGGATCTCGACGATGACGACAAGGTGGAGAAGGCGCTGGCGCGCGCGGTGCGTCGCGCCGCGGAAGTGCAGTTCGGCAAGCGTCCGCTTGTCGATGTGACGATACACAGGCTGTAGGGCGGGAGTTCGCAATGACCATTGGGCGCTTGAATCATATCGGCATCGCCGTTCCGTCGATCGAGAAGGCCTTCGAAACCTATCGCAATCTCTATGGCGCGACGGATTTCGTGCAGCCGTTCGACATGCCGGCGCAAGGCGTGCGCGTCGGCTTCGTCAACCTGCCGAATACGCAGCTGGAGATCATCGAGCCGCTGGGCGACAAGTCTCCCATCATCAACTTCCTTGAGAAGAATCCGAAAGGCGGCCAGCATCACGTCTGTTTCGAGGTGCCCGACATCCACGCCGCGAAGGCCGAGATGGAGGCGAAAGGCGCCAAGGTGCTGGGCGAGCCGCGTATCGGCGCGCATGGCACGCTGGTCATCTTCATCCATCCGAAGGATTCGGATGGCGTGCTGATCGAGCTGATGGAAACGCCGAAGGAGCGTCACTAGTTTCCGCACATGGGCGTTTTCGAGGGGATCGTTGTCTTTGTCGGCGCGTGGTGGCTGATCTTCCTGCCCACGCTGTCGGCCGGGACGCGCAGCCAGCACGAGGCCGGAGACGTCATTCCCGGCACGGACCGCGCCGCCCCGCAGCGCGTCCGCTGGCTGTGGAAGCTCCTAATTCCCACGGCGGGGGCGCTGGCCTTGACCCTGCTCCTGGCCCTGGCGCTCCACATGCACTGGCTGGATTTCATGATTCCAAGGCGTTAGCCCCAGATTGGCCGCATTGCGCGGGCGCAATCGGGGGGCTATCAGCCTGAAACAGTCTGCTCCGTTCCAGGGCCCACAATGCGTCTTTCCCGTTATTTCCTGCCCGCCCTCAAGGAAGCGCCGGCCGACGCCCAGATCATCTCGCACCAGCTGATGCTGCGGGCCGGCATGAT
>CAZTMG010000018.1:17388-21927 GCA_964614815.1 uncultured Rhizobium sp. | reverse complement strand
CGAGGAGATGAACCGCGCGGGCGCGATCGAGATGTTGATGCCGACGCTGCAGCTGGCCGACCTCTGGCGCGAGTCCGGCCGCTATGACGCCTATGGCCCGGAAATGCTGCGCATCAAGGACAGGCATGAGCGCGAGCTGCTCTATGGCCCCACCAACGAGGAAATGATCACGGAGATCTTCCGCGCCTATGTGAAGAGCTACAAGGACCTGCCGCTCAACCTCTATCACCAGCAATGGAAGTTCCGGGACGAACGGCGCCCCCGCTTCGGCGTGATGCGCGGCCGCGAATTCCTGATGAAGGACGCCTACTCGTTCGACATCGACGCGGCCGGCGCCCGGAAGGCCTACAACCGCATGTTCGTGGCCTATCTCAACCTGTTCGCGCGCATGGGACTCAAGGCCGTGCCGATGCGCGCGGACACGGGCCCCATCGGCGGGGACCTCAGCCACGAATTCATCGTTCTCGCGGAGACGGGGGAGAGCCAGGTGTTCTGTCACCGCGATCTCGTCGAGATGGGCGCGCCAGGGCCGGATGTCGACTGGTTCGGCGACCTGCAGCCCCATGTCGACAAGCGCACCTCGCTCTATGCCGCGACCGAGGAGATGCATGATCCAGCCGCTTTCGAGGCGCTGCCGGAGGAGCAGCGTCTCTCCGCGCGAGGGATCGAGGTCGGCCATATCTTCTATTTCGGCACGAAGTATTCGGAGCCCATGGGCGCGCTCGTCACCGGACCGGACGGCAAGCCGGTTCCGGCGCAGATGGGCTCCTACGGGGTGGGCGTCTCGCGTCTCGTCGGAGCCATCATCGAGGCGAGCCATGACGAGAAGGGGGTGATCTGGCCGCGGGCCGTGGCGCCGTTCGAGGTCGCGGTGGTCAGTCTCCGGGCCGACGACGCCGAGGTCGCGGCCGTGTGCGAGAACGCCTATGGCCAGCTGATCGGGGCGGGCGTCGATGCGCTCTATGACGATACGGCCGAGCGGCCCGGCGCCAAGTTCTCCACCATGGAGCTGATCGGCGTGCCCGAACTGGTCGTCACCCTGCGCGACCCCGCCATCGCCTACGTGCCCGACCTGGTCGGCGGCGGCCCGGAGGGGGTGAAGGCGGGCGTGGTGGAGTACCGCAACCGCAAGGCGGGCGGCAGCGAGGAGATGACCCTCGAAGCCGCGCTCAACCGCATCGCCGCCGGCAGGAAGGCGTAGGCGACATGAGCGCGGTGAAGGATCAGCGGGTCGTCGAGCGGCCCTTCGGCCCCTTCGAGCGCATGCTGGCCATGCGCTATCTCGGCGCGAAGCGCGAGCATGGCGGCCTTGCCTTCATCTCCATCGTCTCGGTGATCGGGATTACGCTGGGGGTCTGGGCGCTGATCCTCACCATGTCGATCATGAACGGCTTCCGGCTGGAGCTGATCTCCAAGATCATCGGGTTCGAGCCGCACGTCTTCATCGATACGCGCGGAGCGCCGCCGAACGCGGTCGAGTCGCTGATGGAAAGGCTCCGCGCACGGCCAGGCGTGGAGAATGTCGAGCCCTTGCATGAAGGCGAGGGACTTGCCTCCGCCTACAGCCGCAGCCTCGGGATCTCCGTGCGCGGCATCCGCCCGGAGGACCTGCGCGCGAACAGGCTGGTGGCCGACAGCATCTCGGAGGGGCAGAAGCTGCGCGACACGCCAGGCGCCAAATGGCCGCGCACGCCCGTGGGACAAGGCTCGCTCGACCGCTTTGGCGATGAAGGCGCGTTGTCGCAAGACATCGTGATGGGCGATGCGTTTGCCTATGCGTTGGGCGTCGGGGTGGGCGACAAGGTCACCCTCACACAGTTCAACGGCGCGCGGACCGTGCTCGGCACGGCGCCCCGCAGCAAGACGTACACCGTCTCCGCCATCTACCATGTCGGGAACGAACGGTTCGACCGCTACATCGTGTTCCTGCCGATCGAGTCCTCAAAACTCCTGTTCGGCTATGATGAGGGCTATCCCCTGGTGAATGTGCGTCTCAGGAATGCAGACGCCGCAGAGGCGTTCGCCGAGGAGCTGCGCAAGGAAATTCCGTATGCGGTGAGTACCTGGACGACGCGCTATGGAACCTATGTGACGGCGCTGCAGGTCGAGCGCAACGTGATGCGGCTGATCCTGTTCATCGTGGTGGTCATCACCGCCCTCAACATCATCACCGGCGTGTTGATGCTGGTAAAGAACAAGGCGCGCGATATCGCCATCCTGCGCACGATCGGCGCGACGAAGGCGGGCGTCGTGCGCATCTTCATCATGACGGGAACGGTGCTGGGCATGGCCGGCGTCGCCACAGGCGTGGCGCTGGGCGTTCTGTGCGCCATTTATATCGCGGACATCCAGCATTTTGTTGAGGACGTGATCCGGATCTTCAATCCGGCCTTCGAGGGCCTCTTCCCGCCCAGCATCTATCAGCTCGACGCCTTGCCCGCGAAGCTCGAATGGGGCGAGGTGGGCTGGGTTGCTGGCCTTGCATTCATCGTCACGCTGGTGATGTCGGTGATCCCGTCCATGTGGGCGGCGCGCCTCAATCCGGTTGAAGCATTGAGGTTCGACTGATGATGGATGCCGCCGTGCATGCCGCGGATGTCGTGCTGTCGCTTCGCCAGGTCGAGCGCAGGTACAAGTCCGGCGACCGCGCGCTGCACGTCCTGCGCGGCGTCGACCTTGACCTGCATCCGGGCGAGATCGTGGGGCTGATCGGTCCTTCGGGATCGGGCAAGTCGACCCTGCTGCATGTGGCCGGCCTGCTGGAGAAGCCGGACGCCGGCCATGTCCTGTTCGGCGGCAAGGACGCGCTCTCCATGTCGGACGATTCGCGCACGCTTGTCCGCCGCCTGCAGCTCGGCTTCGTCTACCAGTTCCACCACCTGCTGCCGGAGCTGAACGCTGTGGACAATGTGGCGGCGCCCCTGATGATAAATGGCGTTTCGCGCGGAAAGGCGCGCAAGCGGGCCCAGGAGCTGCTCGGCATGATGGGCCTCAGGGAGCGGGATCATCACCGCCCCGGGCAGCTTTCCGGCGGCGAGCAGCAACGGGTGGCCATCGCCCGTTCCCTGGCCAACCGGCCCAAGGTCCTGATCGCCGACGAGCCCACCGGAAATCTCGATCCCAACACGTCTCAGGTGGTTTTCCAGAGCCTTTTCGACATTGCCAAGCAGGAAGGGGTGGCGGTGCTCGTCGCGACGCATAACGTGGAGCTGACGAGCCACATGGATCGCGTTCTGGCCCTGCATGACGGGCGCCTGGCCCCGGCGCCCCACCGGGCTGCGGCCGACTCGGTCTAGGTTCGGACGTATCCACGGCGGATACCGGGAGACCGGCGTGACGACCAAAGAATCCCCCCGTTTCATTCACCTGCGCGTGCGCACGGCGCTGTCGCTGCTACAGAGCATGATCCGGCCGAAGGATCTGGCGAAATGGGCGGCTGATACGGGCGCTCCGGCCGTTGGCGTGACCGATACCAACCTCTTCGCAGCGCTGGAGCTTGCCGAGGTGCTGAGCGAACAGGGCGTCCAGCCGATCACCGGGCTTACACTTACCGTGCTGGAGCCGGGCGTACAGGGCGAGAGCGGGCATGTCGCGCTGCTTGCCCAGAACGAGGCCGGCTATCGCAACCTCATGAAGCTTTCCACGGCCTCCTTTCTGACGCCCGCCGGAAACGACAATCAGGTGGCGCTTTCGACCTTGCTCGAACATGCCGAAGGGCTGATCTGTCTCACGGGCGGGGCCGAAGGCCTGCTCAACCGTCGCGCCTCGACCGGGAAGATTGCCGAGACCCGCAAACGGCTGAAGGACCTTCATGCCGCCTTCGGCGACCGGCTCTATGTCGAGTTGCAGCGCCATGGCCGTCCCGAAGAGGCGGCGGCGGAGACCGTGCTGGTCGACCTTGCGTACGAGCTGGGGCTGCCGCTGGCGGCCACCTGTGATGCGCGCTTCACCCGGCCCTCGCAGCATCCGGTGCATGATGTGCTGCTGTGTATCGCCCACTCCGCCTATGTCAGCCAGGCCGAGCGTCCGCGGGCCTCGCCCCAGCAATATCTCCGCACGCCGGAGGAGATGGCGGCGACATTCGCCGACCTGCCCGAAGCGCTGGCCTCGACGGTCGAGATCGCCAGGCGTTGCGCCTTCAGGCCCAGGAAGCACAAGCCCATCCTGCCCGCCTTCGACAGCAAGGCCGGCCGCAACGAGGCGGAGGAATTGCGCGCGCAGGCCGAGGCGGGCCTCAAGGAGCGGCTGAAGGTCGTGCAGCCCGCGGCGGATCTCTCCGTCTATGAGGAGCGGCTCAACTACGAGATCGGCGTCATCGAGCGGATGGGCTTCCCCGGCTACTTCCTTATCGTTTCGGATTTCATCAAGTGGGCGAAGGCGCATGGCATTCCGGTTGGTCCTGGCCGGGGTTCAGGCGCCGGTTCGCTGGTCGCCTGGGTGCTGACGATCACCGATCTCGATCCAATCCGCTTCGGCCTTCTGTTCGAGCGCTTCCTGAACCCCGAACGCGTCTCGATGCCGGACTTCGACATCGACTTC
>CAZTMG010000018.1:17104-17316 GCA_964614815.1 uncultured Rhizobium sp. | reverse complement strand
GGCGCAGATCATCACGTTTGGCACGCTGCAGGCCCGCGCCGTGCTGCGCGACGTTGGCAGGGTGTTGCAGCTGCCCTTCGCGCAGGTGGACAAGCTGGCCAAGCTCGTCCCGTTCAACCCGGCCAAGCCGCCAACGCTGGCTGAGGCGCTTGAGATGGAACCCAAGCTCCAGGAAGCCTTCGAGGCGGACGAGCACGTCTTTCAGCTCGCGC
>CAZTMG010000018.1:9613-17094 GCA_964614815.1 uncultured Rhizobium sp. | reverse complement strand
GGCGGACGAGGAAGTCCGCGAGCTGTTTGAAACGGCGCAACAGCTCGAAGGACTCTACCGCAACGCGTCCACGCACGCGGCCGGCATCGTCATCGGCGACAGGCCGCTGGTCGAACTGGTTGGTCTGTACCGCGATCCGCGATCCGACATCCCGGCCAGCCAGTTCAACATGAAATGGGCCGAGGCCGCCGGCCTTGTGAAGTTCGATTTCCTGGGACTGAAGACTCTCACCGTCATTGACCGCGCGATCAAGATGATCGCGAACAAGGGCGTGAAGGTCGATCTGGCCCGCCTGCCGCTGGACGACGCGAAGACCTCCAGAGGGGCGACGTCGTCGGGGTGTTCCAGGTTGAAAGCCAGGGCATGCGGCGCGCGCTGGTGGACATGGCGCCGGACCGCTTCGAGGATCTGGTGGTCCTTGTGGCACTCTACCGTCCGGGTCCGATGGCGAACATTCCCACCTATTGCAACCGCAAGAAGGGGCTGGAGGAGATCACCTACTACAGCGACGCCCTGACGCCGTGGCTGAAGCCCATTCTGGAGCCGACGTTCGGCATCATCACCTACCAGGAGCAGGTGATGGAGATTGCGCGGCAGCTGGCCGGCTACTCCTTCGGGGAAGCCGACCTTCTGCGTCGCGCCATGGGCAAGAAGATCCGATCCGAGATGGACAAGCAGCGCGTGCGGTTCATGGAAGGCGCCATCGCCAGGGGAATCAAGGAAGCAGACGCGGAAATGACGTTCGAAGCCTGCGCCAAGTTCGCAGACTACGGCTTCAACAAGTCCCACTCAGCGCCGTATGCGCTGCTGACCTACCAGACGGCCTGGCTCAAGGCGAACCATCCGGTGGAGTTCCTCGCCGCGTCGATGAGCCTCGACGCCGGCAACACGGACAAGCTGGCCGTTTTCTTCCAGGAAGCGCGGCGCATGGGCATCGAGGTGCGGCCGCCGGACGTGAATCGGTCCTGCGCCGACTTCACGGTGGAGGACGGCGCGGTGCGCTATGCGCTCGGCGCCATCAAGGGCGTGGGCAAGCCGGCCATGCTGGGCGTCGAGGAAGCGCGCAGGGACGGCGAGTTCCGGGACCTGCAGGATTTTGCCGAGCGCGTGGACCCGCGCCATGTGAACAGGCGCTGCTTCGAGGCGCTGGCCAAGGCTGGCGCATTCAGTTCACTGGAACCGAACAGGGCCAAGGCATTTGCCGCCGCCCCGCTGCTGTCGGCCCTGGCTTCGGCCGCCGATGAGCAGCGCAACTCCAATCAGGCCAGCCTCTTTGCGGATGAGCCGCCGCAGCGGCTGCGCCTGCCTGACGCCGAAAGCTGGGGCGAGTCCGAGCGTCTTGACCATGAGCTGTCCAGCGTCGGCTTTTTCCTGTCAGGCCATCCGCTCGACGACCTGCTGACCGGCGCGCTGCGGGCCCGTATCACGCTGTCGGCGGAAAAGGAGATCGTGGGCCAGGAACGGCAGTCGCTTGAAATGATCGGCGTCGTCCGCTCGCGCGTGGAAAAGCCGGCGAAGACTGGCGGCAAGTTCGCGATCGTCACGCTGTCGGACCCGTCGGGCGAATACGAGCTGTTCGTCAATGACGAGCTGCTGCAGACCTCGCGCGACACGCTTGACGTCGGCAACCGCGTCCTTGTCCGGGTGCGCGTGCGCAAGGTGGAGGAGGAGTTGCGCTTCTCCATGGACGCCGCGACCGAGCTGTCCAAGGCGGCCGTGGGGGGGCATGAGGCGCTGCTCGTGCGCGTCAGCCCCGACGCTCCGCTGGACCGCATCGCGCGGGTGGCGGAGGGGCTCAGGAAGAGCCCTTCGAGGAACGCCCTCGGCGCGATCCATCTGGAGATCCCCGTCGATGGCGACCGCGTGGTCACCATCGCCCTGGAAGGCAAATATCCGGTCGATTTCGGCGCGATGCAGGCCTTCAAGTCGGTCCCGGGGGTCAACCAGGTCCGGCCGGCGGCGGCCTGATCGTTGAATTCAGGGAACATTTTCTCGACGGGCGGCAGGCTTGCCGCCTGTGCAATCCCATGTATAACGCCCGGCATTCCGACACGCGGACCCAATTCCGGTGCGGGCGCGAGCCTGTTCTGTCCGCGGCGGCCAACCGGATCAGGAGATTAGATTGGCTCTTCCCGAGTTCTCGATGCGTCAGCTGCTGGAAGCCGGCGCCCACTTCGGACACCAGGTCCACCGCTGGAACCCGAAGATGAAACCGTTCATCTTTGGCGAGCGTTCCGGCATCCACATCATCGATCTGTCGCAGTCGGTTCCGCTGCTCCACCAGGCGCTCGTGAAAGTGCGCGACGTGGCGGCCAAGGGCGGCCGCGTGCTGTTTGTCGGCACGAAGCGGCAGGCGGCCGATGCGATCGCGGAGGCCGCGGGCCGCTGCGCGCAATACTACATGAACGACCGCTGGCTGGGCGGCACGCTGACGAACTGGGCCACGGTCTCCGGCTCGATCAAGCGCCTGCGCGAACTCGACGAGACGCTGGAAGCCGGCGAAGCCTCGGGTCTCACGAAGAAGGAGCTTCTGGGCCTGCAGCGCGAGCAGCAGAAGCTGCAGCGCGTACTGGGCGGGATTCGCAACATGGGCGGCCTGCCGGACCTGATGTTCGTGATCGACACCAACAAGGAGGCCATTGCGGTCAAGGAAGCCCGCAAGCTCGGCATACCGGTTGTCGCCATCATCGACACCAACTGCGATCCGCAGGAAGTCGATTTCCCGATTCCGGGCAATGACGATGCGACGCGCGCGATCCAGCTCTACTGCAACCTGATCGCGGATGCGGTGCTGGACGGCATGGCCGACTCGTCGATGGCCGCGGGCGTCGATCCCGGCGCCGCCGCCGAAGTGAACGAACCGGCTCTGGCGGCCACGACGACCGCCGAAGCCCAGGCGTAATGCACGCTCGCGCGGCCGCCGGCGCCACATTCGCCTGGCGCGCCGTGACGACGACACATGGTTGAAACTGCCCCGCGCCGCGCATCGGCCTGATGTGCGGCGCATGGCAAACTCAGGAGACATTACATGGCCGAGATCACCGCTGCGCTCGTGAAACAGCTGCGCGACAAGACCGGCGCCGGCATGATGGACGCCAAGAAAGCGCTCGTCGAAAACAACGGCGACATTGATGCGGCGTCCGACTGGCTTCGCGAGAAGGGCATCCTCAAGGCTGCGAAGAAGGCCGATCGCATCGCGGCCGAGGGTCTGATCGGCGTCGCCACAAATGGCGCGTCCGCCGCCGTCGTCGAGGTCAACTCGGAAACCGATTTCGTGGCGAAGAACGCCGAGTTCCAGGCTGCCGTCCGCGAGATTGCGGCGGCGGCGCTTGCCAATGGCGGGGATCCGGCCAAGACCCTGCACGCCACGTCCTCGGGCGGCAACACGATGGGCGAGATGCTTGTCGCGCTGGTCGCCAAGATTGGCGAAAACATGTCGCTTCGCCGTTCGGCCGCGCTGTCCGTGAGCGATGGCGTCGTCGCCACCTATCTGCACAACGTGGCGGCTGATGGCATGGGCAAGATCGGGGTGCTGGTCGCGCTTGAATCCACTGCGGACAAGTCGCGTCTGGCGGATCTGGGCCGCAAGATCGCCATGCATGTCGCCTCGGCCAGGCCGCTGGCGGCGACCACGGCGGAGCTCGACCCGGCCGTGGTCGAGAAGGAGCGCCAGATTCTGACGGCGCAGGCTGCTGAATCGGGCAAGCCGGCCCAGGTCATCGAAAAGATGGTCGAAGGCCGGATCCGCAAATTCTATCAGGAATCAGTCCTGGTCGAGCAGGCTTTCGTGATGGACCCGGACGTGACGGTTGGCGGCTTCATCGAGAAGGTCGCCAAGGAGCTGGGCGCCCCCGTGAAACTGAAAGGTTTCATCCGGTACGAGGTTGGCGAGGGCATCGAGAAGGCCGCCTCCGACTTTGCGGCGGAAGTTGCTGCTTTCGCGAAGCCGAAAGAGTAAAGCCTTTGCGGAATCCGCGCTTTCGCGGGTAGAGTTTGACGGCCCGGCGCACCCAGCGTCCGGGCCGTCCACGCAAGTGGCGGGTGGAGCAGGCATCATGTCGGATCAGGCGGCTCTCAGGTACAAGCGCGTCCTCCTCAAGATCTCGGGCGAGGCCCTGATGGGCGATCAGGGCTATGGGATCGATGTGTCGGCCGTGACAAAGTACGCCGAGGAGATCAAGTCCGCGATCGAACTGGGGTGCCAGATCTGCCTTGTCATTGGCGGCGGCAATATCTGGCGCGGCAAGTGGGGGGTCGATGCCGGCATGGAGCGCGCCCAGGCCGACCACATGGGCATGCTGGCCACCGTGATGAATGCGCTCGTGATGCAGAACTCGCTGGAATCGATCGGCGTGCCGACGCGCGTCCAATCCGGTCTTTCGATGCAGGCCATCTGCGAACCTTTCATTCGCCGCCGCGCCATCCGCCACATGGAGAAAGGCCGCGTCGTTATCTTCGCCGCGGGCACAGGCAACCCGTTTTTCACCACTGACACGGGAGCCGCCCTGCGGGCCGCAGAGATGAACTGCGACGCGATGCTGAAGGGCACGCAGGTCGATGGCGTCTACACGGCTGACCCAAAGCTCGACAGCGAGGCCACGCGCTTTGACACGCTGGACTACATGGAAGTGCTGTCGCGGGAGCTGAAGGTGATGGACGCCACCGCCATCAGCCTGCTCAAGGAAAACAAGATTCCGATCGTCGTCTTCCGGATCCGCGACAAGGGCGGGCTGAGGAACGTGCTGACCGGCCAGGGTGTGTCGACGGTCATCGGCGGCAAGAAGAAATAGGAGAGGCAGGCATGCCCGAAGTCTTCGATCTCAAGGCGCTCGAGAAGCGGATGGACGGCGCCATTGCGGCGCTGAAGACCGAGTTTTCAGGTTTGCGGACCGGACGCGCTTCCGTTCACCTGCTCGATACGATCATGGTCACGGCCTATGGCTCGCCGATGCCGCTCAACCAGGTGGCGTCGGTCTCGGCCGCGGACGCCCGAATGCTGAGCGTCAGCGTCTGGGACAAGAGCCTGGTCGGCGCAGTTGATCGCGCAATCCGCGAAGCGCCGCTGGGACTCAACCCCATCACCGATGGCCAGACGCTGCGTATTCCCATCCCGCCGCTGAGCGAGGAGCGTCGCAGGGAGCTGCAGAAGCTTGCCGGGCAGTTCGCCGAGCATGCGCGCGTGGCCGTGCGCAACGTTCGTCGTGATGGAATGGAGCTGATCAAGCGCCTCGAAAAGGCGCACGAGATCAGCGAGGATCAGTCCAAGGCTCGCCAGAACGAGGTGCAGAAGGCTACCGATCACCATATCAAGGTGATCGACGACCTGCTGAAGCACAAATCCGAAGAGATCATGCAGGTGTGAGCGAGCTGAAGGTCCCCTCGCCGAACGTGGACGTGGCGACCTTGCGGCCGCCGCCGAAACACGTCGCCATCATCATGGATGGCAATGGCAGGTGGGCGAAAGCACGGGGGCTTCCTCGCGCGCTGGGTCACAAGGAAGGCGTGGAGGCGCTGCGTCGCGCGGTGGAAGCCAGTCGCGATCTTGGCATCTCTCACCTCAGCGTCTTTGCTTTCTCGACCGAGAACTGGAGTCGCCCTCAGGCGGAGATCGACGCGCTGTTCGACCTTCTCCGCATGTTCGTGCGGCGCGATCTCGCCCGGCTGCACAAGGATGGCGTGCGTATACGCATCATCGGTTCGCGCGAAGGGCTGGGCCAGGACATTCTGGACCTCATCGACGAGGCGGTCGCCACAACGCGCGGCAACTCGCGGCTCACGCTGAACATAGCCTTCAACTATGGCGGACGCAGCGAGATCACGGCCGCCGTGCGCGACATCGCCGTGGGCGTACAGCAAGGCCGGATACGGCCGGAAGAGATCGACGAAGCCATGATCTCGCGGATGCTGTGGACGTCCGAAAGCCCCGAGCCAGACCTTGTGATCCGCACGAGCGGGGAGCTGCGGCTCAGCAACTTCCTGTTGTGGAGCGGCGCGTATGCCGAGCTGATGTTCATGGACCTCTGCTGGCCCGATTTCACGAAGGAGAGCCTGGAAAAGGCGATCGATGCATTCCGGCGGCGCGACAGACGGTTTGGCGGCCTTGGCGAGTGAGGGAACCATTGCAAAAGGCGGCCAGCGACGCGAGATCGTTATCCGCGTCGCCACAGCCGCCATAATCGCTCCTTTGGGGCTATGGGCGGTCTATTCGGGCGGCCTCGGCCTGACGCTGGCGACGGCCGCGTGCGGGATCGTTGCTGCGTTTGAGTGGACCCGGATGGCCGCGCAGACAGAGATCGCCTGGGTCCGGCGCTTGCAATATGCCGTGCTGGGACTCTGCGCCGCCGGCGCGGTGCTTGTCGCCCCGCACGGGTTGGAGGCCGTCGCCCTGGTCTCGTTGCTGGGCTGCGCTACCGCTTCAGGCTTGGCTCTTGCGGGCAGGGGGTCCGTCAGCTCCATGGCGTTTGGCGCGATCTACACGAGTCTGCCGTTTGGCTGTTTCGTCTGGATTCGAGAGCTGGCGCCACAGGGGCAGTGGCTGCTCGTCGCCGTCCTGGCGATCGTGTGGACCACCGATATTGGCGCCTACTTCGCCGGACGCGGTTTTGGGGGACCCTTGCTCAGCCCGAGAGACAGCCCCAACAAGACATGGACCGGCGCCATCGGCGCACTTGTCTGCGCCGGTCTCGCGGGGGCGGCCGCCGCGCGGGCGGGCGGCGGCGATTTCGGACATTGGTTGCTTTTCGGTCTCATGATCTCTGTTGTCGCCCAGCTTGGAGACCTGCTTGAGTCTCGCTTCAAGCGGCTTTACGGCGTCAAGGACACGTCGGGGTTCGTGCCTGGCCATGGCGGCGTGCTGGACAGGCTCGATGGCCTGATGGCGGCCGCCGTCGCCGCCGCCCTGATCGTGCGCTTCCTGCCGATGCTTGCGCCGTCACTGCCGTTGGCGGGTGGACAATGAGCAAGCCTGTCCGCGTGTCGATCCTCGGCGCTACCGGCTCTGTCGGCGCCTCCGCTCTCGATGTCGCCTCGACCCGGTGTGAAGGCGCTCCCGCCTTCCACGTCGTCGCCCTTACGGCCAACACCAAGGTCGATGCGCTTGCGCGGGCCGCCATCGCGACTCGCGCCGAGGTCGCTGTCATCGCCGACGACGCCTGCTATGGCGCTCTCAAGAGCGCCCTCGCCGGATCGGGCGTCGAGGCCGCAGCCGGCGCGAGCGCGCTTGTGGAAGCCGCCAGCCGGCAGGCGGAGGTCGTCGTGGCCGGCATTGTGGGCATTGCGGGGCTGCCCGCCACGCTCGCGGCCGTTCGCCAGGGCGCCAATGTCGCGCTGGCCAACAAGGAGAGCATGGTCTGCGCCGGCGCCCTCCTGCGTGCGGAGGCCCAGCGATCCGGGGCCCGCCTCCTGCCCATCGATTCAGAGCACAACGCCATTTTCCAGGTTCTGGACCGTCCCGAGCGGGTCGAGAAGCTGATCCTTACCGC
>CAZTMG010000018.1:0-9514 GCA_964614815.1 uncultured Rhizobium sp. | reverse complement strand
GGGGCGAAAATCTCGGTCGATTCCGCCACCATGATGAACAAGGGGCTGGAGCTGATTGAGGCGGCCTACCTGTTCAACGTTCCGGAAGGCCGCATAGAGGTCCTCATCCACCCCCAATCCATTATCCATAGTCTCGTAGCCTATGACGACGGTTCGGTGCTGGCCCAGCTGGGCCTCCCGGACATGCGCACGCCCATTTCCTACGCCATGTCATGGCCCTCCCGCATGCCCCTCCCGGGGCTCGAGCGCCTTGATCTCGCCAAGATCGGAAGGCTGGATTTCGCACCTCCCGATCCCCAGCGGTTTCCCGCGCTGGGGCTTGCGAGGGCGGCGGTTTCCGTGGGGGGAGGCGCGCCAATCGTGCTGAACGGAGCGAATGAGGTCGCCGTGGCGGCTTTCTTGCAGCGACGTATTGGATTCTTGACGATTTCCGAGGTGGCTGCGCAGGTGCTTGAAGCGTATCTCGACAACCCCGCAGCCAGGGTCGATCCGGCCAGTTTTGACGATGTATACGCGCTCGACCGCTGGGTTCGGGCCCGGACCCTTGAGAGGCTTCGTCTTGTCGCCTGATTCCCTCATCCCCTGTCCAGTGAAGGGCGCCCGTCCATGGAAATGATCCTCTGGGTTCTGCCGTACGCGCCCTTGTTCCTGCTCGTCATCTCGCTGGTGATCACCGTCCACGAGCTTGGTCACTACTGGATTGGCCGATGGTTCGGGGCTGCGGCGGAATCCTTTGCCATCGGGTTCGGCCGCCCGATCTGGGAGGTGCGCGACGGGCGCGGCACGCGCTGGCGCATCAACTGGATCCCGCTTGGCGGGTTCGTGAAATTCGTCGGCGAGATACAGCTGCCGCAGGACGCCAGCGAACGCCAGCCCGCCAAGGTCGAGACTGAGGAGCAACTGGCGCAGCTCGCCAAGGCCCATCGTCCCGCCCGCGCGGTCGAGGGCGTCGAGACGACACTCTATGGAAACCAGATTCTTGTCGGAAAGCCCTATTCAGCGCTCGGTCCGTGGCAGAGGATTGCGGTCTCGCTGGGCGGCCCGTTCGCCAACTTCCTCTTTGCGATCCTTGCCTTTGGCGTCATTGGCTTCGTCCATGGCGTGCCGCAGGCGAAGGAAGTCTACATCACGGATGTGATCGCGGGCGGCGCGGCCGAGCGCGCGGGGTTCAAGGCGGGCGATATCATCCTCGAAGCTGGCGGCCGCGCCGTCGCCACCGGTCTCGACGTGAACACTGCGACGCAACTGAATTCCGGCGAGCCCGTCACCTACCGTGTCAGGCGCGGCGCTGACGTGCTGACGCTTGTGGCGACTCCGCAACTCGCGGAAGTGTCCGACGCGGCGCTGCGCATGAAGCAGAAGGTGGGGCGGGTCGGCATCGGCATTGGCGAGCGTGACACGGCCATGCGCGGTCTCAACCCCGTCGAGGCGGTTGGTTATGGCGTCTACCGGACGGCCGACGCGATCGGGCAGACCCTGAACGTGTTGCGGCGCCTGGTCACGGGCAAGGAGGGCATCGACAAGCTGTCCGGCCCGGTCGGCATCCTCCATCTGACCAGCGGGGTGACCGAGGCCACGATGAGCCAGGAAAACATCGAGCTGGGGCAGAAGATGAACCAGCTGTTCTGGATGCTTTTCCAGCTTGCGGCCTTGTTGTCGGTGGGAATCGGCTTCTTCAACCTCTTGCCGCTGCCGGTGCTGGATGGGGGGGCGGTCGTCATGCATTTGGCCGAGGCTGCTACCGGAAAGCCGCTGCCGGAGAAGGTCCAAAGCGCCGGACTGACAATTGGGCTTGTCTGTTTGGCTGGCTTTGCTCTGGTGATCACGCTTCAGGATGTTTTGCGCCTGGGCGGGGGGAGTTGAGGTTTTTGGCCGCCTGTAGTTGTTAGGCGCCTTGGAAAGAGGCCGCATGCAAGCGGCCCGGAAGCGTGATTTGTTAGTCTTGCGAGGGGTTTAGATGCGGTCCTGGTTTGCAAGCGCCCTGGCGCTGACTGCATCGGCAGGGGCCATTGCGGCCGTGCACGAGCTCACGCCGAACAGCCGCGCCTGGGCCCAGCAACCGCCGGCCCCCCAGATCATCGGCCGTATCCTGGTCGAGGGCAACCAGCGCATCGAGGCCCGGACCGTTCTCTCCTACCTGCTGGTGCGTCCCGGAGATCCGTTTGACGAAGAACGTATCGGTCTCTCCGTGCGCGCCCTTGGCGCCACCGGTCTCTTCGCCGACATCCAGATCGAAACGCGAGGCTCCGATCTGGTCATCCGCGTGCTCGAGAATCCGATCATCAACCGCATCATGTTCGAGGGGAACAATGCGGTCACGACCGAACGTCTCGAGGAGGAAACCGAAGCCGAGCCGCGCCAGACATTCACGCTTTCCCGCGTCGAGCAGGATGTTCAGCGCATCCTGGAGGTCTACCGCCGCGCCGGCCGTTTCGCCGCAACGGTAACACCCCAGTACAAGGTGCTGCCGCAGAATCGCGCCGACCTGATCTTTGTGATCGACGAGGGGCCGACGACCGGCATCCGCTCGATCAACTTCATCGGCAACGAAGCCTTTCCCGACGATCGCCTCCGCCGGGAGATCACGACGCGCCAGTCGCGCTGGTGGCGCTTCTTCGAGCGGTCGGACAACTACAATCCGGGCCAGGTTGAATACGACCGTGCGCAGCTCACCGAGTTCTACACCAATGAGGGCTTCGCCGATTTCCGGGTGATCTCTTCGGTCGCCGAACTGACGCCTGACCGCCGCGACTTCTATCTCACCTTCACGATCGATGAGGGC
This sequence comes from uncultured Rhizobium sp., assembly GCA_964614815.1. Classification (GTDB taxonomy): domain Bacteria; phylum Pseudomonadota; class Alphaproteobacteria; order Caulobacterales; family Hyphomonadaceae; genus UBA7672. The sequence continues at coordinate 6,732 of CAZTMG010000018.1, read as the reverse complement.
GAGCGCTACAAGTTTGGCGAGTTGAAGGTTGAAACCCAGCTCGAAAAGCTGTCGGGAGAGCGGCTTGCGCTCTTCCTGCCGATGAAGCAGGGCGACCAGTTCCGGGCGAAGAGCATCCAGGACGCCATCGACTCGCTGACCTTCGCCGCCGGCATCGCCGGCTACGCCAACGTCTCGATTCGTCCCCGCGAGATCCGCGATCCGGTGAACCACACCATAGGGATCACGTTCGAGGTCGACGAGGGCGCGCGGGTCTATATCGAGCGCATCGACATCCAGGGAAACACCCAAACCTTGGACCGTGTCATCCGCCGTGAGATCCGTGTCGCGGAAGGCGACCAGTACAACCCCGTCCAGCTCGACAACGCGAAGAACCGCATCCGCTCGCTTGGCTTCTTCAACCCGGACACGGTTGAGATCACGGACGAACCCGGCAGCGCGCCGGACCGCGCCATCGTCAAGGTGAAGGTCGAGGAAGAGGCCACGGGCGAACTGGCTTTCTCGGCTGGCTTCTCCTCGCAGGACGCCTTCCTGTTCTCCGCCTCGGCCCAGCAGCGGAACTTCCGTGGCCGTGGCCAGTACCTGTCTGCGCGCGTCCAGACAACGTCGCGCCAGCAGGACATCGAATTTCGTTTTACCGAGCCGAAATTCCAGGATCGCAATCTCGCTGTCGGTCTCGACCTTTTCATGACGCAGTCGGACTTCTTCGATCTCGCGGGCTTCGAGAACTCGATCATCGGCGCCGGCGGTCGTCTGCTGTTCCCGTTGTCGGATACGGATCAGCTCGGCTTGCGCTACCGTCTCCGCAACGACAATCTGCAACTCGACGACGATCCCAACTCGTCGACTTTCACCAACTGCTCGACCGACTCCTTTTTCCGGTCGTCGCTCTGCGACCAGCAGGGCGATCGCCTGACATCCTCGTTCGGCTACACGCTGACGATGAACCGCACCAACGACTACCTGGAGCCGACGCGCGGCTTCCGCCTCAACTTCAGCCAGGACATCGCCGGCCGTGGCGGGGATGTGAACTATCTGCGCAATGAGCTCGAGGCGTCGATGTACCATGGCTTCGCGCCAGGCTGGCGTCTGATGTCCCGCCTGGAGGCGGGCTATATCGAAAGCTGGGGCGACGAGGGCATCCGCATCAATGACCGCTTCTTCAAGGGCGGAAACTCGTTCCGCGGCTTTGACGTGGCCGGTCTTGGCCCGCGTGAGATCCGTTATCAGTACGCCTACGAGCAGATTGCGGTCGATGTGGGCGTTACGCCGCCGTCATTCTCTGTTCCGGTGCTCAACAACGACGGAACACACGCACGGAACGAAGCCGGTCAACTGCTGTACAATTCTGCCCTAAGGGACGATTTCGGCAATCTGCTGCCGGCGACCGTTACCCCGCTCAACGCCCTAGGCGGCAAGGCGTATGCAATTGGGACCTTGGAGTTGGCCTTCCCCTTGCCGTATGTTCCGGAAGAGTTTGGTCTGGATGGAGCGTTCTTTGTCGAGGCCGGTACGCTCGGCCTGCTGGATGACCGCGACCGGGAGCGGTTCGGGCAGATTGACCCGTTCACCGTCGTCCGGGTCGACGACAGCGCCAGCCTGCGTGCGAGCTACGGCCTCAGCATCGGCTGGGACTCGCCGTTCGGCCCCATCCGCTTCGATTTCGCGAAGATTGTCGCCAGTGAAGATTATGACCGGACGGAAAGCTTCCGGTTCGCCACCAACACAAGGTTCTAGCGTCATGAAAGTCCGCAATCTGACCCTTGCCGCCGCCCTGTTCGTCGGGCTGAGCAACATGGTGGGCGCCGCGATGGCGCAAGCCAAGGTTTTCGTTGTGAACGAGCAGAAGGTTCGCGCCGAGTCCAAGCTGGGCAAGGCGATGGACGCCTCGCTGAATGAACTCGCAAACAAGGGCGTCGAGCAGCTGGGCCTCAAGACCCTGCAGTCCGAAGTCCAGTCCGAGGCCAACGCCCTCAAGCCGCAGACCCAGGCGCTGACGCGTGAGGCGCTCGAAGCCAATCCCACGCTGAAGGCCCGTGTCGAGGGCCTGAACAAGAAGGCCGGCGAGCTGGCGCAGAAGCAGAATGCTCTCAATGCGACGGTCGAGAAGCAGGACACCGGCTACAACTATGCGTTCTACGCCGTGATGCTGCCCGCCATTGAGGCTGTGGCGAAGGAAGCCAACGCCGATATCGTGCTCAGCTATCCATCGACGCTCTACACGAAGGACGCAATCGACCTGTCCGCCAAGGTCATTGCGCGCCTTGATGCGACGGTGCCAACGCTCGAGGCGCTCAAGGCGGCCTTGCCGCAGCCGCCGGCCAAGCCGGCTGCGCCGGGCGGCGGTCAGTAGGCAACAGGGGAAGGCGGGGGCTGTGGTCGACCTGCGTTTCTACGAGGTTCCGCAGCCTCTCTCGGCCTCCGCCATTGCAAGCCTGCTCGGTCTCGCCGTCGACCGCGGGGACCCCGCGCGGACCGTCATGTCGCTTTCCTCCGCTGCGCGCGCAACGGCCGGCGACCTGACATTCGTCGAGAAGGCGAAGGATGCCGGCGCCGCGAAATTCGCGGGGGTCTGTCTCGCCACGGAAGAGGCGGCCGCCGCCATCCCGGATGGGCCGGCCGTCATCCTTGCGGACCATCCCCGCGCGGGCTTCGCAAGGGCGGCGGGCGAGCTTGTGCGCCTGCGCCAGCTGGAGCCTGGCCAGCCGAGGATCCACGCTGCGGCCCGCATCGCGCCCACCGCTGTTCTGGAGCCCGGCGTTGTCGTTGGCCCTGGCGCCGCCATTGGCGCGCATGTCCGCATCGGAGCGAACAGCGTGATCGGGCCGGGTGTGCAGATTGGCATGCGCACGTCCATCGGCGCCAATGCCAGCATTCGCTGCTCCCTCATCGGCGACGCCGTCACGCTCTATCCGGGCGTGGTGATCGGAGAGGCCGGTTTCGGTCTGGCCGCCGCGCCGGGCGGAGCGACTCTCACCCCCCACTTCGGGCGGGTCATCATCCAGAACGGCGTTTCGATTGGCGCCAGTTCCTGTGTCGATCGCGGCCTCCTCGAAGACACGGTGATCGGGGAGGGGACCCATATCGACAACCTCTGCCATGTCGGCCACAACTGCCGTATCGGCGCGCATGTGGTGATGGCGGCTTTCGCCGGGATTTCGGGGTCCTCCGAGGTAGGCGACGGCGCGCAGTTCGGGGGGCGCGTCGGCCTCAAGGACCATGTCCGCGTCGGCGCCGGCGCCCGCATTGCCGCAGGGGCTGCCGTGCTCAGCGATGTGCCGGCGGACGAGACGTGGGCCGGCTATCCCGCGAAACCCGTCCGCACATGGATGCGCGAGCTTGCATGGCTGGCGCGGTCAGCGCAAAAGCGTTCCAGAATCGAGGACTAGCCGGGTCAATCCGGCCAGAGGCGCCGGCAGATGTCTGTTACGATCCACCCCACCGCAATCGTCGAGCAGGGCGCTGAACTGGCCGACGGCGTGGAGGTCGGTCCGTTCTGCACGGTTTCCGCGCGCGCGCGCCTTGCCGAGAACGTGCGCCTGATCTCCCATGTCTCGATCGCCGGTTCGACCTCCATCGGCGCACGCACGCAGGTCTATCCCTTTGCTGCGCTCGGTCATCCGCCGCAGGACACCAAGTTCAGGGGCGAGGATACCAGGCTCGTCATCGGCGCGGACAATCTCATTCGCGAAGGGGCCGTCCTTCATCTCGGGACGATCCAGGGCCGCGGCCAGACGGTGATCGGCGACAGGTGCATGATCATGAACGGCGCGCATGTGGGGCATGACGGCGTCATTGGCGACAATGTGATCTTCTCCACCCACGCCGTCAGCGGCGGACAGGCCGTGATCGAGGATTTCGCCATTCTCGGCGGCAATTCCGCAATTCATCAGCTCGGCCGCGTCGGCATGGGCGCTTTCATCGGCGGCTGCGCTCCGGTTGTCGGCGATGTGATCCCCTATGGCATGGTCGATAATCATGGCAGGCTGCACGGCCTCAACATTGTCGGGCTCAAGCGTCGCGGCGCCACACGCGAGACAATCCACCTCCTGCGCAATGTCTATGATGAGCTGTTTCACGGCGAGGGCTATTTCGAGGATCGGTTCAACAGCATCGTCGCGCGCCTTGCTCACGTGCCGGAAGTAAGGCGCATCACCGACTTCATCGCCGCGGGCGAGAAACGCCCTCTCTGCATGCCGGGACCGTCCTGATGGTTGCGCGTCTCGCCATCGTTGCGGGTGGGGGCGACCTTCCGCGCCGCGTCGCCGAACAGGCCCGCCTCACGGGCCGCAACCCCTTCGTCGTCGGCCTCAGGGGCTTTGTCGACCAGGGGCTGCTTGCGGAGTTTGGCGGCCCTGAGCTTTCCGTCGGCGAACTCGGCCGCCTGATCCGGTTGATGAAGGAGGAAGGCTGCGAGGAGATGGTCTTTGCCGGCTGGCTGAAGCGGCCGGACTTCGGCGCCCTCAAGCTCGACCTCAAGGGGATCCAGTCGCTTCCCAGGATCCTCGCCGCCGCCAGGCAGGGCGACGACGCCCTCCTGCGCTCCGTCATGGATGTTTTCGAGGAGGCCGGCTTCCGCATCATCGGCGCGGACGATGTTCTTGAGGATCTCGTCGCCGGCCCCGGCGCGATCACCACGCTGGCTCCACGCGCGGAAGACTGGCCCGATATCCGCCGCGCCGCAGAGGTTGCGAGGATTTCAGGCGCGTTGGAAATCGGGCAGGGGGCCATCTCCTGCGCCAGTCTCATCCTCGCCGTCGAGGCGCAGGAAGGGACGGACCGCATGCTCGCGCGCATACTCGATCTCAACCCCGAAATCCGGGGCGCGCCGGACAGGCGGCGCGGCGTTCTCGTGAAAAGGCCCAAGCCGCAGCAGGAACGCCGCATCGACCTGCCGACCATCGGGCTTGCAACGGTCGAGGGGGCCTCGAAAGCCTGTCTTGCCGGAATCGCCGTCGAAGCCGGAGCCGCCCTCATCGTGGATCGCGAGAAGGTCGCCGCGGCCGCCAACGCCGCCGGTCTCTTCATCTACGGCTTCACCGAGGCGGAATTGACGTGACGCATGTCTTCCTGGTGGCAGCGGAAGACTCGGGCGACGCCATCGGCGCCGATGTCATCGACTCCCTGCGCGCCATGAATCCGGCTATCCGCATCTCCGGCATAGGCGGCGAGCGGATGAAGACGCGCGGCGCCGCGTCGGAGGTCGACATGTCGGGCCTCGCGGTTATCGGCCTGGTCGAGGGTCTGAAGGCGTACGGGCGCGTCAGGAAGGCGGTCGAGGCGTGCGCCGAGGTTATCGCCAGGGCTGATCCCGATAGCGTGGTGCTGATCGACAGCTGGGGCTTCATGTGGCGGCTTGCCCGCGCGTTGAAGCTGCGCGGCGTGCGCGCCAGGCGCATCAAGCTGATCGGCCCGCAGGTCTGGGCCACGCGTCCCGGTCGGGCGCGTGTGTTGGCGCAATGGATCGATCACCTCTTGTGCATCCACCCGTTCGAGCAGCCCTTCTACGTCAGGTGGGGCTTGCCCACGACCGTGATCGGGAACCCGGCCCTGCACCGCCTGCCCAGAGGCGATGGCGCCGCTTTCCGGCAGCGCCGGGGGCTGCCTGCCGACGCGCCCGTCATCGGCCTCCTGCCCGGCAGCCGCGCATCGGAGATGCGCCGCGTCGCTCCCACGCTGTTCGAGGCCGTCAAACAGGCGCGCGCCGCAACGCCCAGCGCCCATGTGGTCTGCATGGTTGCTCCCAGTGTGACTACAGAGGTCGAGCGGCAAGCGAAGCTGCAGTCCTTTCCCATCGTGCTCGTTCGCGACGAAGCCGAGAAGGCTGACGCCTACGCCGCCATGACGGTCGCCATTGCATGCTCAGGCACGGTTACCACCGAACTCGCCGCGCAGGGCGCCGTCGTCGTCACAGGCTATCGGCTTGGCTGGATCACCTGGGCCCTGCTGCGCGGATTCCTGTTCAAGTCGAAATACTCCGCGCTGGTCAATGTCGCGGCCGGCGCCGAAGTCATTCCCGAATTCATCCAGACCCGTTTTCGCGCCGATCTCATCGCCAAGTCCGCTGTCGAACGCCTTCACAACCCGGCGCGCCTCAAGGCCCAGCAGGACGCCCAGGCCCGCGCCATCGCCCTCATGAAGGGCGAAGGCAGGCCAGCGGCCGAGATATCGGCGGAGACGATCCTTCGCTTGTCCTGAAACAGGAAGGGCGGCTCCACCGGAGCCGCCCTCTCATTCCGCCCAGTCGAAGCGTTTACTTCCGCGCGCCGATCTCGACATAGTCGCGGCGCGGGGCGCCCGTATAGATCTGGCGCGGGCGACCGATGCGCTGGGTCGGGTCGGTCGTCATCTCTTCCCATTGCGCAATCCAGCCAACCGTGCGGGCCAGCGCGAACAGCACCGTGAACATCGACACGGGGAAACCCATCGCTTTCAGCGTGATGCCCGAATAGAAGTCGACATTCGGGTAGAGCTTCTTCTCGATGAAGTACTCGTCCGCCAGCGCGATCCTTTCAAGCTCGACGGCCACTTCCAGCAGCGGATCGTTGATGCCGACTTCCGCAAGCACTTCCTTGCAGGTCTGCGCCATGACTTTCGCGCGCGGATCGTAGTTCTTGTAGACCCGGTGGCCGAAGCCCATGAGCCGCACGCCGTCGACCTTGTTCTTCACCTTGTCGACATGCTTGCGCACGTTCTCGACCGTGCCGATCTCCTGCAGCATCTGCAACGCCG
>CAZTMG010000017.1:23652-23892 GCA_964614815.1 uncultured Rhizobium sp. | reverse complement strand
GGCCGGCCGGCCGCGCGCGTCGAAGCGGGGGGAGCAGTTGACCGCCACCGGGTCGGACAGCCCGCCGGCGGTGCGCAGGCGCACCTCCACGTCGCGCACCCCCTCGGCCCGCAGTTCGGACAGATGCTCGCAGAAGCGCGGCGGCACGGCGTCGCCCTCGGCGAACAGCTCGGCCACCGGACGGTCGACCAGGGCGGCCTCGGGCAGGCCGGTCAGGTCGACCAGCGCCTTGTTGACCTG
>CAZTMG010000017.1:19371-23597 GCA_964614815.1 uncultured Rhizobium sp. | reverse complement strand
CGACGGAGGTGATGAACTGCTGGGCCTCCTCCAGGGCGGCGTTCTTGCGCTCCAGGTCCACCTCGTGCTGGATGAGATCCGAATAGACCTCCTCCATCTTGCGGATGACCTCGATCCAGGCGGTCTCCTGGAGGTCTTCGGGCACTTCGGTCACGCCCGTTCCAGCCCGTAGCGGTTCAGCTTGGCCCGCAGGCCGACGCGGGACAGGCCCATCTCCTCGGCGGCTGAGTTGAGCGTGGTGAGACATTGTTCGGGCGTCGGCGCGGCCGGCGGCGCATCTTCCGGGACCGGCGCTTCCTCGCCCTCTCCTGCGGCGGCCGCCCCCTCCCCGGGCGCGGCGGCGGGCGCCGGCTCCACGGCGAAGGCCTGCGCGATGTCGACGCCCTTGAAGGCAAGGGCGCCGACGGAAACGGCGATGACGGCTGAAAAGACCCCGACCTTTGGCGTCACGCTGAAAGCTCCCTAGAGCACGCTGCGGCGGCGGAGGGGGAAATCGACCGGACGGACCGAGTCACGGTCGCTTTCCCGCTTGTCCTCGCGCAGATAGGCTTGGGCGGCGGCGGCTGCTGCGGTCGCGGCGCGGGCTTCCTCGATCTTCGCCTGCAGCTCCCTGCCGGCGGCGTCAGCCGAACGGCGCAGCGCGGAAACGGCGTTCTCGGCATGGAGGACGGAGTTCTGAAGCTCCCTGGCGGCTTCGAGCATGCGCATGTTGCCCGTGCGCAGCGCCTTCAGCCTGCCATCGAGACGGATGCAGTAGAGGATGGCGATGACAAGAAGGACGGCGAGAAAGCCTTCGAAGGCCAGCATGTACATGTTGCTCATCGTGACTCCAGGACCCGTTTCTTGGCGGCCTGCGTGATCGGCGCCTCTATGCGCATGGCCACTTTCTGACCGATCCGGCCGACCTGGCCGGTTGTGAGATGGATGTCGCCGGCCATCAGATGGGCCTTCGACTCAGGCGTGGCGTTCATGACCAGCGTGTCGCCGACCTGCAGGTTCATCATGCGGCCAAGAGGCTGGGTGAATTCATCGAGCACAACGCGCAGCGTGGTGGGGGCGGACCAGAGCTCGGTCGCGAGGTGGCCTTCCCAGATGTTGTCCCGCCCGAATTTCTCACCCATGAAATTCTGCAGCAGCATCTTCCGGATAGGTTCGAGCGTGGCGTAGGGCAGAAGCAGCTCGCAGCGGCCGCCGCGGTCTTCCATGTCGATACGCAGCTTTACCAGGATCGCCGCGTTGGCGGGCTGGGCGATGGCGGCGAAACGGGGGTTCGTCTCGATGCGGTCCAGTTCGAAGTCCACGGCTGTCAGGGGATCGAACGCCTTCCTGGCGTCGTTGAGGATCACCTCCACGAGGCGCGTGACCAGCACCCGTTCGATGGTCGTGTAGGGCCGGCCCTCGACACGCATGGCGATGGTGCCGCGGCGACCGCCCAGCAGCACGTCGACGATCGAATAGATGAGGTTCGAGTCGACGGTCAGCAGGCCGAAATTGTCGAGCTGGCGCGCCTTGAACACGGCAAGGATCGCCGGCAGCGGGATCGAGTTCAGATAATCCCCGAACCGCATGGACTGAATGGCGTCCAGCGAGACCTCGACATTGTCCGACGTGAAGTTCCGCAGGCTCGTGGTCATGAGGCGCAAAAGGCGGTCAAACACCACCTCGAGCATGGGCAGGCGTTCGTAGGAAACCAGCGCCGAGTTGATGAGGGCGCGGATCCCGTTCTTCTTGGCCCCGTTCTCCTCATCCATCGAGAAGCCTAGGAGCAAGTCGATCTCGTCCTGGTTCAGGATGCGTTCGGAGCCGACCGCCTGCTGGGCGATGGACTGCGGGCTGTCGCCGCCACCCGTTCCGCCTCCGCCCGACGGCAGGGCTGCGTCCCACGCCTCATCGGCGGCGGACTGGTCGCCTGCGACGCTGGCTTCCCAGCTCGCCGCAAGATCCTCGTCTGTCGCGTCGGCGGGCACAGTCTTCAAATCCTACTGAATCAGCATGCCTTCGATGAGGACGGCGTCGATCTTCTTGGGATCGAGAACGGTGTTGAAGCGCTTCAGCAGCTCGCGGCGGAGCGTGTACGTGCCGCCCGAGCCGTTGAGATCCTCCACGCGCAGCTCGCGCAGGAAGGAGTTCAACGTGTCCTTGAGACGCGGCATCAGGTCGGGAACCCGGCTGAAGCTGGAAGGCGTCGCGGATTCGAGCGAGAGCTCCAGCTCCATGTAGGCGGGACGGCCGCCGCTTGCGCCGGCAAGGTTCACAACCAGCTTTGGCATCGCATAATAGCAGGGATTCCCGCTTTCGCAGGGAAGCGAGTGACCGACGGCGTCCTCGCCCTCGGGGGAGGCGACCGTCGCGCCGTGATCGCCTTCGGCGGCTGCGTGGTCGCCGCCGCCATGGTCGCCGGCGGCGGTCTCGCCATGGCCTTCCTCCGCCTCGACATGATCGCCTTCGACAGCATGTTCGGCTGCTGGCGCAGCCGAGGAGCCGCCGCCGCCCATGAGCATGACGGCGGCCGCCCCGCCTCCGCCCAGGACGAGCACCGCCGGCAGGATGACGAACAGCACCAATGTCTTGCCCGCCATCTTCTTCTTCGGCGCGACTTCGCCGCCCTCCCCCGTCTCGGGCTCGGGCGCATCAGCCTTCTTCGGCTTTTCCTTCTTCGCCATCGACGCGCATTCCCGCTGAAGCAGCCCTGAGGACCGGGCGTGTGAATCAGTTGCAACCCGGAGGTCCGGGCTCGTCGGCAAAATCGTCTCCCGATGGTTAAGGATTGGTGGAGATGGGCAATTCCTGCCGGGTCAAGGACTGGCCGGGCCGGCTGGCCTGGCAAGACACCGTTAACCGCCCGCCTGCATGCTGGCCGGCGACAATCAAGGGTCCGCCACAGAACGGGCGGACCGAGCCCAGCCTGGATCCGACGCCGCAAAACGGCAGCGTGGAGCCCGAGGGCGACCCATGGACAATTCCTTCATGGTCGGCCTGTCCGCGCAGCAGGTGCTGCAGAAGCGGATGGACACGACCGCCAACAATCTCGCGAACATGACGACCGCCGGGTTCAAGGTGGAGCATGTGGTGTCGCGCGAACTGGTCGAGGACCCGGCCGCGGCAAGGGACATTCCAAACGACATCGCCTTCGCCGACGCCTGGATGCTCCAGCGCGACTTTTCCACAGGGCCGCTGGAGCGGACCGGCAATCCGCTGGACTTCGCCATCGAGGGCGACGGGTTCTTTGCCGTGCAGACCCCCGCGGGCGAGCTCTACACCCGCGACGGGCGTTTCAGCCTCAACGAACGCGGCGAAGTCGTGACGCGCGCCGGCAACATCGTGCTGGGCGATGGCGGCCCGATCGTGGTCGATCCGATGGCCTGACCGATATCTGTTTCGCGGGAAGGCTCGATCAGCCAGGACGGCGTGACGATGGGAACGCTGCGCGTCGTTTCCTTCCCGACGCCGGGCGCGCTCGAGCGCGTGGGCGACAATCTCTGGAAGGCGACCGACGAACAGCCGCAGCCCGCGGCAGGGGCCAGGATCGTCGGCGGCTTTGTGGAAGGCTCGAATGTCAACGCCGTTCTCGAGCTGACCGAGATGATCGAGATCAGCCGCGCCTACACATCCATCGCCAAGATGATCGCACAGTCCGACGAGCTGCGCGGGACATCGATCGAAAAGCTCGCCCGGGTCGGCTAATTCCGAGGAGACGCACACATGCGTGCACTGAACACCGCCGCCACTGGCATGCAGGCCCAGCAACTCAACGTCGAGGTGATCGCGAACAACATCGCGAACATGAACACGACGGGATTCAAGCGGCAGCGGGCCGAATTCCAGGACCTTCTCTACCAGAATGTCGAGCGGATGGGCGTGCAGTCCTCCGACGCAGGCACCATCGTTCCGACCGGCGTGCAGGTGGGCGTGGGCGTCAAGGCCGGGTCGGTCTACCGGGTGACCGAACAGGGCAACATCACCCAGACGCAGAACATCTACGACCTCGCCATCCAGGGCGAAGGCTATTTCATCGTGCAATTGCCGGACGGACGCGACGCCTATACGCGCGCCGGCAATTTCTCGCTGTCGCCGGACGGGCAGATCGTGACCGAGGACGGTTTCGTCGTGGCGCCGGGCATCAGCGTGCCGCAGGACGCGCTGAGCATCTCGGTCAACCGGCAGGGCGTCGTGCAGGCGATCATGGCGGATGGCTCCGCGCCGCAGGACATCGGCGCCCTGGAGCT
>CAZTMG010000017.1:14263-19236 GCA_964614815.1 uncultured Rhizobium sp. | reverse complement strand
GCCGTGACGGAGATCTCGGCGCTGATCACGGCGCAGCGCGCCTATGAGATGAACTCGAAGGTCATCACCACGACCGACGAGATGCTGCGCTCCACCGCCAACCTGCGGTGAGGCTGATGCTGCGGATCGTCGCGATCGTTCTCGCCCTTGTCGCCATCGCCGCGCCAGCCGCGGCGCAGGGAGCCGTGAAACAGGTGAGCGGCGAGTGGATCTCCCTGGGCGAGGTGGCGCCCGTGACGGGCGAGGCCGCCGGCATCCTCCTCGGGCCGGCGCCGCCAGCGGGACAGACGCTGTCGCTCGATCCGGCCTTCATCGTCGCGACGGCGAGGAGCGCCGGCGTGCTGCTGGCCATTCCGCTCGACCAGCCCATCCTGGTGACGCGCGCAGCGGGCAACGCCAATCCGGCCAATCCGGCGCGCCCGGCCAATCCGGCGCGGCAGATCGGCGGGGCGACAGGCGGAAACGCAGAGGCGCTCGTGCTGGTGCGCGATGTGCCGCGCGGGGCGGTGATCACCGAGGCGGACCTCGGCTGGCAACCAGCCAATCCGGCGCGCGGGCTTCGCCCCGGACTGGACATGGGCGCGGTTGTCGGCATGGAGGCGCGGCGGATGCTCAAGGCCGGACAGGGCCTGCAGGCGGCCGACATCAAGGCGCCGGCCGTGATCCGCAAGGGCGATCCGGTAGTGCTCGTCTACCTCACCCAGGGCGTGAAGCTGACGGTCGACGGGGTGGCGCAGAACGAGGCGGCGCGCGGCGAGACCGTACGCGTGCTCAACAGCTATTCGAAACGCACGATCGAAGCCGTGGCCTCCGGCCCCGGCGAGGCGCGCGTCAACTGAACCGGCCAGGAAGGATCAGACACATGAAACACGCGATCGCCACGGGCGCCGGACTTGCCGCCATGCTGCTGGGCGGATGCGCGGGCCTCAACGAGGCGGTGGCCCCGCCGCAGCTGACCCCGATCCAGAATCCGGCGACTCTGGCTGGATCGCAGCGCGTCTCCATGCCGCTGCCTACGCCGCAGGTTGAGCCGGCCGCCGCGAATGCGCTGTGGCGGGCCGGAGCGAAATCCTTCTTCGACGACCAGCGCGCCAGCAAGATCGGCGACATCCTAACAGTGAACATCGAGATCGAGGACTCGGCGCAGCTCAACAACACCTCGGCGCGCAGCCGCAGCTCCACGACCGAAGCGGGAATCCAGGCGCTGCTGGGCCTCGAAGGGCCGCTGCAGAACGCCCTGCCCGGCACGCCGGGACTCGACCCCGCGGTGGGATTCGATTCGACGTCGAGCTCAAACGGCGCCGGATCGGTCAACCGTCAGGAAAAGGTGAAGCTCACCGTGGCGGCGGTGATCACGGACCGGCTGCCGAACGGCAATCTGGTGATCGGCGGCAGCCAGGAGGTGCGGATCAACAACGAGCTGCGCGAGCTCCGACCTCAAGCCGCTGCAGCGCATCAAGCTCGGCGGCGTCGGGGCGCGCTTCAACGGCGAGCTGCTGGTCTCCGGCGTGATCCGGCCGGAGGACGTGGCTGCGGACAACACCATCGCGCACACCAAGATCGCCGAGGCGCGCATCTCCTATGGCGGGCGCGGCGATATCTCGAACGTGCAGCGCGACCGCTATGGCAAGCTGATCTACGACCAGATCGCGCCGTTCTAGGCGGCGGACGCCGGGATCAGGCCGCGTCGCGCTTCCTGGCTTTCTTGACCTTGCTGATCGCATAGGCGCGCTTCAGCCGCGACAGGTGGTCGATGAAGAGCGTGCCCTCGAGATGGTCCATCTCGTGCTGGATGCAGACGGCGTAGATGCCCTCCGCCCATTCCTCGACCTGCTCGCCCCTGTAGTCGAGATAGCGGATCTTCACGCGCCTGGGACGTTCGACCTCGTCGAAATAGTCCGGCACGGAGAGGCAGCCTTCCTCGTAGGGCTGGGTCTCGCTGTCAGCCTCGAGGATTTCCGGATTCACGAAATAGCGCGGCTGCTTCGGCTCGCCCTCGCGGGCGAGGTCCATCACGATGACGCGAAGGGGAACGCCGATCTGGATGGCGGCGAGGCCGATGCCGGGCGCGGCGTACATCGTCTCCAGCATGTCGTCCATAAGCGCGCGGGTTTCGTCCGTCACGGCGTCGACGGGCCGGGACACCTGCTTCAGCACAGGATCGGGAACGGTGAGGATCGGACGAATGGCCATGGCTGCTAGCTATGGATGGGCGCGTTCAACGTCAAGTGAATGAGCCTGCGGGAAGAACCGCCCGGCGCGGTTTGCCGCCGGGTTTGGGGCTATTTGCGCTTTCCGCCCCCGGCGGACGCCGGCAGGGCGTCCAGCAGGGGGGTGTCCGACCTCCCCTCCGGCCTGAGCTCCGCCCGTGCGTCTGCCAGCTGGCCCTGGATAGCGCGGGCTTTCACCGGAAGCTCGGCTGGCGCCTCGATCGCCTGGTTGCCGGTGGGAATCTGCAGGTCCTCGAACTTGCGAAGCTGGGGCACGACCATGCGATCATATGAGCCCACCATGGCGTTGTAGCTGTCGACCGCCTTGTCGAGGTTCAGGCCGACCTTGCCCATGTTCTCGGTCATCTTCGCAAGGCGGTGGTAGAGTTCCCGGCCCAGCTCGACCGCCTGTTCGGCGTTGCGGGCGGCCTGTTCCTGGCGCCAGCCATAGGCGACGGCCTTGGCGAGGGCGATCAGGGTGGAGGGCGTGACGATGATGACGGAGTTCTTCGCCGCGAAGTCGAAGATCTCCCGGTCATGTTCCAGCACCGCGGCGTAGAACTTCTCGCCCGCCATGAACATGGCGACGAAATCGACGCGCTCCGCGACCCCCTTCCAGTAGTCCTTGCGGGCAAGGCCCGTGACATGGGCGCGGACTTTCTGCGCGTGGCTGGCGAGAAGCTGGGCCTTGCGCGCGGGGTCCGGCTCGTTCGAGGCGGCGAGGTAGTCGTCGAGAGACACCTTCGAGTCGATGACCAGTTCGCGCCCGCCTGGCATGCGGACGATGACGTCAGGCCGGATACGGCCCTTGTCGGTTTCGGACGAGGTCTGCTCGGTGAAATCGGCATAGGGCGACAGGCCCGCCATTTCGAGCACGTTACGGAGCGTCTCCTCGCCCCAGCGGCCGCCATGGCGCGTCGTGGAGAGGGCGTTGGCGAGCCTGCCCGCAACGGACTCAGTCTTGCGAAGGCTTTCGCCGACGCCGCGGATCTGCTCCTCCAGCCTGGCGCGGTCCTCCGCGCTCATCTTCTGGATCTCGTCCACCTTCTTCTGGAACTGGCCGAAGGTTTCCTGGATCGGCTTGAGCATCTTCCCGAGTTCGCCTTCCGCACCTTCCTTGTGCTTCTTCAGCGTTTCATCGGCGATCTGGATGAATTGCTGCTGCGACCTGAGCAGGGCTGCATCCGCCAGCGCCTTGAACCGGGCTTCGCTTTCGGCCTGCATCTTCTGCATCTCGGCCTTTTCGCGCGCGAGGCTGGCTTCGCGCTCCGCCGCACGGGCGTTTTCGGCAAGGATTCGGGCATGCTCGTCCCGCAGCCGGGCGAGCTGTTCGGCGAGCTGGTCGCCGGCGGCCTTCGCGTCTGCCGTTCTCGCCTCACTGGCGTCCAGCGAGGCGCGCGCAGCCGCCTCCGCCCTTTCCGCCTTCTCCGCCCGGCTCCGCTGTTCATCACGCTCGGCCTTCAGGGCGGCGACCTCGCGGTTGCGCTCGGCAAGCTCGGCGGAGAGATGCGCCGTGTCGGGCGGACGGCGCCGTGCAAACAGGAAGGCGGCGATGGCGGCAAGCGCGACGAGGCCGAGGACGATGTTCATCGGATCGAGGGTCATTGCGCCAGCTTATGTTCGTTCTTTGTTCGCATCAACCGGGACGCGGCAGACAGTCGGGCGATTCTGCCCGGAGGCGAAGGCGGGGCTGCGTTCGCGCACCGGCGGCGCGATCCGGCAAGGCTCAAAAGCCGTCTCCGCAGGAGCCGGTCAGTCCCGCGCGCCGCGCTTCGGCTTCCAGCCTTCAGGCATGTAGGGGTAGTTGCCGACGCCCTCGAAGGCGGCGTCCGGCACGTCGGCGCTGAACACGTCCAGCGGGTCCGAGATGCGGCGTGTGGCGAGGCGGGCCTTGCGGGCGGCGGCCTTGATCTGGTCGCGCATCAGCCACATGCCGATCCCGACGCCGACGCCGATCGCCGCGACCGTCAGCAGAACAGGCACATGATTGCGTCTCGCCATGGGACGTCCCACCCGTCTTTTCTATCTCCGCGACGCCATTGCTGCCGCGATCGTGCCATCGTCCAGGTGATCAAGCTCCCCGCCGACCGGCACGCCATGAGCCAGCCGCGTCACCTTCACCGGGAGATGCGCCAGCCTGTCCGTGATGTAGTGGGCGGTCGTCTGTCCGTCCACCGTCGCGTTCAGCGCCAGGATCACTTCTCGCACCTCAGGGTTGCTGGCGCGTTCAACAAGTCCGGCAATATTGAGGTCTTCCGGTCTCACCCCATCCAGGGGCGACAGGGTTCCGCCGACGACATGATAGCGCCCCCGAAAGACCCCCGCGCGCTCCATCGCCCACAGATCGCCAACCTCCTCCACGGCGCAGATGACGGACCCGTCCCGTCCCGGAGCGGCACACACCGCGCACGGATTGACCGAGTCGAAATTCCCGCACTGGCGGCAGATCTCGACCCGGGCGGCAGCCTCGGCCAGGGCGGCGGCGAGGGGGATCAGCAGCTGGTCGCGTTTCTTCATGAGATGCAGCGCGGCGCGGCGGGCCGAGCGGGGACCCAGACCCGGCAGCTTGGCCAGCAGGTCGATCAGGCGGACGATTTCCGGGCCGGCCGAGCGGTTGATCATGCGGTTGCGCCTGCTGCTTCCATCCACCGGACATAATCGCCCGAGCGGATGACAGGAACACCCCCCACCGGTCCGGCATAGCGATAGACCCAGGCTGTCGCCCTGCGGCCATCGGCGCGGCGCGCCTGACCCGGCCCCCCG
>CAZTMG010000017.1:10480-14253 GCA_964614815.1 uncultured Rhizobium sp. | reverse complement strand
CTGGACGTGGCCGCCTCCGTGCTCGACCCGGCGCGGTTCACCCTGGCGGTCCTGGGCCCCGTGAAGGCGGTGGACGGCGTGGCGGCCACGGGCGCCCCCCGGCGCAAGGCCGCCCGCCGGCGCGAGAAGCCGGCCCGGCAGGGTGGCCGGACCGCAGCAGACGCCGCTGGCGGCCAGGAGCGCAAAGGCGCTGCGGGAGGATGCGCGCGGCCGCGGCGCGTCGGAGCGGAGCGACCCGTAGACGAACAGGCCGGGACCGAAACTCACTTCTTCCTTTCCGCGGCGCGGGCCATCTGGCTCAACTCGTCGAAATCCTGACGCAGGATGTAGGCGCGCACGAAGTCGACGGCGATGACGCGATCGATGAAGCTCGCGAACATCCAGTCGACATCGCTGCGGGAAATGAGGCCGCGGCGCGTGAGACCTGAGACGAATTCGAGAAAGTTGAGGAGATCGATCAGCTCGCTCTCGAGCGGCTTGGGCATGCCGGGAGTCGCCAGTTCGGCCCGCAGGGCGGCGAATTCGGGGCAGTCCGGGTTAGCAAGGACGAAACGGATGCGGCGATAGCGGTCGGATTCGAAGAAACTCTTGTAGAGTTCGCGGACCTGCTCCGTCTGGCGCATGCGCTCCGAACGCAGGTAGCGGAAGAGCCCGAACAGGCCAGCCAGCAGGGCGGCGACAAAGGTGAAGGCGGACGCCCAGTTGCGGGCTATTTCCGACCAGAACAGGGCGGCGTCGCCGCTGCCGGGAAAACTCGAACCGAACTCCAAGCGATTCTCCTTGTGTGCTTCAGCGCCCTTGTCAGCGGCGCGGGGCGCTCAATGCAACGCCGAAAATTCCTTGATCATCCGCTGCAGCCCCGCCGGCGCAATCTCGATGCCGACGGCAAGCCCCGGATTGATGGCGAGACCAAGGCCCTGCGGCGTGCGCGGCAGGAACTCCCTCGCCGCGACCTTGAGGACATGGGGCGCGGTCCTGTGCAGGCCGGCCGCCCGTTCAAGAGCCGTGAAGACAACCACGAGCTGCGCATCCTTTCCGGGAACCAGGACCGGCCTGAAGGCCTGCCTGTCGACCTGGATTTCCTCCTCGCTCGGCGCGAACAGGTCAGCCGCCCACAGACGCGGCAGGAAGTCGGACAATGGCATCTCGCCAGCCTGGGCCTTCTGCAATGCGCGTTCGAGATCGTTCGCCGGTTCGAATGGTTGCAAGCGTCATCTCCTTCAGCTGGTCTTGAGCCTTGCGCAAAGATCGCGGTCCGGCGGGGTGGTGGCGCGCCATTCATATTCGAGATGCTGCCGGTCCGACACGGGCTGGCCATTGCGGGTGGCCGGGATGAAATCCTGCGCGGCGAGGCAGCGAAGCGTTGGCGCGAGAAAGGCGGGGTCGGTGCATTCGCCATCGCCCCGGACCATGCGTCCGGACGCGTCGATCTCGAGGTCCATCTGGCAGCAGGCGGAAATCTGCTTCTGTCGCGCCTCTCGCGGCCAGCGACAGGCGTCAGGGCGGAAACCGCCGGCAAAGCGGGCCTCCGTCCGGTCGCCCCTTGCGGCCGGGGTCTGGGCGAGACCGGCGACGCCGAAGCCGACAGCCGCAAGGCAAGCCAGGACGAGCGCCGGGCGCATGGCAGGGTCCTCCCACGAGTGGATCGAGGCTAAGCGGCAGTTGCCCACAAAGGCAATTCGCGCTGAGTAGCGCCATGGAGATCAGCCTTATTTCAGTGCTCGACTATGCCGGTGTCGCGACGTTTGCGGCCTCGGGCGCCCTCATGGCCGCCGCCAAGCGGCAGGACGTGCTGACCTTCGTGTTCTTCGGGGCGATCACCGGCGTGGGCGGGGGGACGCTGCGCGACCTGCTGATCGATGCGCCGGTCTTCTGGGTGACGGACGCAGGCTACATCATCGTCTGCACGCTGGTCGCGATCCTTGTCTACCTCTCCCGCGGGCGCGGCGTGCGCGAGCAGGCGCTGCTCTGGCTGGATGCGGTGGGGCTGTGCGTCTATGCCTGCGTGGGCGCGGCCAAGGCGCTGTCGCTGGGCGTCGATCCGGTGATCTGCATCGTCATGGGGACGCTGACGGCGACATTCGGCGGCATCCTCCGCGACGTGCTGGCGGGCGAGCCTTCCATCCTGCTGCGGCGGGAGCTCTACATCTCGGCGGCGATCGTCAGCGCGGCGGTGTTCATCGGGCTGCGGACCGTGGATGTGGACTGGACCTGGGCCAGCGCCATCGCCGTGGCGCTGGGCTTCGTGATCCGCGCGGGCGCGATCCTGTGGAAATGGCGTTTGCCTGCGTTCGAACCGCCGAAGGACCGCGACCAGCGCTGAATGGCGGAAGGCCGGAGCGTCTGCTGGATCGCCCCCAGAAACGCCCCTGTTCGCGCGCCTGCGACAACCCTGCCGGAAAACGAGGGCGGTCAGCCGTCACGCGTCGCGCCTAGAAGATGCGCCGCAGGAACCGGGCGAACCCGGACAGCGGACCTTCATCGGAGATGGGCGCAGCGACGGAGGCGTTGCAGGCGAAGTTTATCTCGCGATTGTCCCTGAGATAGGCGACGCGCCTCTCCGTCATCTCGACCAGGCAGGAGACGGTAAGACCCGGCGATTGTGCAAAGCGGGCTTCGTAGAGCAGGTCGAGCTTCGATCCGCTCGGAAAATCCGCCAGGAGCCTGTCGAGCGTATATGCCTCGCGCGGACCGGGCTTGTAGCAGGGATCGACGCCGGAGCCGGAGGCCTTCTGGTCGAACAGCTGACGCCGGCTCAGGACATCGCCGGGGCGCAGTCCGGCGCGCGAGGCCGTGTCGAAGACCCCGACCACGAAATGCTTCAGACTGATCGTTTCGGCGGCCCCCTCGATACGAGAAGGCCTTCGGTTTGCAGGCGTTTCGGGCGCGGCCGATTCGGCCGCGGAGGGAGGCGAGGCCGGCGGAGCGTCGGGTTGTTCGTAGACAACCTCGCCACGCTCGCTGAGGCAGGCGACCGTCTCGCCGTCCCTGCGAATGCGCAGCGCCTCGGAGACGAGGATGTCGGGATAGTCCGGCGACGTGTTCGCAAGGTCGAACTTGGCCGCCGCCGCAAGCTCGCCGCCCGGCCCGCCGTCCGGATAAGCAAACAGCATCACGTCCTCGACCGGAAACGCCTCGACGCTCGGACCGCGCGCGGCCCGGTAGAGGGCGTAGGCCGCCGTGGACAATGACAGGACCAGCGCAGCGATGGCGGTCCAGGCGACAACAGCCGAATTGCCTTCAGCCATCGTGTTGCGCTGCGCTCCGAAGCCTTACTGCTGCGGCGGGGAATAGCCCTCGACCGGCGGCTCCGTCGGCGCGGGGGCCGCATCGGCAGGCGCGGCGGCGGGATCGGCAACTGGCTCTGCCGCTGCAGGCGCCGGCTCCGCAGCGGCAGCCGGGGTTACGGTATCCTGCGCCGCCGGCGCGGCCTTTTCTGCGGCAGGGCTGCAGGCCGCAAGCACGAGCAGAACAGCGGATGAGGCTATGATCCGCATGGCGACCCCCTTTGCTTGATCGCGTTAACTATTGTCGACGCGCGGCGCCCTGTAAAGCACGGGGAAGGGGATGATGGGGCCGGACGGTCAGTCGTCGCGGATCGTGCGTTCCTTGCGCTCGTGGCGTTCCTGCGCTTCGAGACAGAGCGTGGCTGTGGGGCGGGCTTCGAGCCGCTTGATGCCGATCGGCTCGCCGGTTTCCTCGCAATAGCCGTACTCGCCGGTCTCGATGCGGCGCAAGGCGACCGCCAAGAGTGACGCAGCCTTGCGCCGCAT
>CAZTMG010000017.1:9185-10470 GCA_964614815.1 uncultured Rhizobium sp. | reverse complement strand
CAATCTTGGCGATCAGCTTGCGTTGGCGGTCGCGGGTGCGCAGTTCGAGGGCGCGGTCGGCCTCCGAGGCGGCGCGATCCACCAGATCGGGGATCGGGGCCACGTTTTCCTGCAGGCCATTGATCGTCTCGCGGTTGCCCTGGAGGATTTCGTCCTTCCAGGCCAGCAGTTTTTCCTTGAAGTATTTGAGCTGCTTCTTGCCCATGTAGGGCTCGTTCTCGGTCGGGCGGTATGTCGCCGTCTTGGAACCCATTCTGCCAACTCCTTGGCGGCTCCCATGACGGGCCGCCTTCGATGGGCGGGCTGTATAACCGACCTGCCCGACCCCGTAAACGCCCGGACACACGCCTCGGGCGATTGAATTTGTTGCAATTTTCTGACCACGCACGTTCGCTGGCCATCCGGGGTGAGCGCGGACTCACGCAGCATCTGAGCTGCTGCGCCGCAACAATCCCGGCCCCGCGATTTTCAGGCCGGTTCGCTCGCCCGCTCGAGCTTGGCGGCCTCGACAGCGGCGCGGACCTCAGCCCAGCCCAGAGTATCGTCGAGATCCAGGTCGCCAGACGGCTCGCGCGGATCAGCCAGTGCATTCTGCAGCAGGGTCAGATGGCGCTTGCGCGGCCCCTCGCCCAAGAGCGCGAGCTGCAGGCGGTCGAGCGCGTCGAGCAGGCGGCGGCCCTTTCGCAGGGCGCGCGCGCGCGCTTCGGGCCCGCCAACCCCCTGCAGCGCCAGCAGGGCCGAGACGCCGGAGACCCCTGCCGCGCCGGATACAGGGGCCGTCGCCGTCTTGGGGCTTGCTCCCCCGATATTCAGCAGGTCGCCAAAGCCGTCTGCGGCAGGCTTCGCGCCGCTGCCGCCGGACACGACCGACATGGACGAGGTGGAACTGACCTTCATGGCCGATGTGCTCCCTGCCCGGCAGATTTGTCCCGGTTGGTTAATGCCGTCTTAAGCATCATTTCCGGCGCCGAAACGCTGCTTAAGGCTTTGTTGCCGATTGGACGGCGAAGATGTCGCCCGAAGAACGCTGCGGCCAGAACGGTCGGACAATCGGTCACCCGTCTCCTGGAATTCCATGCGCGCGCTCGTCATCGCTTTCGCCTGCCTGCTTTGCACCCTGCCGCCCGCGGCGTCGGCCGGCACGCGGCTCAAGGACATCATCGATGTCGAGGGCGTGCGCGAGAACCAGCTGATCGGCTATGGCATCGTGTTCGGGCTCAATGGCACCGGCGACAGCCTGCGCAACTGCGCCATGCTGCGCCAGAGTCTCGAATCCATGATGGAG
>CAZTMG010000017.1:0-9144 GCA_964614815.1 uncultured Rhizobium sp. | reverse complement strand
CGGCGACGGCGGAAAGCAGAGCGCTTTGGGAACCTTCGCCGCAAACGGCACGCGGATCGATGTGACAGTCTCCGCCGTTTGCGATGCGCAGAGTCTCGAGGGCGGAACGCTGCTGGCGACGCCCCTGCTCGGTGCGGACGGACAGGCCTATGCCTCGGCGCAGGGGTCTGTCGCGGTCGGCGCGTTCACCGCCAGCGGCAATTCAGGCTCCTCCCTCACGCGCAATATTCCGACCAATGGCCGCGTTCCCAATGGCGCGACGATCGAGCGGGAGCTGCGCTTCGACATTGCCGCGCAGCAGGAACTCCGCCTGTCGCTGCGCAATCCGGATTTCACGACGGCGACGCGGATCGCCGGCGCGATCAACAGCTTTGTCGGCGCCGATGCGGCCTTCGCCTCCGATCCCGCCACCGTGCGCCTGCGCCGCCCCAGCAGCTTTCGCGACATGTCGAGCTTCATCGCCCAGATCGAGGGACTGGAGATCGAACCAGAGCAGCGCGCGCGCATCATCATCAACGAAACCACCGGCGTCATCGTGATGGGCGAGAACGTGCGTGTCTCCGCCGTGGCCATTGCGCAGGGCAATCTCACCATCCAGGTGCAGGAGACGCCGGGCGTCGCCATGCCAAACGCCTTCACGAACGCGCCGCCCGTTGTCGTGCCGCAGTCCGACATCGCTGTGGAGGAAGACCGGGCGCGACTGGCGCTGATCGGCGGCAATGGCGTGCCGCTGCGGGAGCTGGTCGCCGGGCTCAACGCGCTGGGCGTCTCCCCGCGCGACCTGATCGTGATCCTGCAGGCGCTGAAGGCGTCCGGCGCGCTGCAGGCAGACATTGAAGTGATGTGACGGGAGGTGATGTCGTGGTCGACCTTGCCCTGCCTGCCCTGCCCGTCGATGTCATGGCGCAGAAGAAGGCCGCGCCGGACGTCGCCGACGTGAAGACGCGCGAGCAGGCTGCTGCCGTGGCCCGGCAGTTCGAGCGCATGTTCATCGCGGAGATGCTCGCCCCGATGTTCCAGGGTCTGGAGACGGATGGTCCGTTCGGCGGGGGTCATGCCGAGGCGACCTTCCGGCCCATGCTGCTGGACCAGTATGCCGATGCGATCGCGCGCGGGGGCGGCATCGGCATCGCCGACTCGGTGCTGAAGGAAATCCTCAGAATGCAGGGGCTGGAATGATGGATCTGGTCGAGGATCGCGCCGAACAGCTGGAAACGATGACGCATCGCCTGATCGGCATGGTGTCGGCCGAAGCCGAGGCGCTGCGGGCGCACCGCCTCTCTGCGGCCAATCAAGGCTGGGACGAAAAGGAACGCCTTGTCCATGCCTGGCGGATCGAGGTGTCGCGCATCAAGGCCGACCCGTCCCTGCTTGCGGGCCTGTCGCCGGCGCGCAAGGACAGTCTCCGCGCGGCGTCCCTCAGGCTGGAGGCCGTGCTGAAGACCCATGCCCAGGCCTTGGCCGCATCGAAGGACGTAACGGAAGGTCTGGTGAGGAGCATCGCAGCGGAGGTGGCGGCCGTACGCAGCGCCCCGGCGGGCTATGGTCGCACAGGCGGGGTCAGCACGGGACCTGGCCGTGAGGCGTCGGGGCTCGCGGTCAATGCAAAGGCATGATTGTCAGGCCGTCATCAGTTTTCCTGCACGGCGCTACCTACACCGACTTCGGCGCCCGCATTGCCTGTAATTCATCAGAATTTTGTGTCCGGGGACTCTTGCCCCCTTGATCCGCCCGGCGTACCGGGAAATCGTGCCGGACTGGGGAGCGCAGGCAGGGTCTGACGGGCCGAGGGGCCTGCAGATCCGCGTTTTGTACGGAAGCGGGCTCGATGAATCGCCGTCGCAAGCGCCGACTCCCTTTTGCAGCCTATGCCGCCCTGATTTTCAATGGCGCGCTGTGCGCTACGCCTTTCCTCGCCGCCCACCTGATTTCATCGGCCTATGGCGAGCACCGCCCCGCCTTCACAACAACGCCCGAGGCGGTGCTGGCGACCCGCCAGGCGATGGATGAACGCTTCCGGCAGCTGGCCGCGAGCGAGGAGGCCCCGGCGCGCGAGGTCTGGTCCAACCTCGTCCGCGAATCGCTCGAGGCCCGCGAAATGCCGCGCGTGCGCGGTCTGCTGCTGGGAGCCCCGGCCATGCTCAACGGAGAGGATGGCGAAGCGCTCCGGGCCCGCATCGCGGTGGCCGACCGCTCAGGCGACCCGGCCATGATCCAGGCGGCCGTCGCCTACCTGCCGGACGATCTGCAGGACGAGTATGAGCGCCGCACGCAGTCTATTCTCTCCCGGTTTACGGCGTCAGCCCCGGCTTCCGCACTGAATCCGCCCGTGGCGACGGCCGTGGCGACCTCCGCGCCGGTTTCGGGCGTCGAGACGGATGACGGGGAGCCCCGGATCGCCACCAACCGTCTCGGCGACCTGCGCCAGCATACGATGACGGCGGTGGGCTGGGCCAATGGCGACAATACCGACGTTCCCGCCTTCCTGCTGTCGGGCATAGGTCTGATCCTCGCCGATGCCGAGGCGCGCGAAGGGGCGTCTGTGGCCATGTCGGCGCTGCGTACGCGCACGCAGGCGCCCGTGCCATTCAAGGCTTACCTGACCCGGCGTATCGAGGAAACGGCGCCAGTCGCGGAGGTGCAGCGCCTGCTGACGGCGGAACTGGGGGCCGAACTCAGCTGGTCGCCCGAGGCCCAGGCCGTGGTCGACCGCGTGTTCCGCACAGCCATCGACCGTGCGAAGCTGGAGGACCTTCTGGCCGAATTCCGCATCCTGCGCGAGATCGCCCATGACACGTCGGTGGAATCCGCCATCGCCATCGTCAGCCGCGTGCGCGACGGGGTGGACCTGCGCCGGGCCGGGCTCGTAGCCGCGGCCGGCGGGGACCGTGCGGTGGCGCTGGAGCATTTCGACGGGGACAACCTGCTGGAAACGGCGCGCACCGTAATCCCGTGGACGAATGCGCTGAAGCTGCAGGTGGCGGGGATTGCGGCCTGCCTGCTGCTGCTCGCCTTCGTGGCGCTGACAACGTTCTGGAAATCCTTCCGCCGCAACCGGCCGGTCAAGAAAAGCGCCATCTACCTGACGGAAGAGTACCCCGCCTGACGGCGCGGGCCACCGCAAACCTACGGGGCGGGAACCTGCAGGCCGAAGGCGCCGATGATCCCGACAATCATCATCTGCACCGCCAGCGCCGACAGGATGACGCCGAATATGCGCGTGATTGCTCCGGCGATCTGGTCGCCCATCACCTTCAGCAATGGTCCGGCGGCCAGGAAGATCAGGCATGCAAGCACAAGGTTGGCGCCGATGGCGAAAGACACGATGCCGATGCCGACCGGGTCCGCTCCGGCATTCTGCATGTAGAGCATGGCCGTGGCGATGGAGCCCGGCCCGGCGATCATGGGAATGGCCAGCGGAAAGACGGACACATCGTCGAGCCGTCCGGCCGCTTCCTCCTCGGCCAGAACCTGATCCGCGCGGGTCTTCTGCCGCGCCTGGCGCTTCTCGAACACCATTTCGAGCGCGATCAGGAACAGCAGCACCCCGCCGGCGACACGAAAGGCGTCAAGCGAGATGCCGAGATGATGAAGCAGCCAGGCGCCAGCGAAGGCGAAGAAGAACAGGATCAGCGCGGCGACAATGACTGACTTGATCGCCATCCTGCGCGCATAGGCCGAACCTCCCGGCGCCGTCAGCGAAGCGAAGATCGGCGCAACGCCCGGCGCGTCGATGAGAACGAAGAAAGTGACGAAGGCCGCCACCGCCTGTTCGAGCTGGATCTCCGTCAGCATGGACGCATCAAGCTGGCCGGAACAACTGCAGGAGAGCCTGCGGCGCGGCGTTCGCGATATTGATCGCCGATGCGGACAGTTCCTGCTTGACCTGCAGCGCCTGGATAAGGGCGGTTTCGGCGGCGAGATCGGTGTCCACCATCCGGCCGACGCCGGCAGCCAACGCATCAGCGAGGCGGGCCACGAAGCCCTTCTGCGCCTCGATCCGCTTGCGCTCGGCACCCATGGAGGCGAGTTCGTCGCCGAGATTGGCGATCGACTGGTCGATCAGGGCGTGTGTGTCGGCAGCCGCCTGGGTGTTGCTGAGCGCCGTCGTCGACGGCGTCGCCACGATGATGCCTGCGCCAGGAAGAAGGTTCCGCCCCTTCAGGGTCAGAGACTGGGTGGCGTCAGCGTCCGCGATGAAGGAAACGCCGCCCGGCTTGGAGCCATCGAGAATGTTGTCGTTGTCGAACGATGCGTTGCGAATGAAGGTCTGCAGCGTCGCCATCTGGCTTTCGTATTGCGCCTGCAGGGCGATGCGCTGGTCATCGGTAAGGCCCGCAGACATGGCCTGCGCAGCGGTCGCCTTCATGGCCGAGAGCTGCTTCATCGCCTGCTCGGCGGCGACAATGGCGGTGTCCGAGATCGATTCCGCGCGGCTGAGGCTCAGCGTAACGGCGTTGAGAGAGCCGCCCTGCCCGCGCATGATCTCGGCTGCGTGATAGGAGGCCGCATCATCCCGCGCCCGCGCGACCCGCAGACCCGAGGAAAGCCGGGTTTCCGCCCCGGACATCTCCTTGCCGGCTGTCTGCAGCTGCCGCAGCGCCCCGAGGACGCCGGAAGCATTGTTGATCCTGTCGACCATTTTGGCCGTCTCCACGGACGAATCGTGGTGAACGAATCGTCAATTCGTCGGCCACTGTCCGTTAGCAATCGTTAACAGGTGGTTTCCCGAACAGCTGTGTGGGCGCTGCTGGGACAGGTTTGCTCCAGACGGCAGGACCGTCGCAGCCTGATCGAATGACGCCTTCAGCGGCGGCTACCGGAGAAGACGCCCTGCAGGATGCGCCGCTGTGCGCGCTGGACCGTTTCCTGACCGGCGTGCGCTGAACGCGAAACCGCGCCCGCCTGTGGCGAGCGCGGTTCGGGGAACCGTAAAATCCGGCGGCGATGTCAACCGCGGAACAGGGACAGGATCACCTGCGGCGCCTGGTTGGCGATCGAGAGCGCCTGAGCGCCGAGCTGCTGCTTGATCTGCAACGATTGCAGCTTGGCGGATTCCTTGGCGAGGTCGGCGTCAACGAGGTTGCCGATACCGTTCTCGATCTCGTCCGACAGCTTGGCCAGGAAGTCCTGCTGCGCGTCCAGCGCTGTCGCTTGCGAGCCAAGCGAAGCCAGGCCGATGTTGTGGTCGGTGATGGCTTGTTCGATGGCGTTGGCGGCGGTGGTGGCGGCGGCGGCGGAGGTGGAAATGTCGATGGTGGCGAAGGTCGAGAACATGGATGACGACAATGTCATGTCGAGACCGTTCACGACCAGGACGTTCGAGCCGGCCGAGGACACCGTCGAGGTGGCGACGCCGGCGCCGATGTTCGTCGCGTCCACGCCGTCCGTCGAGATGGCGAGATCGTCAAAGTTCGGATCGTTGATCAGATAGGTGAACCGGCCGGCGACATCATCGTAGGAGGCCGAGATCTTGCCGCCCGACTGCGCGTTGACCGCCTCGACATACTGGTCGACCGTCATGCCGGGGGTGAGCTCCACCGAGATGGAGAACGTGCCGAGGTTGACCGAATGGGTCAGATCAAACGTGATCAGGTCGCCATCGGCGATGTCGCCGGCGGAGGAGCCGACATTGATGAGGAGAGCCGATCCCGACACCGGCGTCGCCAGCGCCGCGGACTGGACGCCGGCCGAAGTCGCCGCAACGGACCCGCCGAGATCGGAGATCAGCACGTTGAGGGTGAAATTGCCGGCGGCGAGGTTTGCGCCGTTGAACTGCGCCGAGTTGGCGATCACGTCGATCTGGTTGCGCAGGCTGGCGAAATCCGCCTGGAGCGCATCACGCTGGTCCGCGGTCAGGTCGTCAGCCTGGGCGGCGACGGCCTTGGCCTTCAGCTTCTGCAGGATCTCGCCGATCGACTTGCCGGCTGCGAGCGCCACGTCGATGGTCGAGTTCGCACGATCAATGCCGTCCTTCACCGCGGCGACGGAAGAGACGCGGCTTCTCTGCCCTTCGGCGATGGCGTAGATCGCCCCGTTGTCGCGAGCGCTCGAAATCTTGAGGCCCGTCGAAATCTTGTTCTGGACGCCCTCAAGTTCGCTGTTCGTGAAGTTGAGGTTCTGGAGCGCGATCATGGCGCTGTAGTTCGTATTGACGCTCAGCATGGCCGAAGCTCCTACGTAGGCAGTTCACGCCCCATACGGGCGAGCACACACGTTGCCTTCAAGAGCCGTGCCAGTCCGTTAAGGTTAACGGACTCGCGAAAACCCCTTGCCCGGGGCGCTTTGGAGGTTAATGCGCGGCGCGCCCTGCTAACGGCGCGCCGGCCCAAATTTACCTCCCGGCATGTTTTGCCGCCCCTTTCCCCCGGCTTCGGTAGGCAAAAAACGACAGAGGGGCGGAGCCGAGGCTCCGCCCCTCCAGGATTGCCGTTCCGCTTCGCGGAAATCCCGCTCCGGGCTCCGCGACAAGGAGGTTAGCGGAAGAACGACAGGATCAGCGACGGCGCCTGGTTGGCGATCGAGAGGGCCTGGGCGCCCAGCTGCTGCTTGATCTGCAGCGACTGGAGGCGGGCCGATTCCTTCGCCAGATCAGCGTCGACGAGGTTGCCGATGCCTTGCTCGATGACGTCCGAGAGCGACGACAGGAAGTCGTTCTGGATGTCGAGCGCAGCAGCCTGCGACCCCATCGTGGCCATCGCGTTGTTCAGATCCGTGATCGCCGTGTCGATGGCGTTCGAGGCCGTCGTCGCGGCCGCCGTGGACACCGAGATGTCCGTGGAGGCGATCGAGGACAGGATCGAACCCGACAGGGAGAAGTCGGCGCCGGTCACCGCAAAGGTGTTCGAGCCGGCCGAGGAGACCGTCCCGGTGGCGACGCCCGCGCCGATGTTCGTCGCGTCCGTGCCGTCCGAGGAGATCGCCAGATCGTCATAGGCCGGATCGTTGATCAGGTAGGTGAACCGACCCGTCGTGTCATCGTACGAGGCCGAGATCTTGCCGCCCGACTGGGCGTTCACGGCTTCCACGAAGTCGTCTACCGTCATGCCGGCGGTAAGCTCGACCGAGATCGAGAACGTGCCGGCGTTGACCGAGTGGGTCAGATCGAACGTGATCAGGTCGCCATCGGCGATGTCGCCCGCGGACGAGCCAACGTCGATGATCAGGGCGGAGCCCGAAACCGGCGTCGCGAGCGCGGCCGACTGGACGCCGTTCGACGTGGCGGCGACAGAACCGCCGAGGTCGGAGATCAGCACGCTGAGCGAGGTCGAGCCCAGCGCCAGGTTCGCGCCGTTGAACTGCGCGGCGTTGGCGATAGTGTCGATCTGGGAGCGCAGGCTGGCGAAGTCGGCCTGCAGGGCGTTGCGCTGGTCGGCGGTCAGGTCGTCAGCCTGAGCAGCGACAGCTTTCGCCTTGAGTTTCTGCAGGATTTCGCCAACCGCCTTGCCGGCGGCGAGCGCAACGTCGACGGTGGACGAGGCGCGGTCGATGCCGTCCTTGACCGCCGCAACCGACGACACGCGGGCGCGCTGACCTTCGGCGATGGCGTACACGGCGCCGTTGTCACGGGCCGAGGACACCTTGTAGCCGGTCGAGATCCTGTTCTGGACCTCGTTCAGTTCCTTGTTGGTGGCATTGAGGGATTGCAGCGCGATGGACGCGCCATAGTTCGAGTGCACGCTGAGCATGACACATGTCTCCGTTCTGGGTCGAAGACCGATCGTTTTGATCGGCCGCGGGCGCATCTTGCGCCCGCATCGTCACAGACTACGGGAGAGGTCTTAATCAGACGTGTGGCCGCGCAAACGGAAGTGCTGCGAAAAGCCTAACCAAAACGCCCAGGTAACCTTTCGTCAGGATTGCTCGGCGCCAGCAGCCGCTGCGGCCGGTGCGAGACCCTGCATGATCGACCGGTTGATGTCGATCAGGACATCGAAGGAGGCGCCCTGGCGCAGGATGGCGCTGGAATGCCGGTCGACGAACATCGACAGCGAGATGATCTGCGCACGCAATCCCTGCGGAAGGGAATTTCCCTGCGCGGCGCAGTCGGACGCCAGCAGCGACCAGAGGCGCCGGTTGGCGGCCAGCGCCTCGGCGCGGCGGCCGACTTCGGTGTCCGGCAGGCTGGAGGCGTCGATCAGGCCGCGAGTCGCCACCGCAAAGGCGCGATACTCGGTCTGACGCGGCGTCTCAGTCTTCCTCGCCGCGTTCTGGTAGGCCTGAATCGACATTGCCCAGCAGTCCCTGTTCGTAGGTTAGAAGTTTCCGGCACCTGGTCAGCGCCTTGTAATAGTCCGCCGCCATCACCTCGCGGGACAGCGACACGCATTCCTTGAGAATGTCGGTTGATCGTATCGCGCCCATGAACTCGTTCAGGCGCAGCACGAATTCGTCATAGAACTTGTTCGCCTCGGCGGGATCGAGATACATCATCATGATCGGGAAATAGATCCGGCGGGCGGGCGTGTTCACGTCCTCCGGCTGGATGATGTCCTTCTCGCGCAGGATCGACGCCTTGTTCTGCAGCAGCAGGACCGCCCGGCGGTCGCCGTTCTGCAGCACCGCCCCGTTGACCACGAAGCGTTCGCCCGGCTTGAGCGAAAGTTTGAGCGGCATCCGATCCTCCCGGCCGGGCCATCCCCCGGAACCCGGGCGGAGTCTGGACGCGGCCGAAGGGCCGGTCTAGCGGCCAGTCCTTAAGTTTTGCTTGTCCGCCGTAAACGGGCCCCGCCCGGCGGCCATGGGTGTGGGCCGGCGAATCGCCTGCCCGTCCGCCTATTGCCTCCCGCCGATTGCCGTTTACCGTAACAACCGTTCCAGACGAGGTTGCCGTATGTCAGACAGGAAGCGTTTCGAAGGGTCCGAGCACTATGTGGCGACAGACGACCTTCGCGTGGCGGTCAACGCCGCGATCGCGCTGGAACGACCGCTGCTGGTGAAGGGCGAACCCGGCACGGGCAAGACCATGCTGGCGCTGGAAGTCGCCCGCGCGCTGGGCATGCCGATCATCGAATGGCACATCAAGTCGACCACCAAGGCGCACCAGGGCCTTTATGAATACGACGCCGTCGCCCGCCTGCGCGACGGCCAGCTGGGCGAGGAGCGCGCCCGCGACATCCGCAACTACATCAAGAAGGGCAAGCT
>CAZTMG010000016.1:19121-23988 GCA_964614815.1 uncultured Rhizobium sp. | reverse complement strand
CGGAAGCGGACTTCGGTTTTCGCTGGATGCACGTTGACGTCGACCTGCAGGGGATCGAGGTCGACGAAGAGCACGGCCATGGGATGACGATCGCGCGCGAGAAAATCCTGATACGCGGCGCGGAGGACGCCGACGAGCAGCTTGTCCTTCACTGGACGGCCGTTGACGAAGAGATACTGGTGCTGGGCGCTACCGCGATTGAAGGTGGGGAGGCCGGCAAAGCCGGAAACGCGGACGCCGTCGCGTTCGGCGTCGATTTCGACGGCGTTGTCGCGGAACTCCTTCCCGAGAATGGCGCCCAGGCGACGGAGAGAGGCGCCCTCGCCTTGCTCCGCCGTCAGCCTGAGGACGGTGCGGTCCTCGGTCTCGAGATGGAAGGCGACGCCGGGCCGGGCCAGCGCCAGGCGGCGGACTGCATCGGCGACCGCCTGCCCCTCGGCGCGGCCGGTCTTCATGAATTTCAGGCGGGCGGGCGTGGCGTAGAACAGGTCCCTGACCTCCACACGCGTACCGCTGTCTGTCAGGCCGGACCAGGGAGCAGGCCTGGGGCCGTCGAGGCGGCCGGCGTCGACCGTGATCTCATGGGCGTCGCCGGCGCCGCGGGCCCGGGAGAGAATGGACAGCCGGGCGATCGCGCCGATGGAGGGCAAGGCCTCTCCCCGGAAGCCCATGGACCGGATGTCCAGGAGATCGACCTGTCCGTCCGCGTCGACAGCGAGCTTGGACGTAGCGTGGCGTTCGATGGCGAGGGGAAGTTCGTCCGCGGACATGCCATGGCCGTCATCCTCGATGACAAGGCGGACGAGGCCGCCGCCCTCGCAGCGGATACGGATCGCGCGGGCGCCGGCGTCCAGTGCGTTCTCGATCAGCTCCTTGGCGGCCGCGGCGGGACGCTCCACCACCTCGCCGGCGGCGATACGGTTGACGGCATCCGGCGGCAGGCGACGGATGCGACCGGGCGGCGGTGAAAGGGCTGATTCGGGCATGCGGTTACCTTGGCGCACCTTATCCGGCCCTGCCGGGGCTGACAGGCCGCCGGAGCGTAGCCGCCCACAGGATTGTGGACCCCGGACCTGGGCCTCCCCTGGCTTGCTTCAAGATGAAGGCGACGCGCCCGGCCGCCGTCTCAAAGACCCGGAAGCTTGCTGGTGCGCTTGGGCTGGATGATCACCGGGGCGCCGCCAGTGACATCCTTCGCGGCTTCGTTCTCGTTGCGAAGGCGTTCAGCCTCGGCGGCGGCATCGACCTGCGGCTCGGCGCCCGGCGCGCCGCCGAAATTCAGCAGCATGTCGGCGAAGCTGCGGTTCTTGCGCAGCGTCTGGTTATTGTCGAAATCCACCTGGCTGCGCACGGAACGGTCAACCGCGTCGCCGCCCGCAGCGCGGACGAAGAGCTTTTCTCCCTCGCTGGCCCCCTGGCCGAAATCGACCCCGAACACGGCCACGCGGGCCTGAGCCTCGGGCGAAAGTTCCTGCGGGCGCGCCTGTCCCAAGGTTGGCGGACGGAGATTGTATTCCGGGGGCACGGTGAGCGGGGCCTTGCGGACAACGCGGAACTCGTCCGGGCCGCCCGAAGAGGCGCAGGCCGCAAGCGTCGCGGCGGTGAGGACCACAAGGCCGACGGTGGAATAGCGCTTCACTGAACTCTCCTCTGACGCCGCGATGGGCGACTCCGCTGCTTCTAGCGCGCCCTGCCTTGCCCTGCCAGAAGCTGATCCAGCAGCAAAATTATGGCGCCAATCGAAATTGCCGCATCCGCCACGTTGAAGATCCACGGGAAACCGACTGGCCAGCCGCCAAGCATCCAGCCAAACCATGGCCCCTGAAAATCAATGAAATCAACGACTGCGCCAAAGATGGCCCGATCGATCAGGTTTCCAACCGCCCCGCCGATGACAAGGGAGAGCGCCAGGGCCGTCAGCGTGCGCCCGGCCCGCAGGAGCCAGAGGGTGAAGCCAATGGCGATGCCAAGGATCACCACGAACAACCCCCAGCGGGCGAGGCCTTCCGCCTGCATGGCGCCGAACGAGACGCCGCGGTTCCACGTCATCGAGAA
Source organism: uncultured Rhizobium sp. (assembly GCA_964614815.1). Taxonomy (GTDB): domain Bacteria; phylum Pseudomonadota; class Alphaproteobacteria; order Caulobacterales; family Hyphomonadaceae; genus UBA7672. The sequence continues at coordinate 21,933 of CAZTMG010000016.1, read as the reverse complement.
ATCGACCACGGGCGAGAGTTCGATACGACCGCAAGGCCCGCCAGCGAGGCAATCCAGCGCGCGGAAGTCCGGCGTGGCAAGGACCCAGGCCTTGGTGAGCTGGTCAACGATGACGATCAGGACACTGAGCGGAATGCCCCACCGCCAGGCGCGGGTCATCTTCTCCTTCGACAGCCAGTCCATCGCCACCGTCATGCCGCTTTCCTATAGCCCCCGATATTCACGCACCGCCGCCGCATCGCGCGGCGTGATATCCGGGAATGCCGGATCGGCTGTAGCCGGGTCAAAGTATTTCCACGACCGCGCGCATTTAACACCCGGCGCGCGCGAGCAAGTCACGACCATGCCATCCCCGCCGGGTTTGAGCACGGCATAGGACGTTATGAAGATTTCCGCCGGGTCTTCTCCATCGAAGGCCCTGAGGGCCTCCGGGTCGGCCAGCGTCACGGTGACGGAGGCTTCGAGTGCGGAGCCGATGCGCTTCTCGCGGCGTTCGATCTCGAGCGCCTCGGTGACAGCCTTGCGAACCCTGAAGATGGCGCTCCACCTTGCAGCGACATCCGGGTCGAACCACCCCTCCGGAGTGGCCGGGAACTGCTGGAGGTGGACGGATGCTCTGTCCGGGTAGCGATGCTCCCATGCCTCATCGCAGGTGAAGACCATCACGGGCGCGAACCAGATGCACAGGCGATCGAGCACGTCCGACATGACCGTGCGGGCGGCGCGGCGGCGGATTGCGGACGGGGCGTCGCAATAGAGGCTGTCCTTCCGGATATCGAAATAGACGGCAGAGAGATCGACCACGCAGAAGTTCATCAAGGCGTGGAAGGCGACCTTGAAGTCATAGGCCAGGTAGGCCTTTCGCACCACGTCATCGAGTTCGGCGAGGCGGTGGAGCACCCAGCGTTCGAGACCGGGCATCTTGTCGAGGGAGACGCGCTCGGCGTCGGTGAAGCCGTCGAGGGCGCCGAGGAGATAGCGCAGCGTGTTGCGCAGTTTGCGGTAGGCGTCGCTGTTCGCGTTGAACAGGTTCCAGCCGAAGCTGGGGTCGTCCCAATAGTCGGACGAGGCGACCCATATCCGCAGGATGTCGGCGCCGAACTTCTCGCAGACCTCCATCGGCGAGATGACATTGCCAAGGGACTTGGACATCTTCTCGCCGTCCTCGGCCTGGACGAAGCCATGGGTGACGATGGCGTCGTAGGGCGCGCGACCACGCGTGGCGCAGCTTTCGAGGAGCGATGACTGGAACCAGCCGCGATGCTGGTCGGACCCCTCCAGATAGACATCCGCCGGCCATTTGAGGCCGCGATCCTCCAGCGTGAAGGCATGCGTCGTGCCCGAATCGAACCAGACATCGAGGATGTCGTTGATCTTCTCGTAGTCGGCCGCCCTGTAGGCTGGTCCGAGGAAATCCTGCGCGTCGCCCCCGAACCAGGCATCTGCTCCGCCCTTCTCGACGGCGGCAATTATACGGGCGTTGACGGCCTCGTCCCTGAGGATCTCGCCAGTTTCGCGGTGGACGAAGAGCGTCAGCGGCACGCCCCAGGCGCGCTGGCGCGAGATCAGCCAGTCGGGACGTTCCTCCACCATGGCGCGGATACGCTGCCGGCCGCGTTCCGGCGTGAAGGAGGTGGCGTCGATGGCTTCGAGGCAAAGCTGCCGCAGGGTCTTGCCTTCCCTGCCCTTGAGGTGTCTCAGCGGCTGGTCCATCGCGATGAACCATTGCGGCGTGCCGCGGCGGATGACGGGCGCCTTCGAGCGCCAGGAGTGCGCGTCGCGCAGCGTTGTCACGCCGCGGGCGAGGAAATTTCCGGTCTCGATCAACCTGTCGATCACCGCCTTGTTGGCTGGTCCGTCCTGTCCGCGTTTCTTGCCATCCAGTTCAATGATCGCGAGCCCTTCGAAGCCGGGGCACTCCGCGGTGTACCGCCCGAACTCGTCGACCGTGTTCGGGATGTCCGAATTGCGGTGCCCGGTGGCGAGCCAGACCTCGTAGTCGTCCTCGCCATGGCCGGGCGCGGTATGGACGAAACCGGTCCCTGTGTCATCGGAGACGTGGCCGCCTGCGAGCATTGGAACATCGAACCCGTAGCCGCCGAGCCCAGCGTTGCGGAGCGGGTGGGCGAGCGTCATCGCCTGGAGCTGCGTCGCGGAAACGCTGTCGAGCTGGCGCCACTTCCCGGCCCTTGCGGCCTTCATGACGGCGTCGGCGAGCTTGTCCGCGAGGATCAGCTTGTCGCCGGGCTTGATCCAGGGTTCGAAGGCGAGACCCTCCTCAACAGCGTCGCAGACATAGAGGCCGTAGGCGATGTCGGGATTGAAGCTGACGGCTCGGTTGGCGGGGATGGTCCACGGCGTGGTGGTCCAGATCACCACGCTGGCGTCGGCGTGGACGCCTTCCGCGACCGGGAACTTCACCCAGATCATCTGCGCCTTGCGATCGGCATATTCGATCTCGGCTTCGGCGAGCGCGGTCTGTTCGACGGGCGACCACATGACGGGCTTTGCGCCGCGCTTGAGCTGTCCGCTCATCGCAACCTTCAGGAACTCGCGCACGGTCGCGGCTTCGGAGGAATAGTCCATCGTGAGATAGGGATTCGACCAGTTGCCGACGCCGCCGAGACGCCTGAACTCCGAGCGCTGGATGTCGATCCATTTCTGCGCATAGGCGCGGCAGGCGGAACGGAATTCAGCGGTTGGAACATCGCGCTTCTGTCTGCCGGCGGCGCGGTATTCCTCCTCCACCTTCCATTCGATGGGCAGACCGTGGCAATCCCAGCCGGGGATGTAGTCCGCGTCAAAGCCCATC
>CAZTMG010000016.1:15164-19111 GCA_964614815.1 uncultured Rhizobium sp. | reverse complement strand
TGGCGCGAACGGACGACGATGTCCTTGAGAATCTTGTTCATCGACGTGCCGATGTGGATATGACCGTTCGCGTAGGGCGGGCCGTCATGCAACATGAAGGCTGGCGCGTTGCGCGCCTTCGCATCGGCGCGGAGCTGACCATAGAGATCCGCAGCCTCCCATTTGGCGAGGCGTGCGGGCTCCTGCTGGGGCAGGCCGCCGCGCATGGGAAAATCGGTTTTCGGGAGAAACAGCGTGTCCTTGTAGGGGTTCGCTGCGTCTTCTTTTTCGTGGCGTGTCATGTCGGAATCTGGGTGTCGCTGGGTTGGAGTCCGGGGCGGATACGACTTCCCGGCGGGAAACGCGTCAGACAGCGTCCGCCGGGCCCATAATTCGCACAATCGCCAATCTGGTCATGCCCGGCTGATAGCAAGGCGCGCCGGGCTTCGCCAGAGGCAGTTTCCCGCGCGCGAACGAAGCTCAGGGCGACGGGGGGCGGCGCTGCGCCAGAAGGGCGCGGGCGTTGGCGGCGTCCTGATTCATGGCCGCGACGAGTTCTTCCAGGCCGGAAAAATGACGTTGCGGGCGAAGGAACGATTCGAAGGCCGTATGCAGGCGTTTTCCGTAAAGATCCCCCGACCAGTCGAACAGGACGACTTCGAGCAGGGGATCGCGCAGGCCGGTGGTCGGCGTGCGGCCAAAGCTGGCGACGCCCGGACGCCACCGCGGCGCATCGTCAGGACGAGCCCAGACAGCATAGACGCCATGGGCGGGATGCACGATCTCCCCCAGTTGCATGTTGGCGGTCGGGAAGCCGAGGGCGCGGCCGCGCTTTTCACCGTGCTGGACGACCCCGTCGAATATCCACGGCCCTCCGAGCGCGCGGGCGGCCTCCTCCATGTCGCCGCGTTCCAGCGCCTCGCGGATGCCAGATGACGAGACCTTGCCGCCGCTGTCCCTCACCTCCGCGACGATCGCCACATCGAAGCCCAGCTCAGCGCCGTGGCGGCGCAGGCTGTCGGCATCGCCCATGCGCCCTTTGCCGAAGCGAAAGTCGAAGCCGACGCTGACGGCGCGCGCGCCGATCTCGCCGACAATCACGCGTTCACAGAATTCGCGATCTGTCATGCCGGCCATGGCCGCATCGAAGCGCAGAAGATGAAGCTCGTCGACGCCAAGCGCATCAAGCGCGAGTTTTCGACGCACGGGCGTCATGAGGCGGAAAGGGGGCGCGTCGGGCTGGAAGAAACGGCGCGGAGCAGGCTCGAACGTGGCGACGCCCAGAGGAACACCGAGACGCTGTGACGCCGCGCGTGCGCTGGCGATGACGGCGCGGTGGCCTGCGTGCAGGCCGTCGAAATTACCCAGCGCGATCGCTGCGCCCATGGACTAATCGGTCTTGCCGGAAGGGACCATGACGAGCGCATCACCCTTCATGCAGATCTTTCCGTCGACCTCGCCCTTCACGCCCAGGCGAACCCGACAGCCGCGCTCGACCATCTCGATGACCTCTGCGGTGGACGTGACGGTGTCGCCGATGCGGACGGGACGAACAAATTTCAGGTTGAGTTCCATGAACACGGCGCCAGGGCCCGGCAGGTCATTGCCGAGGATGGCGGAGATGTAGGAGGCGGTGAGCGCGCCATGGGCGATGCGGCCCTTGAACTGGGTCTGCTTCGCGTAGTCCTCGTCCATATGGAGCGGGTTATGATCCCCGGAGACGCGGGCAAAGTCGATGACGTCCTGTTCGGTCACCGTGTTCTGGATGGACACCTGCATGCCCAGCGCCAGGTCCGCGAACGTCTTGCCCGTCTTCATTCCGTCTACCCTCTAGTCCGGCCTTCGTCCCGACAGCCCGGCCGGACGATTCAGGCCGGGTGCTTAATGCATCCGGCGTTGGGGTGGAAACCGCTTTTCCCCTGTCCGCAGCGGCATATCAGCCGATTCCAGTATCGACGCCCTACAGGTTAACGCAGCGGACCGAACTATTTTCCTCGATTCACCAAATATTTGGCGGTCCTTGATACCGGTTGCCCCTAGCAACTGCCCAGGAGTACCCCGGATCATGGCCGTCGACATGTCGATGCCTGTTCTCGTCGTGGATGACTACCAGACGATGATCAGGATCATTCGCAACCTGCTGAACCAGCTCGGCTTCAAGAACATCGAGGAAGCCAAGGACGGCAAGCAGGCTCTCGAAAAGCTCAACGCCGGGAAATTCGGCCTCGTCATTTCCGACTGGAACATGGAGCCGATGACCGGCTACGAGCTGCTCCAGCAGGTTCGCGCCAGCGAGAAGCTGAAGGCGACCCCGTTCATCATGGTGACGGCCGAATCCAAGACCGAGAACGTCATCGCCGCCAAGAAGGCCGGCGTGAACAACTACATTGTCAAACCGTTCAACGCAGAAACGTTGAAGGGCAAGCTCAAAGCGGTCCTGGGAGATTTCTAGCCATGGCCGCCGCCGAAGCCGTACTCAAGATACGCTCCGCCATGGACCAGCTGAGGAGTTCGGGCGTTCGCGAACGTCCCCTGGTCGAGGTGCTGGCGCTCTCCCATCAGATGGCCGACGCCATGACGGCGTTCTTTGGATCACTGGACAAGTCCATCATGGGCGAGTTCCGCTACCTGGCGGACTTCATCCAGAAAGCCCGCGACGAGATCGCCGGGCTGCAGGCCAAGGACATCAGCACGACGCGCATTCCCGGCGCCTCGGTGGAACTCGACGCGGTCGTGCGCGACACGGAGAAGGCCACCGAATCGATCATGGCCGAGGCTGAAGGCCTGATGGCCAGGGAGCCGACCGATCTCGCCGCCTACAAGGCAGAAGTCGACGCCGCGATGATGCGGATCTTCGAACATTGCTCCTTCCAGGATCTGACCGGCCAGCGGGTGAACAAGGTCATCTCCACGCTACGTCACATCGAGGAGCGCGTGACGAAGTTTGCAAACGCCCTTGGCGTGTCAGATTCAGCCCGGGAGGAAACGCCCGAAGAGGCCCGTCGGCGCGAACTCATGCTGAACGGACCGGCGCAGAACGGCCCGGCGACATCGCAGGACGACATCGACGCGCTGTTTGCATAGGCGGCGCAGCGCCACAGGACTGACCCGATGAAGGAAGGGCCGCGACCGTGTCGCGGCCCTTCCGTTTCCGGAAGCATTCGCACCTGCACAACAGCGCGCACAAACGCGTCACTCGCGGACAAACCCGATGGCCGGCGACCCGGCTTGGGTCTACTCTCTGGCCTCGGCAACAAATGGGAGGGGCCATGCGCGGTTTGCTTGTTTCGCTCGCCTTGGGGGCGGCAATGGCCATGACGGCTGGCGTTGCGCAGGCGCAGCCCGGCTTGAGCGGCGGGAATGATCTCGATGCGATCGACAGGGCCCATCGGCTGGACCAGGAAAAGGAACGTCTGCGGGAGTCGACCCGCAAGACTGGCCTCGCTGCGTTGCAGGCCGGCGATTTCACAGCGGCCGAAAGAAGCTTCGCCGCCTTGCTGACCTACGACCCCACCACCAGCGACGCCAGCTACCTGATGGGTTTGGCGCAACTCGGGCTGGAGAAATGGCAAGAGGCCAAGTTGTCCCTTCAGGCCGCTGTGGCGAACGAGCCGACCCGGCCGGAACCGAAGGCAAGGCTCGGCGTGGCGCATGTGATGCTTGGCGACATCAACAGCGCAGCCGACCAGCACGATGCGCTGTCCGCCATGTGGAACGCGTGCAACAGGTGCGAGAACGCGCAGGCCATTGCCGACAGTTTGACCATGCTGGACCGGGTTCTTGTGGCGGCGACCAAGCCCAAGTCCAAGCCGCCCGGCTGACATCAGGAAGGACAGAAAAGGAGAAGGGCCGCGAGATGATCGCGGCCCTTTCAGTTCACGTGCGCGGAACACGCCCTACCAGGTCATCCGCGCCTTCACATAGTAGAAGCCGCCATTGAAGCCGTAGGGCGACCGTTCGCCATACTT
>CAZTMG010000016.1:14871-15148 GCA_964614815.1 uncultured Rhizobium sp. | reverse complement strand
CCCACGGATTGTCAACGGGATACTGGTCGAACAGGTTCTGCGCCCCGCCGATCAGCTCGATATTGTCGGTGATCTTGTAGCCGATCTCCGCGTCCAGAAGGAAAGCGGCATCGCCGTTGATGGGAAGCGTTTCATCCTCGAGATGGGCCTCGAAGTATTCGCCGTAGTAGTTCAGGCGGCCAAGCAGGCGCCACGGGCCCTGCGTGTGCGAAACCGTGAAGTTGCCCTTCCATTGCGGCAGGGATTCCTCAAGCTGGCGCACGCGGGTCGAGGAAAT
>CAZTMG010000016.1:0-14861 GCA_964614815.1 uncultured Rhizobium sp. | reverse complement strand
CGTCTGACCGGCGTTTTCGACGCTGGTTTCCGTATAGTTCAGCGCCAGCGTGTAGTCGGTCTGGCCGACCGGCACGAAGTCGACCGGACCCGTGAGCACGATGTCCATGCCGCGCGTGCGCGTGTCGAAATCGTTGTTGAAGAAGGCGAAGGACACGAGATCCTCGAAGCCCGTGAAATCGGCCCGGTCCAGGACGTTGGCGTTGTCCAGGATCGTGAGCAGTTCTCCGGTTCGTGTGGCCCCGCCTGTGTTCACCCCTTCCCGGTTGGCCAGGAATTGAAGGGCAGCCGGGAAGTTGATGGTCGACGAGCGCGAGATGCGATCGTCGACGTCGATCTGGAACAGATCGACGGTGAGCGTTGACGCACCGATATCGAAAACGCCGCCGATGGAGAAGTTTTTCGACTCCTCCGGCCCGAGAGTCGGGCGCGGCAATCCCAGGCCGCCGGATGAGACCGGCGCGGCGATGTAATCCGCGGCGATCTGGCCGGCGGCGCTGCTGAGCGGGAACGTCCCCTCATCCTCAAGCTGGCCGTTGGAGAACTGAGTCGTCACGTTGATGACGTTCGCCTGTCCAACCGTCGGCGCATGGAAGCCTGTCGACCAGGTAGAGCGCAGGCGGATTCCGTCCGACACGCGCCAGAGACCGCCGAGCTTGTAGTTCGTCGTGCTGCCGAAGCTGTCATAGTCCTCGTAGCGAACGGCGCCCTGAAGCGTGATCGCGTCGGTGACGTCGGTTTCTACGTCGATGTAGTAGGCCGTGCTCGTCTGGCTGCTCGTGCCGGCGGAGGCGGGCGTGAAACCGCCGAATCCGTTCGACGAACTGGAGAAGCCCTGGCCCAGCGGGAAAGCGCTGGAAGGCGCCGCCAGAGGCCCGAGCGCATAGGATGCCGGATCGCCGGCGCGAACCTCGAACTCCTCCTCGCGCCATTCGAAGCCGAAGGCGATGTTAAGATCGGACGCGAAGCCGACCGGAAGACCGTAGCCGAAATCGAGGTTGAACAGGTTCTCAACCTGGCCATAGCCGCCGGGATTGAACGATGTCGGCGTATTGGGACCGAGCGAGGCGTTGATCGTGTTGCGGATCATGAAGTCCGCCTGGTTGTCGCCATAGCGATAGCTGACATCGTAGTTGAGCCCGGCGATCATCGGGACTTCGCCGCGCAGGCCGACCGCGACGGACATGTCCTCCAGACTTCCCCCGAAGCGCGGCGTGAAGCCGCCCGGAAACATTTCCACGAAAGAGAAGCAGTTCGCGCTGGCCGTTACGGCGGCGAGGATGGTCGGGTTCGGAAGCAGGCCGCCGCCAGCCGTAAGCGGAATGCCAGCCGGGCAATCGCCCGCGGTATCAACCGACAGGTCGCCCACCAGAACGGATGGCACGCCGCCCGAGGACGCCGGAAGCGGCGCGCCGGTCAGGGGATCGACCGTCGGGCCGGCGAAGACGCCGGGACGGTTGGTCGGGTTGCGGAAGTAGAAGCCGCCCTCGGTCTCGCGCTGCGAATAGTTTCCGAAGGCGTACAGCTCGTGCTGGTCGTTCAGGTCGAGACCGAAATTGGCGTAGATCTTGATGTCATCCCGGACATCGGGCTGGCCCCAGATCTGCGCCGGATTGGCGACGGCGGTATTGCCCGCCGCGATGAGCGCCGCCGCGTCGTCGCGCTGCGTGGAACGGCTGGTTGCGTCGGTCTGCTGGTATTCGGCCGACAGGTTCAGGAAGCCGTTGGGCCCCACGGCGAGGCCGACATTGCCGGCAATCTGGTAGGAGGCGCCATCGCCCTCATAGGTCTGCCCCCATTTCGCTTCGATCGAGCCTCCATCGGCATCATCCTTCAGGATGAAGTTGATCACGCCTGCGATCGCATCCGATCCGTACTGGGAGGAGGCGCCGTCGCGCAGCACTTCGACCTGCTTCAGCGCGATGGCTGGAATGGTCGAGATGTCGGCGCCCTGACTGCCATCCGAAATGCCGCCGCCGAGGAAGGCGATGACGGCTGCGCGGTGCATGCGCTTGCCGTTCACGAGGACGAGCGTGCTGTCCGGCGGCAGGCCGCGCAGGTTGACCGGACGGACGAGCGTTGCCGCGTCCGAGATTGGCTGGGTTGACACGTTGAACGACGGCACCAGCGTGCGGATGATGTTCATCGCGTCGTTGTCGCCCTGGTTCACGAGATCGACGCCGGAGACGACATCAACCGGGGCGGGCGTATCAACGGCGGAGCGCGCTTCAACGCGCGTGCCGGTGATGATCACCACGCCGTCCTTCGCATCTCTCTCCTGTGCGCTCGCGAATGGCATGGCGGCAGCGCTCATCGCGAGCAGTACGGCGGCGCCGCGCAACAACCTCGATCTCATGTGGTCCCTCTCCACGACACGTTTGTGACAATCGACCATTCCACCGGGCGCTGACACACGCCAGACGGTTCGCGCCGAAAGTGAATTGGGCAGGCGCCGCGAACACAGCGCCAGGGACTGTATCCAATAGTAGAGGATGCGTTGGACGCTTCGTGCTTGAAGCCGTTACGTCAACATTGCCTGAATTCAAGAAAGGCTTTCACCGTACCAGCCAGTACCCGGACGTCTAAGGATGGGTATCACCCCCGCTCCCTCAGCAGACGGCCCTTCTGGCGGTTCCAGTCGCGCCTCTTTTCCACATCGCGTTTGTCGGGAGCCTTGCGGCCGGTGGCGAGGGCGAGTTTGATTTTGGCCATGCCGCTGCCGCCAAAATAGAGTTCGAGGGGGACGAGCGTGCGGCCTTCGCGTTCGACGGCGCCGATGAGACGGTTGAACTCGCGCTTCTTCACGAGGAGGACGCGCTTGCGGTTCGGCTCGTGGTTGAACTGGCCGGCAGGCGGGTAGATCGGGATGGTGGAGTTGACCATCACGATCTGGCCGTCTTCCTCGCGCGCATAGGCCTCCGCGATGTTGGCGCGACCGTCGCGGAGAGACTTCACCTCCGAACCGGTAAGGACGATGCCGGCCTCGATCGTGTCGATGATCTCGTAGTTGCGACGCGCCTGCCGGTTTTCGGCGACGAGCTTACGCGCCAGTTCGCGCCGTGTCTTGCCCTTGGGACTCTGGCCGTTTGATCCGGACCCCTGGACCATCAGAGCACGCCGGCTTCCTGCATCGCCGCCCTGATCTCGTCCTTCACGGCTTCGCTCTGCACCGGGACGAGCGGCAGGCGAAGCTCGTTCTCGCAAAGTCCCAGCAGCGAGAGTGCGTACTTGGCCGGCGCAGGGCTTGCTTCCAGGAACATCGCGCGGTGGAGACGGGCCAGCGTGTCGTTGATGCGGCGCGCTTCGGCATAGTCCCCCCGAAGCGTTGCCTCCTGCATGCGCACGCACTGTTCGGGCGCGACATTGGCCGTCACCGAGATGCACCCCACCCCCCCCTGTGCGTTGAAGGCGACGGCGCTGGCGTCCTCGCCCGAAATCTGAATGAAACCTTTCCGGCAGAGCGTGGAATGACGGGCCACCCGGGACAGATCGGCCGAGGCGTCCTTGATGCCGATCACATTGGGCAGGTGGGACAGGCGCGCAACCAGATCCACAGTCATGTCGGAGCCCGTCCGTCCCGGAACATTGTACAGGAAAATCGGCAGTTGGACCGCTTCACTCAAAGTTTTGTAATGTGCATAAACGCCATCTTGAGTCGGCCGGTTGTAGTACGGGTTCACGATCAGGGCCGCGTGAGCTCCGACTCTTTTGGCGTGCTGCAGGAGGCCTAGCGCCTCTGCGGTGGAATTGGAGCCTGTGCCAGCAATGACCGGAACCCGTCCCGCCACCGTTTTCACGCACAGTTCGACCACATGCCGGTCTTCCTCATGCGACAGCGTGGAGGCTTCTCCGGTCGTGCCGCAGACAACGACGGCATGCGACCCGGCCGCGATCTGCCGCTCCACCAGCGCCACAAACGCCTTCTCGTCCACTTTCCCGTCCCGGAACGGCGTGACGAGGGCGGGTATGGACCCCTTGAACAGCATGGCGGATTTCCCTGAAGGCTCCGGAACGCGCGGCGACCGCGCCGAGCGCGACTCGCGCGATAATCATTTCATGACCGGTTTTGGCAAGCGCCGGTTGGGCCGCAAGCGCAGGAAGGCCAAAGGCGTCGGGTTGCTGCGCGGACTGGTTTCGGGAATGACCCTCGCGGCCGCCTGCGTGGCGACGGCCGCCGCCAACCCGCCTGCCCCGTCGCTGAAACCGGTCCAGGCGCTGAAATCGAGTTGGATCGCCGACAGTGATTTCAGCCTGCTGGTCCGGGCGCTTGATGCAGCCGACAGCGACCAGTGGAGCCAGGTGCGTTCCCTGCTGTCGCGGATCGGCGATCCGACGGCGCAGTCGCTGGTGCGCTGGCGGCTGGCGACCAACGGCAATGCCGGCATGGGCTTTTCGGAGCTTAGCCGGGCCGCCGAAGAGTTCCGGGGGTGGCCGGATTCCAATCTGATCGCCGAGCAGATGGAACTGACCATAGGCTATTCGGGCCTGACGCCCGACGAGCGGATCGCGTGGCTGACAGCGCAGGGGCCACGAACCGGCGAAGGCGTGCTGGCGCTGGCCGACGCTTATGCCCGCGCTGGACGCAGCGAAGACGGCGTCAAGGCGGCAGTCGAGGCATGGCGGACACGCGCCATGAGCGCCTCCGCCGCACAACAGATCCAGTCCCGATATGGCGGAGACCTCACGGCGGAAGATCACTACGCGCGCGCCGACATGTTTCTCTGGCGCGGCGACACGCGCAGCGCGCAGGCCCTTCTCCCGAAGCTGACGGCGGGGTGCAAGGCGGTGATCGAGGCGCGCATCGGCCTGATGCGCAACGCCAAGAACATCGACAGGCTGGTGAACGCCGTCCCGTCGGCCTATTCGGAAGATCCCGGCTTGCTCTATGAGCGCGCGCGCTGGAACGAACGGCGCGGGCGGGCGTCGGAAGAGCTGAACCTCCTGTTGCGGATCAAGGGCGAAGCTGCGCCGGCAGTGGGACGCGAAAGCATCTGGGCGGAGAAGCAGTCGGTCATGCGGCGCATGATCCGCGAAGGAAACCATGCAACCGCCTACGAGCTGGCCGCCGGCCATGGCCTGACACAGGGCGAGGCCTTCCGCGATGCAGAGTGGGTCGCCGGCTGGCTGGCGCTGGACAAGCTGGGCGATGCGGTCAAGGCGGAAAACCATTTCCGCGTGTTCGCGGCAGGCGTGGCGACCCCGATCAGCGTGTCGCGGGCGCAGTACTGGCTCGGCAAGGCGCTGGAGAGACAGGGGCGCCTTGAGGAAGCTTCAGCCGCCTATGAAGCGGCGGCCGCCTATCCCTATGTGTTCTACGGACAGCTGGCGGCGGAAAAGGCGCGCGAACGCAAGCCGGAGCTGGGCCGACTGGCCTTCTCGCAGCTCACGACGCCGACCGACGAGGAGCGCGCGGCGTTCGCGCGGCGGCCCGGCGTTCGCGCGGCCATCCTGCTGGCGGAGACAGGACGGATCGCCACGTTCGAACGCTTCTCGTTCGCGCTGGACGACACGCTGACGACGCCGGCAGAGCATCAGATGCTTTACGACATCGCGGCGGGATATCTCGAAATGCGTGCGGCCGTGCGGGGAGCCAAGGCGGGGCTGGGGCGCGGGTTGGTGGCGCCGGACGCGGTGTTCCCGATCTTAGATTTGCCGGCGTCGCCGCGCTCGGGTTCTGCGGAGCCGGCGATGGTGCTGGCGCTGGCGCGGCAGGAGAGCGAATTCAATCATCGCGCTGTCTCCAGCGCCGATGCGCGTGGGCTGATGCAGATGATCCCGCGCTATGCGCAGGCGGAGGCGCGCATGGTGGGTCTGCCGTTCCGCCAGAACTGGCTGACGGACGACCCGCAATACAATCTGCGGCTGGGACGCGGCTTCCTCGACGATCTGGTCGATGAATTCGGGGGCTCCTATGTACTCGCCGCCGCCGCCTACAATGCGGGGCCGAGCCGCGCGAGGCAGTGGATCCGCGACCTCGGAGACCCACGCGCCGGCGCGGACCCCGTCGACTGGATCGAGAGCATCCCCTTCGCCGAGACGCGCAACTATGTCCAGCGGGTGCTCGAAAACACGATCGTCTACCGTCACCGGCTGACAGGTCAGCCGGTGGAGATCAGGCTGTCGGAGGATCTGCGGCGAGGTCGTCCCTAGACCGGCGGAGGTCTGGCTATGGCCCGCGCGAACATCCCGGCGTCGACATTGCCGCCGGACAGGACAATCAGCACGGGGCCGCGGTCCGCAAAGTGCTTGCGGTTCGCGAGCAGGACGGCCAGAGAGCAGGCGCCGCCAGGTTCGACCACCAGCTTGAGGTGGTGGAAGGCGAAGGACATCGCGTCCAGCAGCTGATCGTCGGTCGCGGCGAAGCCGCCTTTGAGGCGGCGTTTCTCGACCTCGAAAGGGAGGACGCCCGGCTCGGGCGTGAGCAAGGCGTCGGCAATGGAGCGGTAGCCCGGGTCGTTCGAGACGATTCTGCCGGCGGCGAGGGAGCGGATGGTATCGTCATGCCCGACGGGCTCGGCGGCCCAGACCTCGGTTGCAGGCGAGAGCGCCTCGAAGGCGGTTGCGATCCCGGAGATGAGACCTCCGCCGGAGGCGTTGCAGATCAGGCTGCCGAACTGGACGCCCTTGCGCCGCGCATCGGAGAAGGCCTCGAGACCGACCGTGCCCTGTCCTGCCATGACCCAGCCATCGTCGAAAGGCCGGATCGTGGTGGCGCCGGTCTTTTCCGCGATCTCGGCGGCGATGCCTTCGCGACTTTCCTTGACGCGATCATAAAGGCGCACCGTGGCGCCTCGGCCGCGCGCGGCCTCGATCTTCGCTTTTGGCGCATCGGCCGGCATGACGATCGTGGCCTTGAGGCCGAGGATGTTCGCGCTTTCGGCGACGCCCTGCGCATGGTTTCCCGACGAGAAGGCGACAACGCCGCGCGGGCGATCGGCTTCGGGGATGCGGCTGATGCGGTTCCACGCGCCGCGCATCTTGAAGGAGCCGGTGCGCTGGAGCGTTTCGGGCTTGATCCAGACGGGCGCGCCGACGGCCGCATCCAGTGCATCGGAGCGCAGGAGCGGGGTATGAATGGTGACACCTTGAAGGCGCGCGGCAGCGTCCTCGATGTCTTCGTGGGTCGGCAGGTCGTGAAGCGGATCGGTAATCATTCCGCGCTTATCGCGCGCTCATCTGGACAGAGCAACCGCCGCACTTCATGCCGAGAAAACAGCGGCGTCCATCTGCAGCTTCGCGCGAGCTTCAGCGTACTCGCGTCTGAGCTGCCCGATGAACTCGGCAGCGCTCATGCGTGACTTGACGCCGCCGACGCCTTGGCCTGCGCCCCAGACATCCTTCCAGGCCTTGGCCTTCGACCCTTCGCCGGCCCGGAAGTTCATCGTGGCCTTGTCCCCTTCGGGAAGGTTGTTGGGATCGAGGCCTGCCGCAACGATCGACGGGGCGAGATAGTTGCCATGCACGCCGGTGAACAGCGACGAGTAGACGATATCCTTCGCCGAACTGGCGACAATCATGTCCTTGTAGCCCTCGACCGCGCGGGCTTCGTGGGTGGGGATGAAGGCGGAGCCGATGTAGGCGAAGTCTGCACCCATGGCCTGCGCGGCGAGGATCTGCGCGCCGTTCGATATGGCGCCCGAGAGCGCCAGAGGACCATCGAAAAACGCACGGATCTCGCTGATCAGCGCGAAGGGAGACAGCGTGCCGGCATGACCGCCGGCGCCGGCGCAGACGGCGATCAGGCCATCGGCACCCTTCTCCAGCGCCTTGCGGGCGAAGACAATGTTGATGATGTCGTGCAGGACGATGCCGCCATAGGAATGGATCGCCGCGTTCACTTCCGGCCGTGCGCCGAGGGAGGTGATCACAACCGGGACCTTGTGTTTCACGCACAGGGCGAGATCGTCCTCGATGCGGTTGTTCGACTTGTGGACGATGAGGTTCACGGCATAGGGAGCGACCTTCGCCGCCGGGCTGGCGGCGCGGGCGGAAGCCAGCTCCTCATTGATCCGGGAGAGCCACTCGTCCAGCTGCTCCAGCGGGCGGGCGTTCAACGACGGGAAGGCGCCGATGATCCCGGCCTTGCACTGGGCCAGCACCAGGTCGGGCGTCGAGATGATGAACAAGGGCGATCCGATGACCGGGATGGACAGGCTGTTCGCAAGAGAGGCCGGAATTGCCATGAGTGATCCACTGTACATGGGGGCCGGCGCATTCCGCCCCTGGGAACCATACCGGGCGCATCGCCCCCGACAATGCGTCCCAGACGCCGCAAACCCTTGACGCGACGCAAGCCGGATGCCTGATGGCGCCGGTACCTGTTTCGAGGGATTCATGGCTGACGACCTGCCTCTTTCGGCCGAGTTTCCACGTGCTGACGAAGCGCAATGGCAGGCGCTTGCCGAAAAAGCTCTGGATGGGGCGCCGATATCGAAGATCACCACCAGAACCGAGCATGGCGTGCCGGTGAAACCGCTCTATCGCGCGCCAGACTGGGCGCCGGACGCCTCAGGCGTTCCCGGCAAGGCCCCGTTCATCCGCGGCGCCCGGGCGCTCAACGACCCTTACCTGCCGTGGGATATCCGGCAGGTGGTGGCTCATCCCGATCCCGTGCTGGCCTCGGACCAGGTGATCGAAGCGCTTGAAGGCGGCGCGTCGTCATTCGAACTCCGGGTCGATGCAGCCGGAGAGCATGGTGTGGTGGCGCGGTCGGCCGCGGACATCGAGCGGGTGCTGAGGGGCGTGAAGCTGGATCTGGCGGCCGCGGCGCTGGAAGCGACGGGGGCATCCACAACCCAGGGCATCGAGCTGGCGGCGCTGACCGCCGAGGCGGTCGGGACACGCAGCGGGGCGAGCGCGATGATCGCCTTCAATGTCGATCCCATCGGCGCCCTCGCCCGGACGGGCGCCCTGCCCGGTCCAGCTGATGACGAGATGGCGCAGGCGGCAAACTTCGTGCGCGATGCGGCGGGGCAATTCCCGAAGGCGAGCTTCCTGCGTGCGGACAGCCGCCCGGTCCATGAAGCAGGCGGTACGGAGGTGCAGGAACTGGCCTATCTGGTCGCTGCAGGCGCAGACTATGTGCGCGCGCTGATGACGGCAGGGCTTTTGGCGGATGCGGCATGCCGCGCCCTGCTGTTCACCGTAAGCGTGGGCGCGGACTATCATGTCGAGATGGCCAAGCTGCGCGCGGCGCGGCGCATGTGGGCCCGGATCGCCCAGGCGTTCGGGGCGAGCGAGGCCGCCTCCGGCATGCGCATGCAGGCAGTGACATCGCGCCGGATGCTGACGCGGCGCGATCCGTGGGTAAACATCCTTCGTAACACGGCGGCGTGCTTTGCGGCGGGCGTCGGGGGCGCCGATATCGTCACGGTGCGCACCTTCACGGATGCGATGGGACTGCCTAGCAAGCTGGCGCGACGGCTGGCGCGCAATACGCAGGTGATCGCCCAGGAAGAATCCAGCCTGGGCCGCGTCATCGATCCGGCCGGCGGGGCCTGGGCGATCGAGAAGTTGGGCGGCGATCTCGCCGAGGCGGCATGGTCGCTGTTCCAGCAGATTGAGCGCGAGGGCGGCCTGCTGAAGGCCCTGCAGGCAGGCGACTTCCAGCGCGGCGTGGCCGAGGCGCGCGCGGCGCGAATCAAGGCGGCGGCGCGGCGGAAAGAGCCTGTGACGGGCGTAACGGACTTCCCGCTGCTTCAGGAGGAGACGCCGGCCGTGGACACGGTGAACCTGCCTGCGATCGTCCGACGAGCGGCGGAAGCCTCAGGGCGCGCGCCGGCAAGTCGCGACTGGGCGGCCCTGTGCGCCGCAGCGGCGGACAAGGCGACGCTCGCGGATCTCGCCCGCACGGCGGACGATGCCGGCGCCGAGGCGGAGCCGTTCTGGCCCATCCGGCTGGCGGAGCCGTTTGAACGGCTGCGGGATCTGGCCGACCAGCGGATGGAGGCTGGCCGCCCGGCGCGCATTCTTCTAGCGGCGCTCGGCCCGCTGGCGGAGCATTCAGCGCGGGTGCAGTTCGCGCAGAATTTCTTCGCGGCGGGGGGCATCGAGGCTGCAACCGTGACGGGCGATCCTGTCGCGATCGCGCAGGCGGCGCGCGAGTCCGGCTGCCGCCTGGCCTGTGTATGCGGCGCGGACAAGCGCTATGCGAGCGAAGCCGCCGAGGCGGCGCGCGCTCTGAAAAAGGGGGGCGTCGTCCGCGTGTATCTTGCCGGCAAGCCCGGCGAGTACGAAACCGCCTGGCGCGAGGCGGGCGTGGACGAGTTCATCCACATTGGCGTGGACGCGCTGGCCAGTCTCGAGAAGGCGCATGCGGAACTGGGCCTGTCTGCCTGAAATTGCGCTCCAGCGCGAGCAGACGGGGTGGACGAACCGCGCATCCACGACGTGGCTGCGTTACGCCTTCCGCGGCGGGACGAGATCCTTCCACGCATCGTTGCTCTTCCAGCCGGGCTCGACCGGCGGCTTGCCGGCTTGCGGGATGTAAGGCGACGGCCTTTCGTTTGCCGGATCGGGAATGTAGCGCGGACAGTTCGGGAAGATGTCGACGGGCGTGAAGCGTATGATGGCTTGCGCGCCTGAAAATTGAGTCATCAGAGGATCGTCGAAGGCGACCACGGCTACGCCATTGACGCGCAGGCGCTTCGGCGCTTCACCCATGCGGATGAAAAGCAGACCCGCCTGCGGATGCGCCGCAATGTTGCCGAGGCTCTTGAACATGCCGTTGCCGTCATAGTCGGGCCAGACCAGAAGGTCGGGCGCGATCACGCGGACAAAGCCCGGCGGCCCGCCCTTGAACGAGCAGTCGGGCTGGCCATCCGGCGAGCTGGTGGCCAGAAAGAAGCAGTCCAGCGACTCGATGAAGTCCTTGTCGTCGTCCGTAAAGGCGGAGTGGCGCAAGCGCTCGACGAGCTTGTCGGCGAGTGCGGTTGAACCGAACCTCGCCTGCATCTCGCGATTGCCGTCGTGGAACATGGGCATGGGGCATCCTCCCCGGCCCGCAGTCTAGCGAGGACCTATCGCAAGCGCGAGGTGGCGCGGTCGCAGTTCTGGTATTTGAAGGCGTCGCTGACGGTCGTGTTTGCGCCGCAGAGGCCGTAACTGGACGAATTGTCGGGAAAGCGGTCCATCGGAGCCAGGGCCGACGTCGGAACCCAGCCGGTGAGCGCAGGCCCCGAGCGCGTCGCGCCGCCTTCCTGCGTCACCACGCGTGTTGCGTCGCCGGATATTTCGAGGATGCGGACGTTGCGATCCTTGGGAAGTGTCGCGAGCGAAGCGGCGCCAGAGCTCGGATCCGGTTTCAGCTCGGTACTGGCGCGCAGGAAGGCGCGGTTCCGGAACACGGACTGCACGTCCGCATCCCTGTGAGCGGCCTGTATGGCGCCGCGATCGGTCCACTGACCGAAGAAACCTCGCGTCGCCGGATTGGCGATGTTGCTGTCGATGCCGAAACCGACTTCAGTCGGCGTGATGTCAAGCGCGTTCTGGAACAGGGTCCAGTTACCGCTGTTGTAGAACGCCTGCGTGCCTGAGTGGCCGGTTGAGCCGGAAAGCCAGAAATGATCGGCCGCGCCGGCGCTGCGGATGGCGTTGCAGATGCAGCCATTGGAGTATACGCCCACCGCGATGTTCGTACCTTCGAAGGTTCGCTTCACGTCCTCGAAATACCTGAGGATGGGATCGCGCATGGACTGGTAGGGCCAGTCGGCGTCGACCCCGAAATAGATGGCGGAGCCTTCGGGTTGCCCGGCGGCTTCAGCCTGGCGCAGCGCCTGTTCGGCGTCTTCCCTGCCCCAGTTGTTCTCGAAGGTGCGGAAGCAATGGTTGTAGTGCTGGAAAACGCTGCCGATGGAGAGCCCTTCGCCGAGAATGATCTTGGCTTCCTCGGGCTGAAGGTCCTTCCCCGGCAGGCTGGGCGGGAGATGCGAGTAGTAGCGGAAGATGGTCTTCACGCCATGCCTGACGAGCGCGCGTGCCTTCGCCGCGTCGAGACGAACGGCTGTATCCGCGATCAGCGGGAAGCCGGCGAGCGCGAGTGTCGGCGTCGTCGCGGGCGCGGAGGGTTTTGCCGGCGTGGTGCAGGCGGCCAGCGCGCCTGCAGCCGAAGCGCCGAGAAGGAAACCGCGTCGGTTGGTGTAGCGGATCATGACGAGCCTCCCCCTTCAGCTGGCTCCGCAGCCTATCTGGCCCGCAACGGCGCATACCCAAGATGCATGCCTGCGTCCACGATGATGAATTCGCCGGTGACATGGCGGCTTTCCGGCCCTGCGAAGAACAGGATCGTCTCGGCGATGTCTTCCGGCATGGAGGCGACCTGAAGGGGCGTGGACCTGGCGACCTGCTCGGCAGTGGCGGTTTCAACAGCTGCGCCCTGATACTTCGTGAACCATCCGGAGCCGATATAACCCGGGCAGACCGCGTTCACGCGGATGTTCGGCGCGAGAGCGCGGGCGAGGCTCAACGTCATGGTGTTGAGCGCGCCCTTGGTGGAAGCGTAGGCGATGGATGAACCGATGCCGGTGACGCCTGCGATGGAGGAGACGTTCACGATGCTGCCCTTGCCGGAGGCCGCCAGATGCGGCTGGGCGGCGCGGGTCATCTGGTAGACCGCGACGACATTGACCCTGTAGAGACGCAGGAAGTCATCCGCATCGAGCGCATCGAGGTCGGAGTGCTTGGCGAACTTCGTGACGCCGGCATTGTTGACCAGCACGTCGACCCCGCCCAGTCTTTCGACCGCGGCAGCCACCAGTGCGCGGCAATCAGAATCCTCGCCGACATTCGCCTTGATCGCGAACGCATTGACGCCAAGCGACTTGCATTCTGCCACAACCGCACTGGCGGCGTCGGCGCTGGAATTGTAGTTTATGCAGATGTCGACGCCGCGCCGGGCAAGGCCGACAGCGGTTGCGGCACCAAGACCCGTGCCGCCGCCCGTGACGATGGCGCGCTTGCCTTCCATGCTGTTCACGTCGCTCATGTCGGCTCCTTCCGCTGTGTGTCGGCGCGTTTGCGCCTAAGTGACATTGCTCGACCTATGAGAGCAAGGCAGAGAGGACGGGCATGCATACGGAGGTTCCCATCGCCGGCGTCACCCTAGTCCAGATAAAGGACCTCATCCGGGCAAACATCCCGCTGGCGCCGGTCCCCACCGTAACGGAGATCCGGCTGCACCGCGCAACGCCGCAGAGCGGACTTGGAAGGTTTGGCGAGGCGGACAGGGAGTTCACCTCACCCTACTGGGCGCATGTGTGGGGCGGCGGACTGGGGCTTGCGCGCCATATCCTGGACCATCCGGGAACCGTGAAGGATCTGCGTGTGCTCGATCTTGGCGCAGGATCGGGCTTGGTCGGTATCGCGGCGATGAAGGCAGGGGCGTTGCATGTCCTGGCCGCAGATGTGGACCGCTATGCGATCGCGGCCATCCAGATCAATGCGGAGGCGAACGACGTTTCAGTCGACACGCACCATGGCGACCTGACAGGCGGTCCGCCGCCCAGGGTCGATTTGGTGCTGGCGGGAGATCTCTTCTACGATGACGCCCTGGCGCGTCGGCTTGTCCCGTTTCTCGACCGCTGCCTCGATACGGGGATGACCGTGCTGGTCGGCGACCCCCGCCGGAGCTTTCTGCCGACGGAGCGGCTAAGCCTGCTGGCAGAGTATCCGGGGCCGGACTTTGGCGCATCCAGCCTTGGCCTGAACGCGGTGTTCGCGTTCAGGCGCGGCTAGCGTGCGGATCAGTTGCCGCCAGGCGGCGGGCCCATGCGAAGGGCCAAGAACTGGTCCTTCGTGATGAAGCCGTCGCCATCGGCATCGACCCGCGTTTCCCAGATCTGGTCCGCCATCGGCTTGGCCTGCTCGGGCAGGATCGCAAGCCACTCGGCCTTGTCGAGCTTGCCGTCGCCATTCTTGTCGCCAGCGGCGAAACGCGCGGCGCGCTGCTCCGGGGTCATGGCGCCAGGCCCTTGGGCGGCAGCATGACCCGCCAGGGCGGCGGCAAGGGTAATTCCAACAAGGCCAGTCATGATCTTCATCGTCACAGGTCTCCATGCCCGCATGGGCGTCCATTTCCCCTGATCGCGCCATCGGCGACGCGATTGCAAGGTTGAACGGCAGCTTTTGCGGCATCCGTCGCAGCCATGTGTCAGGAACGGGACGAAATGGTCGCGACATGTCATGAGGGTCGCCAAGGGGTCTTCGCACCTGCGAAGGCTTCATGGCGGCCAATCGGGATGCTAGGAAAAACCTGTTGAGTCAGCGCGCCGGAGAGCCTGAATGGCCTTAACCTTCCCCGATTTCACCCAGCTCCCACTCGGGGAAACCGCGAAGGGTGCGGATCCCGCGGCATGGGGGGCGGACAGCCTTTGGCAGACGCCGGAGGGCATTCCCGTCAAGCCGCTGTATACGGCGGCGGATGTGGCGGGACTCGACTTCCTGGATGATTTTCCGGGCATCGCGCCGTTCGGACGCGGCCCCTACCCCACCATGTACACCAACCAGCCGTGGACGATCCGGCAGTACGCATGCTTCTCCACAGCGGAAGACTCCAATGCATTCTACCGGCGCAACCTTGCCGCCGGACAGAAGGGCCTGTCGGTGGCATTCGATCTGGCGACGCACCGGGGCTATGATTCCGACCCCCCACGCGTGACGGGCGATGTGGGCATGGCGGGCGTCGCCATCGATTCCATCTACGACATGCGCACGCTGTTTGCTGGCATCCCGCTGGACCAGATGTCGGTCTCCATGACCATGAACGGGGCCGTACTAACGATCCTGTCGCTCTACATCGTCGCCGCGGAGGGACAGGGCGTGGCCCCGGAAAAGCTTTCGGGCACGATCCAGAACGACATCCTCAAG
>CAZTMG010000015.1:21812-25423 GCA_964614815.1 uncultured Rhizobium sp. | reverse complement strand
CCACCGGAATGTCGCGGCGCGACAGCTCGTTCACCACCGGCGTCGACACGGACACCGGGCCTGCGACCACCAGTTCGGAGACGTCGTCGATCGGCAGGGCCCGGTCAGCCTCGCCTTCCACGCTGATCACCAGCTCTTCGCCGCGCTTTCCGATGCGCGCCCCGGGCTGCTGCACGTAAAGCGGGAGGGCTGCATCCGCAGCCGGCGGCGGCGTGCGCGGCGCCGAACCGCGCACCAGATGGTTCACCTCGTCGGGCAGGCATATCGGCAGCAGGGAACATCGCGGGCATTTGGGGCTGTTTTCCAGCGGCGGGGGAATGCGCCGCGCGGCTGCGGCCAGGCGCAGGTCGGATGCGGCCGCCAGCGCGCGGGCCAGAAGCTCGTCATCCAGGGGGACACGCACGCGCTCGCGGCTTTCGGCGAACCACAACGCGCCTTCGTCACACCTGTAGCCGGCTTCGCGCAGCAACAGGCCCTGGATGGCGATCTGCACCCGTTCGGGTTCATGGGCGCCCTTGTCCACATGAGGCCGCCTGCCCTTCTTCGTGTCGACGGGGATCAGCGCCCCGTCTTCCGATTCCAGCACGTCGATTTCGGCGATCAGGCCCAGCGCTTCGGAAGACAGCATGATGCGGCGCGTCGTGAAGGGTTCGGTCACGTCTTCGGGGGCCGGCAGGGGCGGGCCGCCCTGCCTGCCGCGCGCATGAACGCGGCGGCCCTGCGCCGTATCGGCGCTGTCGGCCCAGGCGCCCTCCACCCATTCCAGATAGGCCAGCCGCGGACAGTAGACCCATTCGTTGACCATCCGCGCCGGAACCAGCGGCTCGTCCTCGCCGGCGCCCGGCGCATGCAGGGGCAAGGAAAGCTGCTTGTCGGATGATGTCGTCATCGCGCGCCCCCCGACGGCTATTCCCAGATGATGCTTCGAAACGCCGGAAGTGTGAAGTGGAGTGGATCTCGCGACGAAGCTGGCCGCCCCCGCACCATGGGGCCTACGGCCGATTTTCCAGGAGCAACGCGACAACCGTGGATCGCAGTAATGTCATACTACCATGCGCCGGCGAATCGCGTTTGTCTGTCGGCGTGTTGGGGCAGACATGGACTTCCAATCCGCCTTTCGATCGTTGATGGGCTTTGCGCCCATGGCCTGGCAGGCGCGGCTCTATGATGAGCACTTTGCGGCCGGCGCGCTCCCCAGCGCCGTCGATGTCCCCACGGGGCTTGGCAAGACCGCGGTGATGGCGATCTGGCTGATTGCACGGGCGCATGGCGCGCCGCTGCCGCGCCGGCTGGTTTACGTCGTCGACCGCCGCGTCGTGGTCGACCAGGCGACCGCGGAAGCGGAGAAGTTGCGCGCCGCGCTCGAAGCCGAAGACAAAGCGGCGCATCTCAAGACGCTGCTGGGGCTGCAACGCACGCTGCCCATCTCCACGCTGCGCGGCGCCCATCTTGACAACCGCGAATGGCTCGAAGACCCCGCCGCGCCTGCGATCATCGTCGGCACCGTCGACATGATCGGCTCGCGCCTCCTGTTCGAGGGCTATGGCGTCTCGCGCAAGATGCGCCCCTATCATGCCGGGCTTTTGGGCGCCGACACGCTCGTCGTGCTCGACGAAGCCCATCTCGTCCCGCCGTTCCAGCATCTGCTCCACGCGATCGAACACGAGGCGCCGGCATGGGCCTCAGAGGACGCGCGCGCGCGCGTGCCGCGCTTTCGCCTGCTGTCGCTCTCGGCCACACAGCGCGAGGCGCCGCAGAGCAGCGCGCCGTTCCGCCTGGAGGCGCGCGACCGCGATGCGATCGCCAGCAAACGGCTCAACGCAAGGAAGACGCTGCGTTTCGTCGACATGGAGGGCGATCCCAATAAGCAGCTCGCCGAATCGGCGTGGAAGCTCGCAACGGGGAACGGCCCCAGGCGCGTCGTCGTGTTCTGCAACAGGCGCGCCAAGAAGGACGACGGCGCGGGCCCTTGCGCGGATGGCGTTGTCGAACAGCTCGCCCAGTTGGCAAGGAGCCAAAAGCCGATATTGAACTCCTGGTCGGCGCGCGCCGGCAGCGCGAACGCGATCAGGCGGCGGATCGGCTGAAGGCGCTCGGCTTCATCGGCGAAAAGACGCCGCTCACAAGGCCTGCCATTCTCGTCGCCACCTCCGCCGGCGAAGTCGGCGTCGACATCGACGCCGACCACATGGTCTCGGACCTTGCGCCATGGGAGCGCATGGTGCAGCGGCTCGGCCGCGTGAACCGCAAGGGCGACGGCGAGGCCGACGTCCTTGTCTTCTGGTCCCAGCCCAAGGTGAAGAAGGAAGGCGAACCGGGCGAGGCGGAGCAGCGCGCGCTCACCGCTTTCGCCGCCAAGGCTGCGCTCGAAGCGCTGCCCAAGTCCGGCGACGCCTTCGACGCCAGCCCCGGCGCGTTGCGCGCCTTGGCCGAAAGCGCCGCGCACAGAGCCACCATCGACCGCGCCACGACGCCGGAGCCGCTGCGCCCTGCCCTCACACGCCCGCTGGTCGAGGCCTGGTCGATGACCTCGCTCGAAGAGCACACGGGCCGCCCCGAAATCGCGCCCTGGCTGCGCGGCTGGGTGGAGGAGCAGCCGCAGACGACGCTCGTCTGGCGCGCGCATCTGCCGGTGCGCGTAGGCGCGCCCGACTGGCCGCGCACGAAGGCCGAGAAGAAGGAGATCGAGGACTTCTTCGAGGCTGCCCCGCCGCACGAGAGCGAGAAGCTGGAGACGGAGACGTATCACGTCGTCGATTGGCTTATCGCGCGCGCCGCGGCGCTCACGAAAGGCGCGCCGGCGGCGGAGAATGAGGCGAAAACGGAGGACGAGTCCGACCTTTCCATTGAAGATGAACCCGAGGCGGAGACCTCTCCGCAGGACGAAGAGGACGCCGCGCCCCGCGAGACGCCGCCGCAGGCCGGCGACATCGCCGCTATCTGCCTCTCCCCCGCCGGCGATTTCGTGCGCGCCTACAGGCTGCGGGAGCTGGCGGACTCCAAGGACAAGAAGGCGAAGGACGACCTGCAGCGGGACCTTCCGGGCAAAACCCTGATCCTCGACGCCCGCTTCGGCGGGCTGAGCGCGGAAGGGCTGCTTGCGGAGAACGCAGCCGAGAAACCCGCGACAGCCGAGTCTGACTCCGAATGGAGCACGGCCGCCAGGGTGCGCGTGCGCCGCCTGAGTGAAAGGCCCGCGCACGAGGTGAGCGAAAGGCCCGCGCGCGAGGCGGATTGGCGCCTGGAGCTGGCGTTCGTAACGCGCTTCGATCCGGACGGCGCGCCCGCCGAATGGCTCGTCGTGGACCATTACCGCGACGCCGCCCGCGCCGAGGACGCGCGCGCGCTGGCCAAAAGGGCGCAGACGCTGGAGGAGCACGAAAGCTGGACCGAAGCGCGCGCCGGCGCCATCGCCGAAGCGCTTGCGCTTCCGCCCGAGGCGCGCGAGGCGCTCATGCTCGCCGCGCGCCTGCATGACGAAGGCAAGCGCGCCGCGCGCTGGCAGCGCGCGTTCAAGGCCGCGCGCGATGCGAAGAAGGACGATCTCGTTGGCCCGCTCGCCAAGACGCGCGGGCCGATCGATCAGGCGATCCTCGACGGTTACCGCCACG
>CAZTMG010000015.1:21416-21690 GCA_964614815.1 uncultured Rhizobium sp. | reverse complement strand
TCGAAACGCGAAGCTGCGACGACGCCCCGCCCTCCGCGCTTGAGGAACGCGCCCGCGATGTGGCGCTGCGCTTTGCGCGGCTGCAGAAGCGCTGGGGCCCATGGGGGCTCGCCTGGTGGGAGGCGCTGCTGCGCGCCGCCGACCAGCAGGCCTCGCGCGACCTCGAGGCGGCGCCGCAGCCCGACGCGCAGGAGGCCGCGTGATGGCCGAAGCCTCGATCCCCGTCGATCTCTTCAATCCCGGCCAGGTGTTCGCGTGCCTGGGCTTCCTCGAA
>CAZTMG010000015.1:0-21406 GCA_964614815.1 uncultured Rhizobium sp. | reverse complement strand
GCACCACCGGGAGGGTCATGTAGCTGGCGGTGCTCTCGGCGACGCCGAAGGCGGATTTGAGTGGGAGGATGAACCGCGTTTCACTTTTTGTGCCGGAGCCTCGGGCGCCGACCTACCACAGCGGATCATCGACTTTGTGCTCCAAGCGCAAGTGAGTTGGCTCAGCCCGAGAGAGGATGTGAAGGAGAGAGACGGTGGCGAGACCGTACTCAATAAGGGGCTCGCAAACACTTCCGACCTAAGTCCAGCCGAACTTCCAGCTTCTGTCATTGGTACATTCGACGGCGAGCCGAAGGCTTTGCCAATTCGCCACTGGTCAGACTTTCCCACTCGGTCGCGATTCCAGTTATGGACCGCGACAAATGCCAATTCCGCGCACGTCAGACTAAGAAACACGCTAGAGGCGTGCCACCGGCTGTGGAGCGAGGACCAAGACGTCGAGCGCCTATTTGTACGGGATGCATTTACGCGCTCTCTATTCAGACTGGACCCACGAGGGGATGTCATGGCCCTTGATGCTGGGTTCGGCCCAGACAGACAGCGCAAAGGCGGCAATGAAGTCCGGGTGGCAACGTATCCCTTCGTTGAACTGTTCGCAGCAATAGGCCTCAATTGGGCGCGCCCAAAGCTGCTGCCCGATTTTCATTTCAGCTATTGCGCTTGGAGCGGCCCGTTGCCGCTGGAGCTCGCGCGCGCCGCGATATGTCAACCGTTGCCATTCTTGGTCAATAAGACCTTCGTAGGACATCTTTCGAGGCCGAACGATTACGATCTTTCTATGGACGAAATCACAGAGGAGCCCGCTGCATGAGCACCGTCACGAAAGAGATGATCGACGCCTGGGCGGACGAGAAGTCCGACATCGTGGCGCTGCATCTGAAGCAGAGGCTCATACCCGTCGAGGGCGAAGGGGCCGTCATCTTCCCCCCGACCTACGCCGACATCGGCTACAATATCGACACGCTGTCGGACGGCACGAAGGTCTGCACCATCGACAGCGTGGGCAGCCAGGCCAACCGCATGGAGCCGATCTTCAAGCGCGACGACCTGAAACACCTCGTGCCGCAGATCGAGATCGCCTATGGCAACGAAAAGAGCGTCTCCATCCTCGAAGCCGGCCATCGCCTCGGCGACGCCATCATCCGTTCGACAGAGCTTCAACGTGAAGCGCAAGACGCCTTTCGCGCTTTCCTCGACCGCAATGACGCCGAGCCCATCGCCAAGCTCGCGCCGACCTCGCTCGTGTTCGGCGTCTGGGACTCGCGCGACACGCAGGCCAAACTCCCGCGCATCGTGCAGTCCGTGATCCGCGCGTGGGACATTTCATCGCTGACGCGCTCGGCGCAATACAATCCGGCGATCGACTACGCGGCTGAAGGCGTGTTTTCCGAGGAGGATAAGCAAAAGGCCGAGGGGAAGAAGGAGAGTCCGTTAGCCCAGCGCGGCTTCGTTCACGTGCCGGCGGCCGGCGCGCATGGCGGCGTCATTGCCCGCGGACCGATCCAGCGTGACGTCACCGTAAATCTAATTGCGCTGCGCCGCCTGGGCGGCGGCGAGACCACGGCCCTGAGACGCTATATCCTGGGCCTTGCGCTGCTCGCCGCCACTGAGCCGATAGACGGGTTCCTGCGGGCCGGCTGCCTGGTCACACCGGATCCCGACGCGCCAGGCGAATGGAACGCTGTGGCGCGCAACGGCAAGCGCGCGACCGTCACGCTGCACCCCGAAACCGTGCGTGAATTCGCGAAGGTCGCAACCCAAGCATTCGGCAAAGGCCAGGACCGCCGCGTTACGTTCGACGCCGCACGCGCCCAGGAGGATGTCAATAAGGGCAAAGACAAGAAAAAGGGTAAGGGCAAGCAGCCCGGCGCGGAGGAGTCCTCGGACGAGGCCGCATAGCCCATGCCCGCCCTTCTCGTTTCCGTGCGCTTTCATGACGGGCGCTATCATGGCCGCCCCGACTGGCCGCCTTCGCCGGCGCGGCTGTTCCAGGCGCTTGTCGCGGGCGCTGCGCGCGGCAAGGCGATCGCGAAGGTCGACGCGCGGGCGCTCGAATGGCTCGAAACACTCGATGCGCCGACAATCGCCGCGCCGCCGCACCGGCCGGGCCAAAGCTTCTCCAACTATGTGCCGAACAACGATCTGGACGCTGTCGACCGCGATCCCGCGCGCGTGAGCGAGATCCGCGCGCCCAAGCTCATCCGCCCGATCCTGTTCGCGGCGGAGGCGCCGTTCCTTTATGTCTGGCGCTTCGAGGACGCCGCGCGCGACAACGCGCAGCGCATCTGCGTCATCGCCGCGCGGCTCTACCAGCTTGGCCGCAGCGTCGACATGGCTTGGGCTACGGCCGAAATTCTCGACGACGATCAGATCGAAAACCGCTTGGCGACCTACGACGGCGCGATCCACCGGCCAAGCGAAGGCGGCGAAGGCGCAATGCTCGCGGCGCCGATGGAAGGGACGCTCGCGAGCCTGATGCGGCGCCACACGCATGTGCGCTTCGAGAATGTGAGATCCAACCGCAAGGACGCGCAGCTCTTCAAGCAGCCGCCCAGGCCGCTCTTCCGGCAGGTCGCCTATGACAGCCCGCCCGCGCGGCTCCTTTACGATCTGATCGGCAAGCAAACGCCCGTTCCGCTCAAGGACATTGCAACGTTCACGGAGCGATTGCGCGACGCCGCCGCCGCCAGGCTCACGGACAAACTCAAGGGCGAGGCGGGGGAGATCGAGCGCTGCCTGATCGGCCGCGACGCCGACGAGCAAGACAAGGCGCGTCGCGTGCGCATCATCCCGCTGCCTTCCATCGGCCACCCAAAAGCCTCGCCAGCGATCCGGCGCGTGCTGGTCGAAATCCCCGCCGCCTGCCCGTTGCCGGCGCGCGACATCGACTGGGCGTTCTCTGGGCTCGAACTCGTTCCTGCGCGCATCCATGAGGAGACCGGCGAGATTGACGAACAGTTGACGCTCGCGGCGACGTCCGACGCCCGCATGCTGCGCCATTACGGGATCGGCGAGCGCGCAACGACATCGCGCCTGTGGCGTACGATTACGCCGGCCGCGCTTTCTGCCGCGCGCCGCCGCATCGCGCCTGAGATGCGGCGCGAGCAACAGAAAGGCGGCGGCGAGCGCGCTCACGAAGAGTGTGCGGCAATCGCAAGCGTTCGCACCGCGCTGCGCCATGCCGGCGTAGGCGCGCGGGTGGAAACCGTCCGCGTGCAGCGCGAACCGTGGGCGGCGAAAGGCGCGCGCGCCGAGGCGTTCGAGCCAGGCAAGGCTGAGTTGAAGCAGCGCTTCTCCAAGCATCGCCTCTGGCATGTCGAGATCGCGTTCGCTGAACCCCGGCAGGGGCCGCTCCTCATCGGCGACGGCCGCTATCTGGGGCTCGGCCTCATGCACCCCGTGCAGCACGCGTGCGGCGTGTTCGCCCTTCACATCGTCGACGGCCTGTCGGACGGAGCAGCCCACACGGATCTCACGCGCGCGCTGCGCCGTGCGGTGATGGCGCTGATCGCGGAGCGGTCGGATACGGGCAAGCCTCTGCCGACATTCTTCACTGGACATGGCGAGGACGGCGCGCCCGCCCGATCGGGCCGCCATCGGCATCTCGCCTTCGTGTTCGACGCCGGGCGCCGGCGGCTGCTGATCGTGGCGCCCCATGTCCTGGAGCGGCGACCGCCGACACGACATGAACAGAAGCGCCTCTCCCTGCTTTCGGAAGCGATCTCCGGCCTGCGCGATCTCCGGGCGGGCGCGGCGGGCCGGTTGCGTCTTTCGCCGGCCTGGCTGGATCAGGAGACGGACCCGCTCTTTGCCCCCAGCAAGGT
The DNA here is from genome assembly GCA_964614815.1 of uncultured Rhizobium sp. GTDB lineage: Bacteria > Pseudomonadota > Alphaproteobacteria > Caulobacterales > Hyphomonadaceae > UBA7672. The sequence continues at coordinate 17,582 of CAZTMG010000015.1, read as the reverse complement.
CTGGGAAAGCGTCACGCCCTTCCTTGTGACGCGTCATGCGAAGCTCAAGGACGCGCATGCGGCGCTCGAAAGCAACATCATGGACGAGGTGCGGCGCATCGGGCTGCCGGCGCCGCACGTGGAAATCCTTCGCGCTGCAAGCGCCAGCGAGGCGGGCCTCGGCGGCCTCGCACGGCTCACCTTCGTCACGGCGGTGGCTGGCCCGCTGCTGATCGGACGGGACCTGCATGGCGGCGGCGGGCTGTTCTGCGGCCGGACGACAGCATCCGCCCATTGAACGCCGCCGCATTGCCATCCCCCCCGGATGTCGCGGATGGAAAGCGGCCGATGCGCATCACCGTCGGGGACACCCTGGCGGAAGCCAAGGTCGGACGCGCCGCCTACTATGCACGCTGTCGGTCAAGGGACGACCGCGTGCGGCGCAGCCTCAAGCGCCTGAGCGCGCTGCTCCTCGCCGCGCTCGAAGGCGCCCTTCCCGCGCAGCGAGGCCAGGGCGGCCGGCAGGATCAGGCCTTGCGGGAACGCCGGGTCGTGGACCGGGCCGCCTGCGGACGGCCGGCGGCGCGGCTGCGGCACAGCTCGGCGAAACCGCCTGCCATGAAGGCCGCCATCCGGTCCTTGGCGGCCTCGAAATCGTCGGAGCTGCACAGGCCGTTCGACAGCCTGTCAAGCCGGCCGGAACGGGCAAGCGTCAGCATCAGGCCGCCGGACACGAAGTGATAGCCCCAGAAAATGTCTTCCTCGGCGCAGTCGGGCAGCGCCCGCTTGAGGAGGCCGATCAGCCTCAGCACGACCTGGTCGAAATGCTCGTCCATCAGGGCGGCGCCGTAGGGCATGTTGGCCGCCTGCGCGCCAAGCCGGCCATAGTTCCGCCAGCCCTCGCCGCCGTTTCCGTAAAGTTCGAGGTCGGTATCGAGGAAGGCGCGCAGGGCCCCCTCCACGGTGGGCTTGCCCCCACAGGCCTTCTCGTAGGCGTCGAGCGCGTCCATCCGGCGCTTGCTGGTGATGGGGGCGCGACGGGCGAAGACGGCGTCGAACAGCTTCTTCTTGTCGGTGAAATAGTAGTTCATCAGCGTGTGGTGAACGCCGACGCGCTGGGCGACATCCTTCAGCGTCACGCCATAGAGGCCATGCTTGGAGAACAGGAATTCGGCCGCGTCGAGAATCTGCTCCATCATCTCGGCGCGCTGCTCGGCCTTTTTCGAGCGCCTGACCTTGGGTACGGCCGTGACCGACATCAGCTTCTCCGCTTGCTCGTCATCCGGTTCGCACCGGGGCGGCGGTTTGACAAGTGCTAGCGGGACGAATCGTCCCCGAACAGCGCCCGAAGCTTGCGCTTGTCGATCTTGCCGGTGGCCGCCAGCGGAAGCCTGGGCAGACGGATGACAGCGTCAGGCAGCCACCAGGACGGCACCCGCCCGCGCAACAGTCCGACGAGATCCTCATCGCCGATCGCATGGCCCTCACGGACCTCGACCACCAGCACCGGGCGCTCCCCCCATTTCGGATCGGCGCGGGCGATGACGGCGGCCTGCGCGATGGCGGGCGAGGTCCCGACGATGGCCTCGATCTCCGCGGGATTGATCCATTCGCCGCCGGACTTGATCAGATCCTTGGCGCGTCCGGTGATGTAGAGGGCGCCATCCTCGCCGAAGCGCGCCAGATCGCCCGTGTCGAACCAGCCCCCGGCGTCCACCGCCGGCTCGCTCATGCCGTAATAGCGATGCACGACGCTCTGGCCTTTCACCCACAGGCGGCCCTCGACGCCGCGCTGCTGCGGCAGGGGACGGCCCGCCCCGTCGGTCAGCCGCGCGTCGAGCCCGATGGCGATCCGCCCCGCGCTGGCGGCCTCGCGCACGGGGAGATGTTCGGGCGTGATGGCGCCGAGCGGGGTGAGCTCTGTCATGCCCCAGCTGGTCTGCACGATCGCGCCGAGGCGCTGCTCGATTCGGGCCATCAGGTGTTCGGGCATGGGCGCGCCGCCCACGATGATGCGCCTCAGCGTCGGAACGACGCCGCCGGTTGCCTCGAGGTGCTCGGCGAGACCGAGCCAGACCGTGGGCACGCCGGCGGCAAGCGTCGCCCCTTCGGCCTGGATGAAGCGCGCGAGGCTCGCGCCGTCGAGATGCCGGCCGGGCAGGAGCAGCGATGCGCCCACAGCGGGCGCTGCGAAGGGCAGGCCCCAGCCATTCGCGTGGAACATCGGCACGGCCATGAGCACGCGATCGGCGGAGGTCAGGCCGATCACATCGGCCTGGATCAGGCGAAGGGTGTGGAGATAGGAGGAGCGGTGCGTGTAGACCACGCCCTTGGGGTCGCCCGTGGTGCCCGAGGTGAAGCAGAGGCCGGCGGGCGTGTGTTCATCGAATCCGCCCCATGCGACGGGTTCGCCTCCCGCGAGGTCCTTGTGCAGCAGGACGGAAACCGGCGTATCGAGCGCGCTGACGTCCACCGGTTCGTCGATGATGACGATGCGCCGGATCGTGGGGACGAGGCGGGCAAGACTTGCGGCCATGTCGGCAAGACTGGCGGCGGCGATCAGTACGCCGCAGGCCGACTTGCGCGCCATCCCGGCCAGCGCTTCCGGCGCCAGGCGCGGGTTCAGCGTATGGACAATGGCGCCCATGCCGGCGACGCCATACCAGGCCTCGACATGCGCCTGCGTGTTCCACGCCAGCGTCGCCACGCAGTCCCCGAAGCGGACGCCGAGCTGGCGCAGGCCCTCTGAAAAGGCATGGCTCCTGACCAGCAGCTGGTCATAGCCGAGGCGCATGGCGCCGCCAGTGTCTGTTGCCGTGACGACGCCTGCGCGCGGATGCCACCGGGCGGCGTGTTCGAGGAAACGGTTGAGCGTGAGCGGAAAGTCCTGGACGTAGGGGCCGTTCATGCCGACTCCTCCCGCGAAGTCGTCTCCTCGCGGCCGAGGGCGCGGGCGAGAAGGAGATGCATGACGACCGCCAGCGCGTAGAAGGGAATGAGCGTGTAGAAGGCCAGCTGCAGCGGATTGGCATGGCCTGCATGGCCGAACATGTCGCTCATCGCGCCAAGATAGGTGGGGCCGAAACCGAGGCCGATCATGTTCATGATCAGCAGCAGGATTGCGCCGGCGAGGGTTCTCTGGGCGGGGGCGACCTTGGCCTGCACGAGGGCGACGGCCGGCGAGAGGTAGAAATAGTTCAGCGCGGTCGGCAGGGCGAGGAAGATCAGCGCCGTGGGCCAGTCGGGCGCCCAGACGAAGCCGGCGAACAACGGCGCGGCGACGGCAAGCGCAATGGCCGGCAGCAGCGCATAGGCGCGCTGCGTCTTCGGAGCAAGCCGGTCCAGGAGCCAGCCCGAGACGAAGACGCCTGCGCCGATGCCGAGACCGATCAGGATCGCGTACCAGACGGCGACCTCCTCCAGCGTCATCCCCTTCTCCCGCATCAGGAAGAGGGTGGTGAAATTGAGGACGGCGTAGGTGATGAACTGGGTGGCGGCGGCCGAAAGGGCGACCAGCAAAAGCACCGGTCGTGACAGGAACATGCCGAACGTTTTCCAGAACCCTGGCGACGTGTCGGCTGCGGCCTGCGGCGGCGCAGCGGGAACGGGCGCGGCGTCGAGCCCTCCCCGCTCCGGTTCCCGCACGAAAAGGAAGACGGCAACGCCCGCGACGACTCCGACGACGCCAAGGACGATGAAGGCGTCGCGCCAGCTGTAGGTCGCCGCAACGCTGGCGCCGAAGGCGACCCCCAGCGCCTGGCCGATCGGAGGCCCAAGATTGTAGACGCCATACGCCGCGCCGCGCCGACCGGCCGGGAAATAGTCCGAGATGATCGAGTAGGACGGCGGCACGCCGCCCGCCTCGCCGACGCCGACCGTCATGCGGGCGGCGGCAAGTTCCGGATAGGAGCGGGAGAGGCCGCAGGCGATGGTGGCGGCGCTCCACAGGGCGCAGGCCGCGCCGACAATGCGAACCCGGTTGTGGCGGTCCGCCAGCCAGGCGACGGGAAGCGATATGGTGCAGTAGAACGCCGCGAAATAAAGGCCGCCGAGCAGGCCAAGCTCGCCATCCGAGAGCTTGAGATCGTCCTGGATCGGCTTGGCGAGAATGGACAGCAGCTGGCGGTCGAGGAAGTTCAGCACATAGACGAAACACAGCATCGCGAGGGCGAACCACGCGCCTTCGCGAACCTGCTGCGGCGGCATGGCACCTGACGCTGACTTGACCGTCATGCCTGCAGCCTCCGGGCTCAGTTCTGGTAGGACAGGCGGATGCCGACGGTGCGCGGCGCCAGCGTGCCATAACGCGCCCAGATGAACGCCTCGGGGTGGATGTAGGTGATCGAGTCATCATCCAGCGCGTTCTCGACATAGAGCTGCGCGCCGATATCGCCGAACTTGGCGCCCAGGCTCGCATTCAGGCGGCCATAGGCGTCGGTGTACCCGAACAGCGGGCTTGGCACGCCCGGCTGGCCCGGAACGTTCGGCAGCATGTTGGGATACTCGCCCACATGCGCGTAGTTCAGGATCAGCGAGGCCGGCACGTCCGGCATCATGTTGAAGTCCAGCCGCGCCCACGCATTGCCCTGGAACTCCGGCGACGCCAGCCGCGCGTCCATGACCGCGCCCGATATGGCCGCCTCGAGCGGCGTCAGCTTGGTCACCTTGCCATCGTTGAAGGCGCCGTTGAGGCCGAAGCTGAACGTGTCGGTCGGATAGGCTGCGATCTCAAACTCGAGACCCTGGCTCACCGCGCCGCCGATATTGGTGGCGAACTGGATCGAATCCGACAGGCGGTTGGCCTGTACCTGGATGTTGTCCCAGTCGATGTAGTAGACGGCGACGTGCGCATGCAGCCTGTTGTTGAAGAACCTGCCCTTTGCGCCGATCTCGTAGTTCACGAGATTGTCCGACTCCGCCGACATCGGAATGATGATATCCGCCGGGTTGACGATGCTCGCGCGTCCGCCCTGTGCGTTGACGATCGGGCGGCGGAAGCCGGTCGAGACGGTCGCGTAGGTCGTGAGATCGTCACTCGGCGCCCAGGACAGGCTGAGCTTGTAGGAGGGCTTCGTCTCCTTGATCTTCGGCCCGGCCGCCGCAGCGATGGGAAAGCGCTGCAGGGGCTGGTTGAACGGGAACAGCAGGTAGTTCGACTGATACCCGCCCGGCTTATTGAAGCCTTGTGCGTCGGTCGAGCCATAGCGCAGGCCGCCCGTCACCCACAGCTGGTCGGAGAAATGATAGGTGAGCTCGCCGAATGCCGCGAGTTCGTGGCTGTTCGCATAGGTATAGGCAGTCGAGATCACATCGCCGTCCGTTCCGGTGATCCGCAGCAGCTGCAGGAAGGCCGGCGTCGAGCGATAGATGAAGTCCACATCCAGCCTGCGATCGCGACAGAAGCCGCCGCCGACCCGGCCGAATGCGCCGCCCATGGCCGACGCCAGTCGCGTCTCCTGCACGAACGTGCGCTGCTCGCCGGACGCATCAAGGCCGAACTCGGCCAGGTTGTTGAACGTGCCAGCTAGGTCGACGAAGAACTCCTGGTCCGCCAGCGAGTAGGTCGACGACGACGTCAGCTCCGCCCAGTCAAGATCGTAGTCCAGCGTGAAGTTGAAGGTGCTTTGCTGGCTAGTGAAGCGGTCAGGGCGCACGGTATCCCGAACATGCATGCCCAACTGCGGCCGGAACAGCGAGGCATCCTCCGGCTGGCTGTCCTCGTAGGACGCCAGGATCCGCATCGACAGCCGGTCGGTCGGCTTCACGAGGAAGATCGCGCGCCCCCCCCAGTTCACCAGCGTGTTCGCGTTCTCGATGCCGGTGCCGATATTGTCGATCCAGCCTTCCTCGTTGCGGTAGAACCCGACAAGACGCAGCGCCGCCTCGTCCTCGATCACCGGTATGTTGATCATCGCGTTGTAGCGCTGGCGCAGTGAGTCATCGCCCACGACGCCGATGTCGCCGAGCATGGAATATTGGAACTCGTCCAGATCGGGGCTCTTGGTCAGGATGCGCAGCGCCCCCGCCAGCGAGCCAGAGCCAAACAGCGTGCCCTGCGGCCCACGCAGGAACTCGACGCGTTCCACGTCGTACAGGGCGGGGTCCAGCGTGGTCGTGTTGCCGATGGTCGAGATCGGAAGCTCGTCGATGTAGATCGTCACCGAGCTTTGCAGGTTGGCGCTGTAGCCGTTGGTGGCGATGCCGCGCGAGGTGAAGTTGTTGAAGTTGGCGCTCTGCTTGTTGAGCACGATGCCTGGGGTCGCCTGCGCCAGGCCTTCATAGCCGACGATGCCCTCCTCGGTCAGCTGCTCCTGCGAGAACGTCGTGATGGCGATCGGAACGTCCTGCACGTCCTGTTCACGACGCGTCGCCGTTACGACGACAATGTCGGACGCGCGCCCCTCGGAGGCTTCGCGTTCCGTTTGCTCGGCTTCCTGTGCGTGGGCCACGGAAAGTGCGCTCAGCGCAATGATCGACGCCGAAGCGACGCGAAAAGCCTTCATGCGTGTCCTCCCGGACATTTCTGGACTGCGTAATGCTGAAGAGAAAGCGACAGGCGGCTTTCGCCGCCTGTCCAGTTCGGGGATGTCAGAACGACTTCCTGACGCCGACCTCGATCGTGCGGCCGAGCGGGTTGCCCATCCACGGATCGTAGCCGAGCTCCTCCTGCGCCTTGGGCGGCATCCGGTCGAGAATGTTCGCCACCGTCGCCGTCAGGGCGAGGTCTTCAAGCACCTGGAAGCGGTAGGTGAAGTCGGCCGTGACCCAGTCCTCGCCGTTCTCGCCATACTGGATGCCCGGCCGCTCGTCGCGGACCGCCGACACGAAATTCACGCCGAAGCGGAAATTGTGGACGTCCATGCTGTAGTTGGCGGCGAAGTTGGCGCGCCATTCCGGCGCCGCCAGCGCGAAGGTGGCGAAGTTCAGCGTGCCGAGACGATCGTCGCCTGTCGTGATGACGACGCCGTCCAGCGAGGTCGGGCCGGTCTTGAGTTCCGTTACCTTCGTCGCCGTGAGATCGAGCAGGAGATCGCCCGGGCCGAACGGCATCGCATAGGTCGCCTGGATGTCGAAGCCGTTGGTGGTCTGGCCGGGTCCGTTGCCGAACAGCGTGTCGACCATGTTGAAGCCGCCCACGCCGCTGAGGCCGACCGAGCATGCGCCGTTGAATGTGATGCGGCGGACCAGCGGCTGGACATTGGGATCGCAGGTGGTGATCGTTCCGCCGGGGCCGTTGAAGACGAGGCTGGCGATCTGGTTGGGATCCGCAATCTGGCCGATCTGGTCCTTCGTCTCGATGTCGAAATAGTCGACGATCAGACGGAAGTCATGATCGGCGGCCAGGCCCTCGCTGTCCCAGATGGCGCCGACATTCCAGGCGGTCGCCGTTTCAGGCTTGATGTTGGCGTCGGTGATGAAACGCGCGCCCAGCCAGTTGCCGGCGGCAACCGTGTAGGTGCGCGCGCCCACGACCTGCGCGCCCGGAATGGTGTTGACCGGGGGCGTCTGATAGTTCGTCCCGTAGGAGCCGCGCAGTGACAGCGGCCCCCAGACATCCCACTTGCCGGCGACCTTGTAGACCGTGGCGCCGAGACCGCCCGAGAATTCCTCGCGCCGGACCGCGGCCTGCAGGTTCACATTGTCGAGCACGGGGACCTGGATCTCGCCGAACAGCGAGTATTGCTGCCGGTCGGCATAGTCCGGCGGATCGGGCACGAAGGTCACGAACGGGCCGGGGCGATCCGGCGTGCAGCCGCGGAAGCGCGGATCGTTCGTCGGCAGCGGGATCGGCGACAGCGGGGGCGAGCCCGCACCGTTCTGGCTGGTGAAGTTGCTGGGCCATTCGCACGGGATCGAGCCATTCATGTAGGGGCTGTTCACGATCTCGCGGCTTTCGAACTGGCGTCCCTGCGCGCCGAGCGCCCAGCCAATCTCGCCGCCCGGAAGCTGGATGCCGGCCTTGCCGTTGAACACGAGGTCGACGGTGAGGTTCGAGGTGACCGTCTCGATCGCGCGATCGTCGAACAGCCAGCGTGTGAGCTCGACGGAGTTCTCGGTTCCCGGCACGTATTGCGGGTTGGCGAGGCCGAACACAGGCTGGCCCGCGAACGAGGTGGCGAAGGGGTTCCACCACTTGCAGTTGCCTTGTCCGGCCAAAGCCGGGTTCTGCGTGCCGAAGCGCGTCGGATCGAGATCGGGCGCGTTGCAGTTCGGGCCGCCGAACCCGCTGAGCGCCTCCTGGAAGCGCGAGCTGATGATGTCCGGGTGCGTGGTGTAGAGAATGCCCTGGTTGTAGGTCACGGCGAAGTCGTAGTTGACGTCCTTCGCAGGCCCCGCCCAGTCGCCGAGCCGCCCGTCGATCGCCGCGGACACGCGCCAGAGCTGGTTGTCGATCAGGTCGGGCACGCCCTGCCCGCCGAACGCCGTGTTGCCGGCATGTCCGAACACGCGATAGGTCACCGGCGAGAACCCCGCCGCCCCCGTCGTCCCGGTGCGCAGGGCGAAGGCCTGGGCGTGCGGGTTCTGGATCGGCACGAAGAACTGGAAGGTCGCGCCCGTCGCCATCGCCGGCCCGCGAATGATGGGCTGGGAGGGGGAGGCGTACATGTGGGGCGTCTTCACCTGCCCATAGGCCGCCTCGACATGGACGTTCATGTCGTCGTTGACCGCCGCATTGAGCTGGGCGAACACCCGATAGATGTCGTTGTCCTCGACCAGGTTGTGATAATTCGAATAATTGTAAGCACAGGTGAAGGCGTTGTCGTAGCGCCCGCCGACCGCGGCGCACGAGGCCGGCGTGAAGTCCGACCTGATTCCGCCGATCACGGGACCAAACTCGCGGCCGTTCGGACCAACAGTCGGCTCCTCGATCGGCGCGCCCAGAGGCAACCAGCCGGCAAGGTTGGTAAGCGTCGACCACGGGGCCGGGTTGAACCGGCCGACGCCGGCCGTTGGGTCGAACGAGTCATGCGTAAAGGGGCGGTCGATGGCGCGCAGGGCGGAGCGATGCTCCCATTCGGCCGACCAGAGGAAATTCACATCGCCTTCGCCGACGCCGCCAAGCAGGCTGACGCCATAGTCGCCATCTGACGAGTCGATGTACTTGTACTGGGCGTTGACCTCGAAGCCATTGAAGCTGTCGCGGGTGATGAAGTTGACGACGCCGCCCGTGGCGTCTGCGCCGTAGATGACCGCCGCCCCATCCTTCAGGATCTCGACGCGCTCAATCGCCGCGAACGGAATGTTCGACGTGTTCGAACTCATGCGGCGACCGTTGAGGAGCGTCAGCGTCTTGTCCGCGCCGATGCCGCGCAGGTTGTAGTTGACCGACCCGATCAGCGCTGGCCCGCCGAAATAGTAGGCCTCGCCCGATGTCGGCCCTGCGATCGTCAGACTCTTGGCGAATTCGAGCGCCGTCGGGGAGCCACGGTCGTCCAGCTCTTCGGAGGTGAACACCTCGACCGGAAGGGCCGCGTCTTCGGGCGTGCCGCGGATGAAAGAGCCGGTGATGACGACGCGTCCGCCGTCGCCGGGCGCGGGTTGTTCGGCGGCCGGCAATGTTTCGGCCTCTTGCGCCCAGGCCGGCAGGGACCCGGCCAGGCCAATGAGAACGGCGGCGCCGGACACGCCGCGGAGCATGGTTTTCACGATGAGTCCTCCCACATCAGAGCCTTGTTGGCTCATTCTCTCGTGCGTGAATGTTGCTGATGCGCTCCGCGGCGTCAATCTATATTCACGCACATGATAGTGAGTATTTTTGCATTGCGACCGCAACGCCGCGCGAAGGGTCGCCCGCCGGACGACGTCTCAGGCGGGCTTGGTCGCCTCGCAGACGAGGCCGGCGCCGCCCTGTTCTTCCTTCACGATCGCATTGGCCGCCTCGAACAGCGCTTCATCGAGCAGGACGGGCAATTCGCACGGATTGAAATCCGCCACGCGGAAGAAACGCACCGCGCGCCGCGCCTCGCCGAGCGCCGCGCGCACATCGTCGCCCGCCCCGTCTTCTTCCAGCAATTTCTTTGCCGATAAGGCGCGCACGAGTTCATTCCAGGCAAAATAGCCGGTCGCCGTCACGGCCTGGGCATTGGCGAAGGCGCCCTTGAAGTCGCGCTCGCGCAAGAAAGCGAAGCTGATGTTTTCCTGCGAGCCGCTACGTTCGTTCTGCGTCTGGCCAAGCTGACGGCGCACCTCGATCGCACGCTCCAGGCATTTGCGGGCAAGCAGCATGCGGTCGGCAAGCTTCGCCGTCATCGGATCAATCACGACGGGAGCGTCGGGAGAGCAGCGAACGGCGGCCATGGCCAGCGCCTCCGCCACGATCTGGTCGTCGACATTGTAGGTGGAGATGAGTTGGGTGCCCACGCCGTGCAAGGCGTTCATTTCCAGCATCAGGTCCGCATCGGCGCGTCGCGGCAGGCTGGCGAGGACAGCGTCGCCACGCGGCGCCTCCTCGGCGAGAACGCGGACATAGCCCTGCAGCGCCTTGAGCCGGTCGCCCAGCTTGCGGTTGCAGCTCGCTTCCCAGAAATTGGCCTGCGGACCCGGATCGTCCCCGACAGCCTCGACAGCTTCGTGCAAGGCGGCGCAAGCGCTCGGCGCATAGGCCGAACGCGGCGAGGACGCATCGAGATAGGCGATCCAGGCAATGCCGGTCTGGGCCAGCGGCTTCAGCGCCTCGTCAGCCAGGGCGGCGCGGAAGGAACGTTCGGCTTCGACCAGCCGATCTGGAAGGGCGGGCATGTCACGGGAGATCTGCTCGCCGCTGCGCCCCCAAGCGATCATCGCAAGCGTCCCCCTGATCAGGGCGGCGTCGGCGGGCGGCGTGGCCGGATGATCTGCGATGCTGGCGATCAGGAGCTCGTCGCGCAGCGTGGCGACGCCGCGGCGAAGATACTGGGCGACCAGCGCGCGGGCGGGCGCAGGATCGACCGTCTCGCCTGCAGCGATCGTAATGCCGGAGGCTGTGGTCTGACGGAACTCGTCGAAGGTGCGGCGCATGCTACGCTCCAGGGCGGCGACCTGGTTGGTCTGGCGGTCGGCCGTGCGGCGCGCCTCAAAGGCGCCGCGCTCCAGCCGGTTGGCGGCATCGCGCAGCTGACCGAAGACGAGATAGAAATAGACCGCGAGCGCGGCCGTCATCGCCATGACGACGAACAGCATCGCGATGCCGACGAACTGCACGCGGCGGAAACTGCGCTGCCCCTTGACGATGACATCGTCGGCTTCTTCTTCAATACCCGGCACGCCTGCCCCCACTTGTTCTGTCAGCCCAGGAACACACCAGCGAGTTCCTGCCACATGCGCCGCTTATCCTTGCTGGCGCACTCGATCAGCTTCAGCCGCCGCGCCAGGATGCCGCCGCGCCCCGTCTCAGCGCATTTGCGTGCGGCGGTGATGGCAAGGTCCAGCGACTGTTGGCAATCGGCCTGCGCCTTCCAGCCCGAAAGGCTGGCCATCGCGACGCCGAAGAGCGGTATCATGCCAAGGAAAGGCAGCATGTGATCCGTGGCGTTGATCCAGTCGCCATGCGTGGTGTCTGCAACGGCGCTGAGCGCGAGGATCATCAGCGCCACATAGGCGACGACGACGAGGAACATCAGGACGGTGCAAGCCATGAACACGCCAACCCAGAAGCGGCGCTTGCGCTTTTCGGCGGCGAAGTCCTCGATCAGGTCCTCGATGTCATCGAGTCCGTGCTGCAGCACGCTCATCTGCGCCTCCCACGCACCCCTCCGGAACAAGGCTGAACCTCTCCGGACCAGCCCCGCGTTCGCGGCCGCGGAGCGCGCTTCGTCCCTCTGTTGTGGCGGCGGGATCGCCATCACCCGTCGTCGCGGTCCTTGCCTGCGAGTCGAAACTAGCATGACCGGGCCTTTCCGCCCCGTCATGAACTGCGATCAGCGACCGTTCTGCTGGAAAGAATGTCGCATCGACGTCCCGAAAGCAAGCTGCCGGGCTGCCAGCCGGAGCTGTTGACTGGCGCGTCAGTTCCCCAAGGGCGGACGCGTCCGTCCCTGTCGACGTTCTGCAGGAGACGGCGGAGACGCTGTTGCTGCCGTCTGCGAGCGTCGACACGATCCAGGCGACCTATATGTGCTGTGCACCATCCCAGACCTGTGCGTCCGCTCACGGCGGCGCGGCGAGCGCTGAAACCCGGCGGGCGCCTGCTGTTCTGCGAACATGGCCTCGCGCCGGACCCCGGCGTGCGGCGCTGGCGGCAGCGGATCGAACCGCTGTGGAAGACGGTCGCAGGCGGACGCCATCTGACGCGTGATGTTCCACGGCTGGTCGAGGCCGCCGGGTTCGCGATCCAATCGCTGGAGCGCATGCATCTGCCGAAGACCCCGCGCCGGGCCGGCTTCAACTCCTGGGCGCGGCGTATGCGGCATGAAACCATGGCCTCGCCTTCAGGCCGGGCGGGATCTGCACGCTTCCAGAGGCAGACGCAAATATTGACACATTTTATGCCAATAGTTACGGCAGCGTTCTGGAGGACATGCGATGAAGGTGCTGCGCACGCCGGAGGAATGCTTCGCCAGGCTGCCGGGATATCCCTGGGCGCCGCATTACCTGACAATCCGCGACGCGGACGGGACGGAGATGCGCGTGGCCTATGTCGACGAAGGACCTCGCCAGGCGGAGCCTATCCTTCTCATGCATGGCAACCCGACCTGGAGCTATCTCTATCGCAAGATGATCCCGGGCCTGCTGAAGACGGGACGCCGGGTGATTGCGGTCGACCTGCCGGGGACGGGACGTTCGGACAAGCCGGCGGCGCGCAGCGACTACACGCTGGCGCGCCACTATGACTGGGCGTCGAAATGGTTCACGGCGCTGAACCTTTCCGGCGTCACGCTGTTCTGCCAGGACTGGGGCGGGACGATCGGACTCTGGCTCGTCTCGCAGTATCCGGAACAGTTTGCACGTGTGGTCGCCTCCAATACCGGCATGCCGACGGGCGAGGGCGAAAGCGACTTCATGAAGATGTGGGTCGGCATGATGGCGTCGGCGACGGAGTTCCCATGGCCAATGCTGGAAGCCGGGATGACGACCAAGCTGTCGCCGGAAGAAGTGGCGGCCTATCGCGCGCCCTACCCTACGAGCGCGTACGAATACTGCCTCATCACCTGGCCGAGTCTGATCACGGTGCAGCCGGACAATCCGGGCCTGCCGCTAAATCTTGCGGCCTGGGCGCGGTTGCAACAGTTCGAGAAGCCCTTCCTGACGCTGTTCGGCGAACTCGACCCGGTCGGTCGCGGCTGGGAAAGGCGCGCGCAGGAGAAGATACCCGGCGCGAAGGGGCAGGATCACCGGATCATCGCCAACGCGCACCATTTCATCCAGGAGGACGCGCCGGACGAACTGGTCGACCGGATCAGCCGTTTTCTGGCGGCGACATAGCTCAGCGGGCCAGCTTCGCGCGCCCGAGGGCGAGGACCAGGATCAGCGCGGCTTCGATGGCCATTGGCGGCAGCATGGCTTCACTGTAGCCGTCAGCGACAAGGGTGACGATGCGGCCCGCGAGGGCGATGCCGACGAGAATGAGCGGCGCAAGCAGGAAGGCGCTGCGGTTGCGGAGGGCGCCCAGAAGCGCGAGGGCGCCAGCGCCGCCGAAGAAACCGGCGAGATCGGCGCGGATGGCGGCGAGGCCGAGAGAGCTGGCGGGGGAGACGCCCAGCTGGGCCGTGACATCGGCAGGCGCCATCCAGATGCGCAGCGCGATGAGGACGCCGGCAAGGCCAAGCAGCCCCACGGCGACACGGACGATCAGCTGCATCAGGCTCCCTTCCCTTCAAGTACAACTTGCATCATGCGGTCTGCCGTGGCGGCGCCGTCATTCTGGTTCTGCCCGGTGACGAGACGGCCATCGGCGACGATGTGGCTAGCGAAGATGTCGCGGAAGCCTGTGCGGGATTCGAACTTCGCGCCAGCCGCACGCAGATCGCGCTCGGGATGGCGGGGCGTGTGGGTGATGCCGAGCTCCCTCACCTGCTTGTCGGTGACAGCCGTGAGACGGCGGCCGGAGACGAGGGGCGCGCCCTGCCCGTCGCGGGCCGCAAGGAGACCGAGCGGCCCGTGACACACGCCGCCAAGGACCGCGCCAGCCGTGTCAGCCTGCAGCAGCAGGCGGCCGAGATCGGGCGACTGCTCGAAATCATAGGCGGCGCCCCAGCCGCCGGCGAGAAAGACGATGTCGTAACCGGCGCCGTCGAGACTGGCGATGGCGGGGGCGGACCTGACCTTCGCCCGGAAGACAGGATCGGCGAGGAAGCGCACATCGTAATGCGAGCGCAGCGGCCATCTGAGCGAGACGGGCTCGATGGGAATGGCGCCGCCCCGGATGCTGGCCACATCGACCGTCATGCCGGCATCGTGAAAGGCGTAGTAGGGGGCCGTCATCTCGGAGGCGAAGACGCCGGTTTTCCGTCCCGTATCGCCAAGCGTGTCGTGACTGGTGGCGATGATGAGGGCCCGGCGGCCCCGGAGATCGCGCCTGGGCAGGCGCACGGAACGATGCAGGCCCAGACCACGCAAGAGCGCCGGCAGGCCGAACCAGATCAGCCCGACCGCCAGCGCGCCTGCGCCGGCGAGATAAAGCCAGACCGCATCCACGGGCCCGCCCCTGAAATTGACATTGATTATGTCATAATGTCTCCTGCCGCCGGCGTCCAGCGCCTTGCAGGCTGGCGCGCGTGGCCGATGGGTGGAGCATGAGGCGTCTTCGCGGCCTGACCGGACGATGGCTGATGGGCGCGGCGGCGCTGGCGCTAGGCCTTGCGCCGGCCCAGGCGCAGGCGCCGCGGAAGCCGAACATCGTGCTGATCCTTGTGGACGATGCGGCGTTCATGGATTTCGGCGCCTTCGGCGGCGAGGCGAGAACGCCCAACATCGACCGGCTGGCGGCCAGGGGCGCCATGCTGACGAACTATCACACCTCGCCGCTGTGCTCGCCCTCGCGCGCCATGCTGTTGACGGGGATGGACAGCCACCGCACGGGCGTTTCGACCATCGAGGAAGTCCTGCCTCCGGAGCTGAAGGACAAGCCGGGCTACACGCTGCGGCTGGAGCCCGGCGTTCTGACGCTGGCGGATCGGCTGAGGACGGCGGGGTATCGCACGCTGATGGCGGGCAAGTGGCATCTGGGGCATGGGCCGGGGGATCTTCCGAACGCGCATGGTTTCGACAGGTCGCTGGCGCTGGACGCCTCGGGAGCGGACAACTGGGCGGCGAAGCCCTACATGCCCTATTACGACCATGCCCCGTGGTTCGAGGACGGCAGGCCCGCAAAGCTGCCGGATCGGTTCTATTCCTCGGAGCTGCTGGTCGATCGCCTGATCGACTATATCGATGCGGAGGATCGCGCCCAGCCCTGGTTCGCCTATCTCGCCTTCCAGGCGGTGCACATACCGGTGCAGGCGCCGAGGGAATTCACGGACAGGTACAGGGGCCGGTTCGATGCGGGCTGGGAGGCGCTGCGGCGCGCGCGGTGGGCGCGGGCGCAGGCGATGGGCGTGGTGGCTCCTGAAGCGCCTTATGCAGAGATGCCGGGGACACTGCGGCCGTGGGCGTCTGTCCCGGCTGAGGACCGGAAGAAATACGCGCGGGCGATGGAAGTCTACTCCGGCATGATCGAGGCGATGGATCATCATGTCGGCCGGCTGATCGCACATGTGGAGCGGCGTGGAGAGCTGGATAACACCATCTTCGTCGTGACATCCGACAACGGGCCGGAACCAAGCGATCCGGTGCACGAGCCCTGGATGGATGTCTGGATGGCGCTCAACGGCTATCACTGGAATCTGGACGGCATGGGCGAACCCGGCAGCCTCGGCTTCATCGGGCCGGAATGGGCCTCGTCGCTGTCGGCGCCGTCGACGGGTTACAAGTTCTACGCGTCGGAAGGCGGGCTACGCGCGCCGATGGTGATGGCTGGACCGGGCGTGCCGGCCGGAATGCGCCATTCAGGGCTGAGCTTCGTGACGGATGTGACGCCGACCCTGCTGGACCTGGCCGGCGCGCCGCTGGCCGAGCCGGAGGGCGCGCGGCCGATGACCGGGCGGAGCCTTGCGCCGGTGTTTGCGGGAAAGGCGGCAGGCGCCTATGGCCCGGAGGACACGTTCGGGTTCGAAGTCTCCGGCAATGCGGCGCTGTTCCGCGACCGCTGGAAGATCACACGCAACCTGCCGCCGGCGGGCGACGGGAAATGGCGGCTCTACGACCTCTTCGCCGACCCGGCGGAGGTGAACGACCTGTCGGCGGCGCAGCCGGAGATCTTCCGGGAGATGCTGGCGGGATACGAGGCGTATGAAGCGGCTGCGGGCGTTCTGCCGCTGCCGGAGGGATACCAGGTGGAGATGCAGGTGCGGCGCAATGCGATCGGACGGCAGCTGGCCTTTCATGGCGGAACGCTGGCGCTGGTGGGCGGGGGATTGCTGACGCTGGCCGTGCTGCTGGTTTTCCGGCGGATGCGGCGGAAGCCACGCGCGGGCTGACGCCTCTCACAGGCTTTCGTTCGATGGGCTCCACGTTAAAGTCGCCGGACGTCGGCAGGATCCGTCGGGGAGCATGGCATGAGCGAGCAGGTGCGGGTGTCGGATGCGGGGCATGTGCGGACAATCGCGCTGAACCGGCCGCAGGTGAAGAACGCGCTGTCGGACGAGCTGGCCTGGGCGGTTGTCAACGCCATCGATGCAGCGGCGGCGGACGACGATGTCTGGGTCGTCGCGGTGACGGGAACGGGCGATGCGTTCTGCGCCGGGCTGGATCTCGCCATGACGGAACGGTCCTCTCCCCTGTCGCCGCAGAACGCACAGCTGGACGATCTCGGCTGGGTGGGGAATTTCCTGCTGGCGATCCGGCGACGGTGCGACAAGCCGGTGGTAGGCGGTATCAACGGCGTGGCGGTGGGCGCAGGTCTCGGACTTGCGATGGCGTGCGACGTGCGCCTCGTGGCCAGGAGCGCGCGGTTGATGGCGGGCTATACGCGCATCGGCGGCTCGCCGGACGGAGGCCTCACGATCACCCTGCCACAGGCGATGGGCTATGAGCGCGCCATGCGGTTCATGATGGAGAACCGCACGGTGCTGGGCGAGGAGGCCGTGGCGCTGGGTATGGCGGGAGAGGTCGTGGACGATGCGCGGTTTTCCGAGCGGTTGTCGGCATATTGCCAGGAACTGTGCCGCTGGTCCCCGATCACGCTGCGGCTGCTGAAGCGAGGCATGGTGAAGTCGCTGGAATCGACCGACATGGAGCAGCAGCTGCGCTATGAGCTGGCGAACATCCGCCGGGCCTTCGCGAGCGAGGACGCGAAGGAGGCGCGGCAGGCCTTCCTCGACAAGCGGGAGCCCGTGTTCAAGGGAAGATAGCGAAGGCGCATGCCCTTCCCGCCTTCTCCGCCGCAACGACGCCATCGCGGACAACCGGGCCCGGATGGCGCCGCCTGCGTCCGGCATGACAGCCCGGCGTTGACGCGTCGTGTTTTGGCACTCTAAATGCCATATCAGGGAGGCCGCCGCATGGGCGAACACGTCAAACCGCTGGAGCTGATGGGCGCGCCGGGTTCTCCCTACACGCGCAAGATGCTGGCTCTGCTGCGCTATCGC
>CAZTMG010000014.1:19663-25460 GCA_964614815.1 uncultured Rhizobium sp. | reverse complement strand
AGCGTTCGCCCCACCTGGGAATCCCGCTTGGCCGTTTATGAGTGCGTGACCTAGAACTGCTTCTCGCCCACGCGCTTGAGGATGTCGGCGGCGAACTCGGAGAGCGTGTCGTCGCGGGCGCCCATGATGACGATGACGTCGCCGGGCCGGGCCAGCTGCACGAGCCGGTCGCCGCAGGCGTTCCGGTCAGGCAGGGCGACGGCCTGCTTGCCGGCGGCGACGACGCCTTCGGCGATGACGTCCGAGCCGATGGAGCGGTCGACCGTGCCGCCGAAATAGGCGGGCTCGGGCATCAGGAGAATGTCCTTCGCGGCGAGGTCGCGCGCGAACATCCCGATCAGCTGGTCCTTCATCTGGCGGATGGGGCCGTAGCCGTGCGGCTGCCACATCACGAGAAGGCGGCCGGGGAAGGCGTGGAGTGTTGCGAGCGTGGCGGCGATCTTGTCCGGGTTGTGCCCGAAATCGTCGATGACGACGATGTCCTTCGCGGCGCCGACGACTTCGAGGCGGCGGCGGATGCCGACGAAGTTCATCAACGCGAGGGTGGCTTCGCGCAAGGCCAAGCCGCAGGCGCGTGTGGCGGCGATGGCGGCGAGCGCGTTGGAGAGGTTGTGGCGGCCGGGCGTCTGCAGGCAGATGCGCTGGCGCTCGCCCGTGGCGCGTTCCGTGACGATGCAGGACTGGCCGTCCGGCTGGGAGACGAGATCGGAAATGGTGAAGTCGGCGCTGGGGTCGGTCAGCGAATAGGTGAGCGTGCTGGGGTGTTTCAGCGCGGCGTGCAGGCGGCGGGTTTCGTCATTGTCGAGGTTGATGACGGCGATCTGGGCCCTGCCGACGAAATCAGCGAACAGACTGCGCAGTTCGTCCATCGACTTGTGGTCGAGGGCGATGTTGTTGAGGACCGCGATGGTCGGCCGATAGAGCGCGATGGAGCCGTCGCTTTCATCCACCTCCGAAACGAAGATGTCGCCCTCGCCGACAAGGGCGGACGCGAAGGGAAAATCGCCGGCGACGAAATTCTTCATCACCGCGCCGTTCATCACGGTGGGGTCGCGGCGCGCGGCGTAGAGGATCCAGGCGATCATGCCGGTGGTGGTGGATTTGCCCGACGTGCCGCCGACGGCGATGGAAACCTTTGCGGAATTGACCAGTTCGGCGAGGAGCTGTGGCCGTTTCACCTCCGGACAGCCGAGCGCGCGGGCGGCGACGACATCCGGGACGGTGTCTTCCACGGCGGCGGAGGTGACCAGGAGCTGCGAGCTGCTTGTCAGGCCCGAGCCGTCCTGCGGATGGAGCCGGATGCCGCGGTTGCGGAGGAAATCGAACTTGGCGGCGGTGCGTCCGGCGTCGAGCGAGCGGTCGGACCCCTCGACATCATGGCCGCGCCCCTTGACGATGAGGGCGAGGGGCAGCATGCCGCTGCCGCCGATGCCGCAGAAGAAGTAGGGTCCCGTGTGTTGCAGGCCTGATTTTGTGTCGGACATGACCGGGATGTCTCAGCGAGGCGCGCATGGGGTCAAGTGAAAAGGTGGTCCGTATCGGCCTTTGCGCCCCCGGAACGCGAATGCCGCCCGATCTGGCGGACAAGGCCCGGCGTGTCGCGGCGGAGAGATTCGGCGGGCGCGTGGAGCTGCGTTTTCATCCGCAATGCTTCCGGCAGGCAGGTCATTTCGCGGGCGAGGATCACGAGCGGATAGACGCGCTCGTGGATCTGGCGAACGATCCGGGGCTCGACGCGGTGTGGTTGGCGCGGGGCGGGTATGGCGCGTGCCGGGTGGCGGAGTACGCGATCCCGCGGATGAATGACGCGGCGCGTCGGAAAAGCTGGCTCGGCTATTCCGATGCGGGCTTCCTGCTGGCCGGACTGCACAGGGCCGGGTTTGCGCGCGTGGCGCACGGGCCGATGCCCGTGGATGTGATGCGCGAGGACGGCGCGGAGGCCGTGACGCGCGGCCTGCGCTGGCTTGTCGATGGCGATCACGACACGCTGGAGCCAAGCCTGAAACCGGGGCAAAAGGCGATGGCGTTCAATCTCACCATCCTGTCGCAGCTTCTGGGCACGCCGCTGGAGCCGGACTTCTCCGGGCGCGTGCTGATGCTCGAGGATGTGGGGGAATACATGTACCGGATCGACCGCTATTTCTTTCATGTGACCTCGAACCCCGCAATCCGCGCCTGCGCAGGGATCAGGCTTGGACGCTGTTCCGCGACGCCGAAGAACGACCCCGACTTCGTGCTCAGCGAGGAGGATGTCGCGCGTTTCTGGTGTGAGCGGTCGGGCATTCCGTATCTCGGCCGGGCGGACATCGGACATGACAGCCAGAACCGCATCGTCCCCTTTGGTTAATCCCTGGCATTCGCCTGCAGGCGATGGCGCCGATGCCGTTGCGGCATGTGCATTGCACGTCCGTGGCCGATTTGGCGCGAGTTGGCTCAGGGGATTCCATGGGTGCAGCCAAGCAGCAGGACGCAGTCTTTCTGACCCTCGACGGAATCCGCGGGCTGGGCGCGATCGTCGTTGTCTTCGTGCACAGCATCCTGTTCTGGGGCGCTGCGTCCAATGCGCCGCTGGTTCCTTTCGTGGTGGACCTGTTCCTGATCCTGAGCGGGTTTGTGGTCGCGTTTGCCTACGAACCGAGAATGGCAGCCGGCATGAGCGCGGCGACGTTCATGCGTCTGCGCCTGGTGCGTCTCTACCCGCTTTACCTTCTGGGCATTGCGCTTGGCGGCGCGGTGCTCACGCTGGCGGCCCTTGACGATGCGGAGATGCTGGCCGCGGTAGCCAGGGCGACAGCGCCCCAGCTGGTCATGTTGCCTGCGCCGCCGGTCAATGCCTGGGGGGATCTTTACCCGCTCAACATGCCAGCCTGGACGCTGCTTTTCGAACTGCTGGCGAACCTGATCTACGTCCTGATCTGGCGGCGACTGACGACGGCCGTACTGATTCTGCTCGTCGCCTTCAGCGCCGGTTTTCTCGTTGTCCTGACTCTGATCCACGGGACGCTCGACATGGGCTCGACGTGGTGGATGGCATGGGGCGGCATGGCGCGCGCCATGTTCGGGTTCTTCGCGGGCGTCCTGGTCTACCGTCTGATGGGATCGCCGCGCGAGACGCCCAAGCGCACAAGCTGGATGGCGTTGCCGGCCCTGCTGGCGGCCCCGGCGCTGACCTTCCTGCCGGAACTCCCGATCCCGCGCATTTTCGTCGAGCTCGGCATCGTCTTCCTCGTGGGGCCCATGCTGGTTGTGTGGGGTGCATCGCTACAGCCGCCGCCCCGGTTCGCGGCGGCGCTCGCCTGGCTCGGCGCGATCAGCTACGCGCTCTACATCGTCCATTTTCCGATCTATCAGGTCTTCAAGCGCCTGAGCGGACGGTTGCCTGAGCTCTACGAGGTCTATGCGCCGTGGACGGGTCTTGCTGTCCTTCTGCTTGCGATCGTCGTCGCCGCAGCCGCTGTCGAGTTCTACGACAAGCCGATGCGGCGCTGGATGACCACGTTGCTGCATGGAAGGGCGCGGGGCAGACCCGGCGCTCCGGCCGCGTCGTGACTACTGCGCCACCCAGCCGCCATCGATGGAGAGCGCGGCGCCGTTGATCTGGTTGGCGGCTTCGGTGGTGAGGAAGACGGCGAGGGCGGCGACGTCCGACACCTTCACGAATTCCTTGGTGGGCTGGGCGGCGAGGAGTACGTCGCGGACCACGGCGTCCTCGGAAATGCCGCGCGCCTTGGCGGTGTCGGCGATCTGGTTCTCGACCAGGGACGTGCGCACATAGCCGGGACAGATGGCGTTGACCCGGATCCCATGCTGCGCGCCTTCCAGCGCGGTGGTCTTCGTGAAGCCGAGGAGGCCGTGCTTGGCGGCGACATAGGCGCTCTTGAACGGCGAGGCGACGAGCGCGTGGGCGGAGGCGATGTTGATGATGCGGCCCCATTTGCGCGCCTTCATGTCGGGGAAGGCGAGGCGCGTGGTGTGGAAGGCGGAGGACAGGTTGAGCGCGATGATGAGGTCCCACTTGGCGACGGGGAAATCCTCGACCGGGGAGACGTGCTGCACGCCGGCATTGTTGACGAGGATGTCAACCGGGCCGAGATTTTCCTTCGTCATCGCGAACATGGCCTCGATCTGGTCGGGCCTGGTCATGTCGGCGCTGGAGTAGAGGCATTCGACCTTGTTCTCCGCCGCGATCGAGGCGCGGAGTCTTTCGATGGCGGCGGCATCGCCGAAGCCGTTGATGACGACATTGTTGCCCGACGCCGCCAGAGCGCGGGCGATGCCCTCGCCAATACCGGACGTGGAGCCGGTGACAACTGCCGTTCTTGGGGCGGTGCGGGTCATGCGGGAGGCTCCTTGGCGTAGGGGGCGTTGTCGCGCCACGGCGCTTTTCAGGCAAGCTGGTTAACGGCAATCAGCGGTTAGGGGCTGGGATGACGCGTCAACCTCGTTTACATTAGGGCCATGCGTCGTCATGAGGTGATCGCTCGTCTGAATCAGCATCGCTCCCGTCTCGGAGCGATGGGGGTGAAGCACGTCTACCTGTTTGGGTCGATCGCGCGAGATGCGGCTGACGATCAAAGCGATATCGACATCATGGTTGATCTTGATGAGGGACCGAGCGGTCGCAAGGCGTTGTTCAGCGCGTTTGATGTCGGCAGCATCCAGTTCGAAATGACCCAGCTATTTGGCCGACCCGTCGATCTTGTTGTGCGGCGTGACGTACTTGGGCGGGGACGCAAGCTGAAGACTGTTGCCGAAAGCCAACTCGTCGATGTCTTCTGAGGCCGAGCAGCGGACCATTGATGGGATCGTCGCGGCGCGCGACAATGTTGCGCTCATACGTGAATGGGGTGCCGATCTTGATCTTGAATCGCTTCGTGCAGACCGGAAGACCCGTTACGCTATCGAGCGGGCTTTTATAGCGCTCGACGCGGCCATCAGGGATGTGTCGCCGGCTGTTCTGACGGCGCACGGCATTCCAGCCAACATGATCGCCGGGTTTCGCAATGTGCTTGCTCATACCTACGACGATATTCTCGATGAGCGTGTAGTTCTGACGATCAAGGACGATCTCCCGACGTTGGATGCGGTGCTGGCTTCCGCTCTGGCCAGCCTCCGCGGCAGCTGATTCCTACTCCAGCTCCGTATCCAGTTTCATCACCAGTGCGGCGATGAAGTCGGCGGCTTGCGCCAGCGTGGCGGGTTCGACCACGGCCAGCGTGTCGCCCGGCGTGTGGATCTGGGTGAAGACCGCCGGGAGGCTGGACGGGTCCGGCGCGGACGTGGGCGGGTTGAGCATGAAGGCGCGCATCTTTTCGGCTTCGGCCTTCGGCTGGTGGCCGAGCGATATCGTGGGCGCGCCGGCGGCGGAGAAGGCGCGGTCGTCGCTGGGCGGGTAGTCGGGAAAATCGAGGCAGGACATGGCGCGGACGGCGCACAGCTCGCGGACGGCGGCGACGATGAAGGCGGATTGGGGGCCGTTATTGAGGCCGTACATCAGCGTGTCGCCATTGGCGTTGACGTCGGCATTGATGACGGCGGCGAGAGTGTCGACGCCGTGCGCCTTTATCCACGCATGGGCGCCGACGAGACCGAGTTCTTCCTGATCGGTGAGCAGCAGGCGTACGGGATGTTTCGTGCGGCCGGCGACGCGTTTCGTCGCCTCGATCATGGCGACGACGGAGGCGGCGTTGTCGACGACGCCATCCGCCAGCTTTCCGCCGGGCAGGACGACGGCGTCATAGTGCGCCGTCAGCAGGATCTCGCGGCCCGCTGCAGGGCCGGTGCGGACGATGACGTT
>CAZTMG010000014.1:0-19631 GCA_964614815.1 uncultured Rhizobium sp. | reverse complement strand
CGTCGTACTCCTCGATCGTCCAGGGCAGGCCGGCGGCGTCGAGCTGCGCCTTGAGGACGGCGAGACGGCCATCCTGTGTCGGTTGCGCGAAGGCGCCGACCTGGTCGTGCAGCTGTTGCGGCGTGACGGTTGGCGGAAGCGGCTGGCCCGCAGGCGTGGCGCAGGCGGCGAGGGTGAGAAGAAACGGCGCTGCAAGTCGTGACAGTTTCCACATGGTTTCTCACCCGCGTTCCAAGGGTTAGTCCGGCATTTCCGCAAGCGCAAACGATATCGATTCTCGAAAAAATTCTGCTGCGAGTCCCTTGCAGTAGCGGGGAATGAGGGCACGTATGGGATAGTTGCGCCGCATCGCCACTCCCCGGCGGCCTGGGCGCGGGTCAGGGAGAACAGAACAATGACCGGTAGCCCCACGGCGCTTCAGTACCTCGACAAGGCGGTCGGCAGCCTTCGGAAGCTGGGCCTTTTCCCCGACAGCAAGGGGGACCCGGCGCCGGTCGTGGCGCTGCTCAACCAGATCACCGACCTGTCGCCCGACAAGGTGACGGCGATCGCGCGCACGCTGGACCAGGCCTCGACCTTCAACGAGGTGGTGCGCGAGCACATCGAGGCGATCAAGATCGGCGAGCGCTATGAGGCGATCACCACCGCCTTCAACTCGATCCGCGACGACGCGAAATCGCTCGTGGACCAGTATGCCGACGGCAAGATCTCCACCATGGAGCGCCTCGGCAACATGTGGATGAAGTTCACCCGGGGCGACATCGCCACGCGGTTCGACAAGATCAAGGACATCTATCTGGACGTCCAGAAGGATACCAAGACTCAGATCGAGAAGGAACGCCTGATCCTCGAAGCCTACATGGACTTCCGGGGCGCCATGAAGCAGTCCGAGGTGCTGGCGCTGGAAGTGCTGAAGACTGCGGAAGGCAAGCTGGAGGAGGCCAAGGCGCGGATGAAGGCTGCCTCTGACGCGGTGGCGGCGTTCACCGGCGAGGATGCCGCCGAGCGCTCCAGGCTGGAGCTTGCGCGGGATGAGGAGCTGCGCCGGCTGCAGGCTGAGGAGAAGCGCTACCAGATCGCCAAGGACCTCTCCGACAACCTGACGGTCGGCTACAACACCTCCGAGGTCATCATGGCGCGGCTGGTGCAGACGACCAATGCGAAGGAGCGCATCTATGCGCAGTCCGTCTCGTTCTTCGGCACGAATGAGGTGGTGCTGACGGCGCTGTCGGCGACATTCACGGGCATGTTCGGCCTGCATGAATCGACCCAGACGCTGGAGAGCATGAAGAAGGGCATCGACCAATCGCTCGAGACGCTGAGCGAGATCGGCGGCAAGGTGCAGGAAGCCGCCCTGAAGGCCGGTTACGGTCCCACGATCTCGGCCGCGGCGGTGAAGAAGCTGGTGGATTCCGTGGTGAGCTACCAGGAGCGTTCGATCGGCATCATCGCCGAGATGCGCAAGCTCGCGACGCAGAACTCGGCTGAGATCCGGGAAGCCGTGGAAGACGGGAAGCGGCGCATGGCGCACCTGATCGAGCAAGGGGCGGCGGCGGCCCTTGTCGTCAAGACCTCATGAGCGACGCCCCTGTTCCGGCGCCGGCGCGGGGAACGCACCCGGCCGGCGTTTCCCCGGCGGGCGTCGGGCCGGCGCTTCAGGAGGAGCCCCGGAAGCTCGATGATGTCATGCTGGCGATGGATGTGGTGGACACGCTGCGCCATCGCACCCGCATCGTCGACATGGAGCTGAACGAGGAGGCGCGCGAGGAGCAACTCGTGACGCGGCTCAAGGAGATCTATGGCGCGCAGGGAATCGAGGTTCCCGAGCGTATCCTGAGGGATGGGGTCAGGGCACTGGCCGAGCAGCGCTTCGTCTACAAGCCGCCGGCTGACACGATCGCCGTGAGGCTGGCAAGGCTCTATGTGGGCCGCAAAAAGTGGCTGCCCGGTCTTCTGGCGCTGACGGGCGCCATCGTGGCGGCGCTGCTTGCCTGGCAGGTCTTCTGGGAGATGCCGCGCGCGGCGGAATGGCGGGAGCTTCCCAACCGGATTTCGCGCACGCTGGCGGAGGGGCGGCAGCTGGCGGAGGATCCGGCGGTGGATGCGCGGCTGGCCAGCCTGGCGGCCGAGGGACAGCGCGCGGCGGCCAATGGCGATCGCGATGCGGCCAGGGCGCAGCTCGGCGCGATGGAAGCGATGGTCGAGAAGCTGGCGCAGGAATACGACATCCGCATCGTGGTGCGCCCGGATCAGCTGACCGTGTTCTGGCGGCAGTCCGATCTCAATCCGGCTGTGCGGAACTACTATGTCGTGGTCGAGGCCGTCGCTCCCGGCGGGCAGGTGCTCAAGGTGCCGATCGAGAACATCGAGACGCAGACAACCGAGACGGTGAGTCTCTGGGCGCAGCGGGTGAGCCGGGAGACGTTCGACCGCATCGACGCCGAGAAGGCGGCGAGCGGGCTGGTGAGCAACGATATTCTCGGTCGCAAGGCGCGCGGCCAGCTCGAACCAACGTTCGATGAGCCGGTTCCAGGCGGGGCCATCACCAAATGGTAGAGGACGTCATCACCGGCCGGGAGGCCCTGCACAGGCTGGACAACCTGACGGCGAGCGCGCGGGAGGCGTTCGATGCGGCGGCGCGCGCGGCGGAGGGGCATTCCCGTCGCCGCGCCGATCTGGCGCGGTTGAAGGCCGATGCATATCGCGAACTGGCGGCCATGCGTCTCGATGTGATCCGCGCCGAACAGGCCGAGTCGCTCAATGCGGCGGAACGCGAGGCCGTGCGCCTGCTGGAGGAGCATCAGGCTTTCGTTGATCGCATCGAGCGCGAGGTTGCGGCTGCGGCGGCGAAGCTGGAGGAGGCCGAAGCGAACCGGCGCGCCTGCGAGAGGGAGGTCGATGCGGCGCTTGATGCATATGAGGCGATGGCGGCCGAGACGGAGCGCGCCATCCAGGAGGACCCGGGCTATGTCGCGCTCAAGCGCGCTTTCGAGGACGCGCGGGCCGTGGCGGCGCGGGCCGAGCAGAAGCTGGAGCTTGCGAAAGCCGACCGCGTCGAGAAGGGGAAGCCCTACGAGCAGGACCCGCTGTTCTCCTACCTGTGGGCGCGCAAGTTCCGCACGCCGGAATACAGGAAGGGCGGCCTGGCGCGCATGCTTGATGGCTGGGTGGCGCGTCTGTGCAATTACGACCAGGCCAGCCTGAACTATGCCCGCCTGACCGAACTGCCGGACCGTATCGCCGAACACCTGGCCAACATGCGGCTGGAGGAAGCCGAGGCGCAGGCGGCCATGGAGCGATTCGAGGCGCAGGCGCTGGAGGCGCGCGGAGCGGGCAGGCTGTCGGCGACGCTGGCGGCGGCGAAGGAGAAGCTGAAGAGCTCTGACAGCCGGCTGGCCGAGGCGGAATCGCAGCATGCCGAGCTGCGCCGCCAGCAGGAGCGCGCGGCAAGCGGCGATGCGGGGCCGCAGGAGCAGGCGCGGCGCGTGATCGAGGAGGGGCTGGCGCGGGCCAGCTTTCCCGACCTCAAGGTCCTTGCGGCGGAGACGACCACGACCGACGACGACCGTATCGTCGATGCGCTGATCAAGCTGCGGACGGAAGAGCTGCAGATGGAGGTCAACTGGCGTAGCGTGGAAGCCTTGCCTGCGCGGCGGCGTTCGGGCGTCGATACACTCGAGCAGGTGCGCCGGCGCTTCAAGGAGTCAGGGCTGGACAGCCCGTACGTGCTGCTGCTGCGCGGCGCGTTCGAGGCGGCGATCGAAGCCTATGGCAAAGGACCATCGCCCGACGGCGAAGCGCTTTGGCGCGCGATCAGGGCGACGGTGCGCCAGGCGCCGCGGCAGGACGATGACTATTTCGGCGGCCCGCGCCGCGGACGCGATGTCGGCGATGTGGTTGCCGGCATGATCCTTGGCGAGGTCATCAAGGCCGCCACGCGAGGCGGGCGCTGGGGCGGCGGCTTTGGCGGCGGTTTCGGCGGCGGCTCGCGCAGCGGCGGCTGGAGCACCGGCGGCGGTTCGCGCGGGGGCGGATGGAAGACGGGCGGCGGCCGCTGACCTCAGGCCGTCAGTCTCCGCGCCATGCTCCGCAACACGTTTTCTGCGTTCCCTTTCGGCGGCGTTGCGACCGTCCGCGGCGAGAAAGACAACATGTTCCCAGTTGATGCAGCCACGGCGCATCTCCAGCATGACATGCCGCGCTGGCTGGCGCCGGTCTGCCTTTGACAGGCTCAGCCGGCGTGGAGGACGCCGGCGGTCAAGCCGGCGGACGCAGGAAGTCCTTCTTGCCCAGCTGGACGCCGTTGTGGCGGAGGATGTTGTAGGCCGTCGCGGCGTGGAAGTAGAGATTGGGGAAAACCCAGCCTTGCAGGTAGGCGGCGCAGGTCATCGGCATTTCCTGGCCGCCGCCGACCGGGATGTTCACGATCGTCTGCGCGCGCGCATCCATCGCGGCGGATGAGGCGGCCTGGACATAGGCGTTGGCTTTCTGTGTGCGTTCAACAAGCTGCGCGAAGGTGGTCTCGACATCGGGGAAGGCGGGCAGGTCGGTTCCGGCGAGGCGGGCGGCCCCCCGGGCCAGCGTGTCGGACGCGATCTGCACCTGGCGGGAGAGCGGGAACATGTCGGGGAAGAGGCGGTAGTTCAGAAGCACCTCCTCCGGGATCTTGAGATGGGCGGCGTAATCCGCGCCCTTCTTCAGGATGCCGGCGAGACAGCCGAGCGTCTGTGCGCTGGCGTCCTTGATGAGGGAAGAGATTGCAATGGTCATCGTAGGCCCCGTCTGGTGGAGTCGTCCTGATAGCGCGCGCGGAGGCCGCATGCACCGGGAATCTTGATGCGGTCCGGCTCGCCGAGCCGGAAACGGTCCCCGCACGATCCGGCGCCGCACGCCGGCGCATAGCAGAGGCGTCGCTCCAGGGCGTGCGCTTGCATCGCCATCGGCGCATTCTGGCCGAAGAAACAGCCGGAGGCTGCCAGGCCCGATGCTAGGGAGACCCGAGTGCCGGGCGGACCGGGATGGCGACATTGCACAGGCCGATGCGGCCCGCCGGGTTGCGGTAGAAGTCATCCTTCCGCCAGCGGCGCGAATTCACCAGCGTCGCGAAGCTTTCGGAGTCCGTACGCATGATCTCCAGCGGCGTGCGCTGTTCGGGCGGAAGGTCGGCGGCGACCTTGATGTCTGCATAGCGGTGATATTCGGCCGGGCTCTCGTAGAAGCCGGCGTTCCCCGTGCCGCGGGGAAAGGAGGACATGATCTCCATCCCCTGCACGACGCGGCCGAGCATGGTGAGCTGGCGGTCGAGGTTGCGCGGGCTGTGGCCGATGATGACGTAAAGCTCCGTGCCGCCGCCGGAGTTCTCGTCATTCTCGCGGCCGACGCCGACCATGCCATAGCAGTGCGCCAGCCAGACGCGGTCCCTGTCGCGGGCCGCGTACATGCCGTTGATGAAGCCGACTTCCGGGGCGTAGGTGTCCGGGTCGGGCAGGACGTCGAAATTGCGGATGGCGCTGCGGGGCCGGGTGAATTCTGCGTCGAGGCGCTCGACGCCGACTTTCGGCGGTCGCGCCGGGTCGGCGGCCTGGGCCCATTGTGTGACGAAATTGTCCTGCACGCGCGTGACCGCGCCGTTGGCGAAGTAGCCCTCGCGCGAGAGCGCCTTCACATTGGCGACGTGGTTGGGGGAGAATTCCGGCGCCAGCTCGATGACGACGCGGCCCTTTCCCGGGAAGTCCATGTAGAGGGTGTTCTCGGGATCGAGCAGGCGCCATTCCTCCGGTTTCGAGGCGGCGATGATCTCGGCGGGAGAGGGCGTGTCGCCCGGCGGCGGACCGGGAATCCTGCCGGCCTGCTGGCCCGCGGACTGGCAGGCGGCGAGCGCAAGGGCGAGAATGGCGACGGCGCGTTTCATGATCCCTCCACGGTCCGGGGATGAGACTGCGACGGATCGCGCAGCAGCTCAATCGGCGTGCGGAGACGCGCAGCCAACTGAAGACGCCGCCCCCCGGAGGAGGCGGCGCCTTCGCTGACTGGCAGTGATGACCGGGCAGGGTCACTGCTTCCTCAGGACGTGGACTTGTTCACCCGCAACCCGCCATTTCCCCCCCCCGTCGAGGATCGACATAATCGATGTAATAATACCGGTGGGCGGTCTGGTCGCAGGCCAGGTCGGAGCGCGCTGCGACGTGACGGCCGCCGGCATAGCATCCGCCTTGCTCCTGGCAGCTCGTGTAATGGCCGGGCTTGCCGCCGATCGCGGTGTTGCGCTGAGAGGGATCCATCGTGTCCAACGACGAGCAGGCGGCGAGGGAGAGGCTGGCGACAGCAGCGCAGAAAATGGTCTTGAGTACGGACATGCTGATGTCTTTCAGGACATGGATGACGGACATGGATGACGCGTGTGCGACGGCTAAACGACGCTTCGATCAAGCGGTTCCGGCTTGACAGCAGGAGGCGTGCAGACAGGCAGGTTCCATTAAATCGCCGTCAGTCTCAGTCGACGCGCACGCGAAGGGTTTCAAGTCCCCGGAAGCCCGGAAGACGGCGCCATTGTGGCGCAGCGTCTGGTTGTGCAAGCCGCAGGCGCGGGAAGCGCACGAACAGCCGGGCGAGCACATGTCTTGCCTCCATCCTGGCCAGCGGCGCGCCAGGGCAGATGTGTGCGCCGCCGCCGAAGGCCAGATGCCGCGCGGCGCGTGGACGCGATACGTCGAACAGGTGGGCGTCGGGGAAGATCGCCTCGTCACGATTGGCGGAGCGGATGAAGACGTTCAGCGCTGCGCCGGAAGCGATGGGGCATCCCGAAAGTTCTTCGGCGTGCGTGGCGATGCGCCAGGTGAAGTCGACGGGCGGCTCGTGGCGAAGCGCTTCTTCCACGGCGTTGGGCCAGAGGGCTGGATTTGCACGCAGTTTCGCCAGTTCTGCGGGGTGAGTCAGCAGGAGGCGGACGGCGTTGCCGATCAGGTCCGTCGTCGTGACATTGCCTGCGATGAGCAGGCCGCGGATGTTGTAGGTGATCTCGGTATCCGACAACGGGGCGCCGGCGGCCTGCGCCTTCGCCATGTCGCCGAACAGGTCGTCGGGCAGGGTGCGTCTGGCCTCGGCGAAACGGCCACGGATGTAGCGCGCCAGGCCGTTGGAGGCGGCCACAAGCGCAGCGACATCTTCGGGTGTGCGGTCCGGGTTGAAGGTCTGGACGATGCCGTCGAGCCATTGCCGGAACATCGCAAGCGTTTCGGGCGGAACGCCGAGGATACGTCCGATGCAGGCCACGGGCACGGGCCCGGCCAGCTCCTCCATCAGGTCAAATTCCGCGAGGCCGTCGAGACGGTCGAGCGCAGCTTCGACGATCCGGATGCAGTCCGGCTCGAACCGGGCGATACGGGCGTAGAGCGCCTGCACCAGCGGGCCGCGGACCCGGGCATGCTCAGCCCCGTCCAGCTCCAGCATGGAGGCCCGCTGGTCGTCCGGGAAGGCGAGGCCTTCGGGCACGGTGGCGCGCCGGCGGCGGATGGCGATGGCGGCGGGCTCAGCCCTGTCCGGGTCCTTGGCGTGGGAATTGTCGGCCAAGATGGCGCGCGCCTCCGCCATCCGCACGACCAGCCATGCGCCGCCGGCTTCATCGCGATGCAGCGGGCATTGCGTCCGCAGCTCGGCCAGACGCGGGTAGGGGTCCTCCCGCGCCTGCGGGTTGGCGGCAGTGAGATCCTGGATGCGGAAAGGGCTGGAAACGCAATCAAGCATCGATCTTGCCGCAGATCAACGAGCAAGCAACAACCTAGGGTGGTAGTTATGTGAAGTCAAGAAACAGGTCAGCAGAGCAATGCATCTGATCCCTGGCGAGGGGCGGGCGCGCTGTTTGATTGGGCAAGGGAAGCTAAAGCACGTCGAGCAGTTTCGCCACGACCGGGTGGCGGACCACGTCGGCCTGGGCGAGGCGGATGACGCCGACATCGCCGCCCATGCCCTCGACCCGGTCCGCGATGGGGGCAAGGCCGGACAGTTCGGGCAGGAGGTCTGTCTGGGCGGGGTCGCCCGTCACGATCATCTTCGAGTTCCAGCCCAGGCGGGTGAGCAGCATCTTGAGTTGCGTATAGGTGCAGTTCTGCGCCTCGTCGACGATGACGAAGGCATTGTTGAGGGTGCGGCCCCGCATGAAGCCGACCGAGGCAATCTCGATCTGGCCCTCGGCGATCAGCGCCTTCACCTGCCTGGCCGACATGCGGTCCTGCAGCGCATCGTAGAGCGGCCGGAGGTAGGGGGCGAGCTTCTCTTCCATGTCGCCGGGCAGGAAGCCTATGTTTTCGCCAGCATCGACTGCGGGCCGGCAGAGCACGATGCGGCCCGTACGGCCGGCGCGCAACGCCTCGACCGCCCTGGCGATGGCGACGTAGGTCTTGCCCGTGCCGGCCGGGCCGAGGGCGAGGATCATGTTCTGCCGGTCGATGGCCTCGATAAGACGCGCCTGACCTTCGGATTTCGGCATGATGTTCTTCACATACGCCTGGTCGCGTTGCTGCGGCGCCTGATGCTGGCCGTATGTCGCGTGCGCGCGCTTGCGTTTTCGCGGGTAGCGCTCGTCCCCGTCCAACGGGTCCCAGCCGCCTTCGATGACGCTGAGATGAACGCCGCCGGCATCCTGGTCACGGCGGCCCTCGAATTCGGCGCGGACGCGGCGGACGGCGGATCGTTTACCCATGGAGGTGCTCCTCTTGCAGACGAAAGGCAGCCGGAAAAACAAAAACGCCGCGAGCCAGTGAGGCGCCGCGGCGTTGAACGAGCCGGATGAAGGAATGCGCCCGAAGGGGCGGCGGCCGGGTGAATCGGCCGGCGGCTGGACATGTGGATGGCGCAACCGGTCGCGGTCGACTCAATCCAGTTCCCCGTATTCCGGAACGGACGCAGCGGGGTTGCGCACGTCCCGAATCAGCTTCCCGAGTAGTAGACTAGTTCTGCATTAACGGAACTATAAAGAGGCAGTTCCCCGCGAATGGCTGCAGGCCAGGCGATTGCTTGGCCATGTTGCACTTCGATGACGGGGCGCCGCGGTTCAGGTCGGCTTGCGGCCGGCCATGTCCGCGGCAGGCCAGGCTTGGAAGGGAAGGACCCGCTGATGGCGCTCTATGAACTCGATGGCGTCAAGCCAACGCTGGAAGGCGATTGCTGGATCGCGGAGTCGGCCAGCGTGATGGGCAATGTGATCCTGAAGCCCAACGCCAGCGTGTGGTTCGGGGCGACGCTGCGCGGGGACAACGACCCCATCGTCATTGGCGAGAACACGAATATCCAGGACGGTTCCGTGCTGCACACCGATGTCGGCGCGCCGCTGACCATCGGCGCCAACTGCACGATCGGACACATGGTGATGCTGCATGGCTGCACGATCGGCGAGAACAGCCTGATCGGCATCGGCTCGATCATCCTCAACGGCGCAAGAATCGGGAAGAACTGCCTGATCGGGGCGAATTCGCTTGTCACCGAGGGCAAGGAGATTCCGGATGGCTCCATGGTGATGGGCGCGCCGGGCAAGGTGGTGCGCCAGCTTTCGGAGCAGCAGATCCAGATGATAACCGGCTCGGCGCACCATTATGTCGAGAACTGGAAGCGCTATGCCCGCGGCCTGAAGAGGATAGGCTAGACGCCGTACGTGCGCAGGAATGCCTCGAATGGCGCAGTGGTGAAGAGCACCTGATAGGGAAACACCCTGTGAGGCGCGGTCATGTCCAGCGCGGGCAAGGCGGCGAGGAACCGGTGGCGCGCCGCGGGCCGCACCTGGCCGCGATGATCTATGAACTGCCCCCAGCTCGAGAGGCCATGCAGGTAGGGCGGGCCGTTGCGCGGGTCGCGCGAAGCGACGAATTCCGGCGGGAACAGGCGACGATAGGCTTCGAGATTGTACAGCCACGAGCCGCCGTCGATCCGGCGGGTGGAGGGGTGTTCGCGGGCGAGCCAGCTCACCATCTCGGCCAGCTCGCTGCGGCGCTCGCCCATGCGCGATACATGCAGCGGGCCCACGTCGGCAATGGGCGCCCGGTTGCCGAAATGGATCCGCACCATGCCGTCTGCATTGGGCGGTTCGCACGCGACGCAGCCAAAGCCCTTGCGGCCGGGCAGAAGAACCAACGACGCGTCGCCTTTCGTCTCAAGGGCGGCATGCATGTGATCCACGCGTTGCTCGTGCGTGCGCAAGTCAATCCTGTCGACCATCGCCAGCCACTCCTCAGACGGCGGGCCCTGGCCCGGCACGCCCAATCCCATGCGGCGGTGAAAGTTGGTGTAGCGCAGCAGCGCTTCCGGCAGGGGGATGTCCGCGACCACCGCGACGCGTTCCGCGAAGCGGACCTGCAGGTCCACATAATCCCGCGAGAGGCTGGGCTGGGGCGTCACCGATCCTGCATCCACGCTTGAGGCGCGCCATCCTAGCGTCCCGCGCGCCAGCGCCTATATGTCAGGCCATGACAAAACTCTCCATCCTCGATCTTGCTCCTGTCGTCGAAGGCTCGACCACGCGTGAGGCGTTGTTCAACAGCCTCGACCTCGCACGGCATGCGGAGACGCTTGGCTACAACCGGTTCTGGCTGGCCGAACACCACAACATGCCTGGCGTCGCCAGCGCCGCGACGGCCGTGCTGATCGCACACGTGGCGGCCGGCACGAAGCGGATAAGGGTCGGCGCCGGCGGCATCATGCTCCCCAATCATGCGCCGCTGATGGTGGCGGAGGCGTTCGGCACGCTCGCCGAGCTGCATCCGGGGCGGATCGACCTGGGCCTTGGCCGCGCGCCGGGCGCGGACCAGGCGACCATGCGGGCGTTGCGGCGCTACATGCAGGGTGCGGACTCATTTCCACAGGATGTGCAGGAGCTGCTCGGCTGGCTCGATCCCGTCACGCCGGGGCAGACCATGCAGGCCGTGCCGGGCGCAGGCGCGGATGTCGATGTCTGGATCCTGGGATCATCCCTGTTCGGCGCGCAACTCGCGGCTAATCTCGGCCTGCCGTTTGCCTTCGCCTCGCATTTCGCGCCGGGCGACATGATGGACGCCCTCGGAATCTATCGCGAGCGGTTCAAGCCTTCGCCGCGCCTGCAGGAACCTTATGTGATGCTCGGGCTCAATGTGATCGCGGCGGAAACGGACGCAGATGCGACGCTGCAGTTTACGTCGATCCAGCAGGCCTTCGCCAATCTGAGACTGGGCCGCCCGGGGAAGATGCCGAAGCCGGACCCCGACTTCCGCCTCGACCCGCTGGTGGAACAGGGCGTTCTCCATGCGCTTTCTTGCTCGGTTGTCGGCGGACCGGAAAAGGTGAAGCGCGGCATCGCGGATTTCGCGGCGCGAACCGGCGCGGACGAGCTGATGATCACCGGCTCCATCTGGGATCACCGGAAACGCAAGCGGTCCTTCGAGATCGCGGCCGAGGCGATCGGCTGACGACGCCAGCGATCAGCCGCCGGGCAAGGCGCGCTTTCGATGGAACGGCTTGCGGCCGCCGGTGCGGGACGACCCGTTTCCATGCACGCGAAACGGCTTGCCTGCGGGATGTCCGGGCGTCTTCCGGAACGGTTTGACATCGCCCGGGCCAGGCGGCCCCGACGGCTCGATCCGAACCTGTGCGTCCGGGTTGGCCTTCACGGCTTCCGCGAAGGCCTCTGCGGCGTGCCGGGCGATCTCGAACCGGGTTTCCTCGGCAAGGACGCGGATCGGGCCGATCTCTTTGCGGGTGATGCCGCCGACACGGCAAATCAGCGGCAGGATCCATTTCGGGTCGGCCCTGCGCGCGCGGCCGACATCGAGGCGGAACCAGACGCCATCGCCGGTCGATGAAATATCCTTGTTTTCGTGCCTGTTCGGCGGAACGTCTTCACGCGTGCGCCGGGCCTGCGCGCCGCGCATGCGGTTATCATCGCTCACCTCTTCCGGCTCGGGCAGGCCGGCGCGGAGAAGCCTGACCAGAGCTCCCGCCAGTGTCTCCGGAGAGTGGCGCTCCGCCAGTCGCCTTGCAAGATCCCGGTCTTCCCCGGACATGGTTGCTGCGAGCGCCGGGTGCGCCAACAGGCGCTGGCGGTCCTGAGCGCGGATGTCGTCCGCGCGTGGCGGAGCGCTCCAGACGGCATGAATATTCACGGACTGCAGCATCATCTCGATGCGACGGCGTCTGGCATGCGTGACCAGCAGGACGGAGACGCCCTTCCTGCCCGCGCGACCCGTGCGGCCGGAGCGGTGCAGCAGCGTGGCCGCATTCCCCGGGAGGTCGGCATGGATAACGAGGCCGAGATCCGGCAGGTCGAGACCACGGGCGGCGACGTCGGTTGCGACGCAAACCCTTGCATGTCCATCGCGCAGGGCCTGCAAGGCGTCGTTGCGCTCGCGCTGGCCCATCTCGCCGGAGAGGGCGACGACGGAGAAGCCTCGCTCACGCAGCGAGGCGTGAAGGCGCCGCACCGCCTCGCGCGTATGACAGAAGACGAGCGCGCAGCCAGCCTCGAAATAGCGGAGCACATTCACGACAGCGGGCTCGATCTCGCCCGGGAGGATCCGTATCGCACGATAGTCGATATCGGCATGCGGTCCGGCGGCGCCTGCGGTGTCGATGCGGACAGCGTTGCGTTGATAGCTCCTGGCGAGCCGCGCGATGCCGTGCGCGATGGTCGCCGAGAACAGCAGCGTACGGCGTGTTTCCGGCATCGCCCTCAACAGCCTTTCAAGCTCCTCGCGGAAGCCCAGATCGAGCATCTCGTCGGCTTCGTCGAGCACGACGACTTTCAAGGCGGACAGGTCGAGATGGTGCTTGTCGAGATGGTCGCACAGCCGGCCGGGCGTGCCGACGACGATGTGGGCGCCCCGCTCGAGTTGATCCTGTTCGGCGCGGACGCTCATGCCGCCAACGCATTGGACGATGCGGGCGCCGGTTTCGGCATGGAGCCATTCGAGTTCACGCACGATCTGGATCGCCAGTTCGCGTGTGGGCGCGATCACAAGCGCAAGCGGTTTTCCTGCGCGGTCGAACCGCCCGGCGTCGCCCAGAAGCGTCGACGCCATGGCGAGGCCGAAGGCCACGGTCTTTCCCGAGCCCGTCTGCGCCGAGACCAGCATGTCGGCGTTGGGCGTCGCGGGGTTGCGATCGGCTTCGACCACGGCCAGCTGGACGGGGGTGGGTTCGATATAGCCGCGCGCGGCGAGAGCGCGGTCGAGCGCGACGTGAAGGGTGGGGAAGGGCATTGGGGAGCTTTTCGTCTTATGGCGTCCGGGCGCGGTTAACAGCTGCCGGGAGCCGTCTGTTGGATGGAGCCCATACAGGAAACCGGGAAAAACGCCAGCGATGACCGCTGACAATGGCCGGGGAGCGTCAAACCACCGCGCCAAACAGGCGGCCAATCCCCGCCGTGATGCTGAGGGCGAGCGCTCCCCAGAAAACGACGCGGATGACCGGTTTCAGCGGCTTCGCCCGGCCCGCCCAGGCGCCGAGATAGCCAAGGGCCGCCAGGGCGAGCAGCGTTGCTCCGCCAACCGACCAGGGCAGATGTTCCAGCGGGGCGAGCAGGGCGGTGGCCAGCGGCAGGGCTGCGCCGGCGGAGAAGGTGACCGCTGAAGCGAGAGCGGCCTGGACCGGTCTGGCCTGCGTCGCTTCCGAAATCCCCAGCTCGTCGCGGGCGTGGGCTGCGAGGGCGTCCCTGGCGGTCAGCTGGTCGGCGACCTGTCCGGCGAGATCCGGCGTGAGGCCGCGGGCGACATAGATCTGTTTGAGCTCCTCGCGCTCGAACTCGGGTGTTTCGGCCAGATCGCGTCTCTCGCGGGCGAGGTCGGCCTTTTCTGCGTCGGCCTGAGAGCTGACGGAGACATATTCCCCCGCAGCCATGGAAAGCGCGCCCGCAATCAGGGCGGCAAGGCCAGCAAGGAGGATGGCGTCCCGCCCGGGCTCCGCCGCCGCCACGCCGACGATCAGGCTGGCGGTCGAGATAATCCCGTCATTGGCCCCGAGGACCGCGGCGCGCAGCCAGCCGATGCGGTCCGCGGCGTGGCGCTCGACATGATGTTTGCTGCGGGCCATGCGCGGGCTCCGGGACCTGGACGCCAGGTTGGCGGGTATTCGGACTCGCAGCGTCTACTGCACCTCGTCGGAGTCCCAGACGCCGCGCACGGCGATGTCGTTCTCGACGCCGATATTGTACCAGGCCAGCCGATCCTTCGAGGCGTTGACGATGATGAAGTGCTCGTGCGGCTTAACGGCGAGCGTCAGCTGGCTGCGCAGCTGCTGGATGGTGTGGCGGGAGCGCAGCACCCACATGTCGCCGGCGGCGCGGGTCATCTTGCCCGCCTCCCTCAGCACGCGCTCGAACCGCTCATTGCCCGCCAGCAGGCGTGCGGCGATGAAATAGTTGCAGACCGGAACTTCGGTCTCGCCAGCGTCGAGGCGCGGATCGCCGAACTTGCGTTTCCGGGGACCCTTGAAGTCCCAGCGCAGGTTGGGGTGGTGGTCGGCCCGATGATAGTCGGGGTCGGACCCGCAGGCGATGAACGTTCCGGCCTGGACGCGGCCTTCCTTCAGGAAGTCTATCAGCCGGGATCGGGGGTAGGGCCCATATTCCCTGTCGCCGATCTTGATTCGCCATTTGACGCTCTCGAAGGGCGGCGGAGCAATGCGCGCGTCCTCGTCGTCTCCCGCCCCTGCAGGCTGCCTGAGTTCAAGCGTATCGCTCATCGAGACAACGTGTTCCGTAGTCCGGTCTTTGGGGTTACTTGTAGGGGAAGGCACCTTGTTCAAAGGTAAACAGACCCCTGCAGGAGACGTCCATGAGCGCCTATGAATTCATCCAGACGGAGATCGATGGCCGGCTTTTCATCGTGACCATCAACCGCCCGGACCAGCTCAACTGCCTGCACCCCATGGCCAATGCCGAGATGGGCCGCGCCTTCGATGAATTCGCCGCAAATCCTGACCTGTGGGTCGCGATCGTGACAGGGGCCGGGGACAAGGCGTTCTCGGCCGGCAACGACCTCAAGTTCGCGGCTTCCGGCCAGAAATCCCCGGTGCCGATGCCGTCCTCGGGCTTCGGCGGCCTGACCTCGCGGTATGACCTCTACAAGCCGGTCATTGCGGCGGTGAACGGATTCGCGATGGGCGGCGGATTCGAGATCGCGCTGGCCTGCGACATCATCATCGCGGCGGAAAACGCCAAGTTCGCCCTGCCCGAGCCGCGGGTGGGCTTCGCGGCCCTTGCGTCCGGCATGCATCGTCTGCCGCGTCAGGTTCCGCTGAAGAAGGCCATGGGCATGATGCTGACTGGCCGCACGGTCAGCGCCGCCGAGGGCAAGGAGATCGGCTTTGTGACGGAGGTGGTTCCGCAGGGCAAGGCGCTGGAGGAGGCGAAGCGCTGGGCCGGGATGATCCTCGAATGCTCGCCGATGGCCATCAAGGCGACCAAGGAAACCGTACTCACGGGCCTCAACATCGCCGACCTCAGGACAGCGTTCGAGCAGAAGGTTCCCGGCATCGCGAAGCTGCTCGCCTCGGCCGATCACAAGGAAGGACCCCGCGCCTTCGCCGAGAAGCGCAAGCCGGTCTGGAAGAATGAGCAGTGAGACTCTTTGCATCTGGCGAATAGCGAGTAGTGAGTAGGGTAGTGGTGAATGGCGAAGTCGGCGGTTCAGGCGAGGACCCCCTCTTCGCTGCTCACTCCTTGCTGCTCACTTGCCTCGGGCAGTGCTGCGGACAGGGGCAAGCATGACATCCGCGCCTGATTTCAGGGAACTGGCCGCCGCCCACGGGATCGAGCTCGATCGCGATGCCTCAATGCTGCGACCGTTCGGGTCTGATGCGGAATATTTCGGCGCGACGGCGCGAGACGCCTCCGGCGCCTACTGGATGCTGAAGGCGCCGCGGCGGGGCGACGTGCAGGCCCGGTCGCGGCATGAGAAGCGCGTTCTCGACTACGTACGCGGGAAACTGCCTGTCGTGATCCCCGACTGGCAGATCCATACCGACAGGCTGATCGCCTACCGCGTCCTGCCGGGCATCCCGGCGGCGGAGATCGATCCGCTGATGGGCGAACTGATCTGGCGCTTGCCGCAGGCCAGCGTGCCGCCCGCCTTTGCGGAAAGCTTGGCGGGGGTGATGGCGAAACTGCATGCGCTCGACATTGGCGGCGCAGCCGCGGCGGGCATCCCCGTGATGACCCCGGAGCAGGCGCGCGCACGCGTCAGGCAGCGGATGGACGAGTGCAACACGCTTGCCCCCGTGCCGGAGAAACTGTGGAGTCTCTGGCAGAAATGGGTCGATGTCGACGCCTTCTGGCCGGACACGGTCGGGCTGATCAACGGTGATATCTATCACCCGCGCCTTTTCGTCGATACCGACTACAAGCTCGTCGGGATCGACGACTGGTCGGATGCGGAGGTGGGCGATGTGGCCTCGGACTTCACGCTCTACTTCGCTGCCGCAGGGCGGGAGGCGCTGGAGGACCTGATCGACCGCTACGAGCGCGCCGGCGGCCAGACCTGGGCCCGCATGGCGGACCAGGCGGAGATGTACTACTGGGCCAGCCCCATCAGGTTCGCGGCCTACGCGATGCGGACGGGCGACCTCTCGCACCTGATGAACGTCAAGAACATGGTGCACCGTTATGCAACCATGCTGGAGGACAGCGGATACGAGGGATAGCGGCGCTCAGATATCCGTGCCGTGCAGCGTGCGGAAATCCACCGCGAAGCCGCCGTCGATGTAGCGGACGCAGGTTCCGGCGCGGTCGCCGATCTGGACGCGGTCGCCGATCATGGGGCGGGGGCCGGTGGTTTTCAGCGCGACGCCGAATAGCGAGACATCAGCGACGGCGCAGGCGATCGACACGCCCTTGCCGAATCGCGCGATCACCTGGCCCGTGGCGGGGCGGCGTTCGGCGACGCGTTCATCCGACAGGCCGAGGCGGTCGCGATTGATCAGCCAGGTCAGCAGGTCCGCGATCTTGTCGCGCTTGCGCTGCGGCGCGCGGAACTCGATCGCATAGCCAATCTCGTTATGGATGCGGGCGACCACCCCTTCCACGCGGCCGATCTCATCGATGTAGAGCACGACATTGTCGCCCTTCTGCATTGGGCGGGCGAGGTTGATGCGGATGCCGCCGGCGCCGACATCGACCGTGTTGCAGGTGAATTCCTCCCCGTCGGGCATGAGACCCCGGACACGCACCTGCCAGACCACGCGGCGATGGCGACGGCGATCGAGGGCTTCGGTGCGGCGCAGCGACGGCTTTTCAGAGGAGTGAGCCAGTTGCATCAGCAATCCCCTGACTGACGGGCCTGGAACATCTTTCGTGGCCGCAAGGTTAACGGCGAATGGTTCACAAATGCTTGCCGGGCGCCGGCGATCAGCGCGAACGAACGATGCGGATGGCGGGCTCCGGCGGCGGGGCCGGGGGGAAGACGGCGAGGGCCTGGAGCGTGCGCAGGGGGCGGCCGTTGAGAACGCCTTCGGGCGTGATCGTCTGGCAGAGACCAAGGAAGCGCGGCGCGGCCCCTTCGGGAATCTCCAGCGGAGCGAGGGCGAATTCAAGATCGATGCGCTTGCCCGCCAGCGTTTCGCCCCGCGCATGGATGAGCAGGGGCCCGCGATCGTTGAGCGCGATCAACAGGCCGGCGGCGATGAGGCGGCGGTCCGTCTCGAACCAGACGGACAGGAAATTGTGATCGACCAGCGGGCGGCCGAACAGGCGGTCGAGCGTGGTCCCGGTGCGGCGGAAGGCGAAGTCACGCTCGCCGCAATGGTTAAGAACGAACAGGCTGGCGACAAGATCCGGGTGCTCGTCGATGCGCGGGCCGTCGGCGATCTCGCCGCCCTGCGCCAGACGACGCCAGGCATCGAGCATGACCCGTGTGTTTGGATGCGCCCTGATGACGTCCATGGTCGTCCAACATGCTCCCAGGACCGGGGAAACCCCGGCTTCCGGCCGGACTGCTGCACTCTTTGGGCCATGACGCTCGCGGGGAGAATCGCGACCGCACTTCCGGGCGGTTTCGTGTGACGGGAGAGCTGCCGGACCCCAGCCGACTTGCCTGACAGGCGACAAGGCCGCCAACTGGCTGCCTGCGCGGCCGGCCCCATGCGCCTGCTGTCTCGCGCCTATCTGCCCCGCAAGGAGCTGCGCGATCGCAAATGGCGTGTTCCGGGCATTGTTGGGGCATGACGGAATCCTGCAGCGGGCGGCCTCATCCTTCGGGACGCCGCTGAGCGGTTCCTCAGGACGCGGGCCCGTAGGCGCGGCGCGGTTTCCCCCAGCCGCGGTTCTCTATCGGCATTCACCGTCCTCATCCATGTAACTTGTCTGGAGCGTCGGATGACAGGGTCGCCAGCGCCACGCCGACACGTCCGCCGCCCGCCTCGCGTGTACCTCGCGACGTCAGGGCGAGGTTCCTCCATTTCCAGCCGTGCAGACACTATTGCACGCCTCCCGAGAGTGGGAGATGCACGCGACCGGACCTGTGTGCATGGGCAACCGCAAGTCGTTGAAATCCTTCAGCACGCGCCCCAGCCACCGCCCGGACTCATGCAGGTCCGGGGCAGGGTCCGGTGGCGTTGCGATCCGCGGGCAGCGGGGGCGGGACGGCGGCGGGGACCTCAGCGCGTCAGGCGCTGCGGCGGCCTGGGGCCGCGCAGCTTGCGCGCGATCCAGAGGCCGGCGGCGACGAACAGCACCACGGCGAGCGCGAAGCCTGCGAGCTTGAACGCGGCGCCAATGATGAGCGTGACCGCGAAGATCGCGGCGAGAATGAACAGGACGAGATAGACGAACGCCATGACGCGTCTCCCTATGGAGTCGGGAGAGGAATGCGCGAGGTGCTGGCGGGGTTCCGGCCGGCGTGCAAGGCGCGGGCGCGTCGCCTACTTGGCCTTGCGGCGCATCAGCTTGAGGCCCGACCAGTCTTCATCGACGGCGCAGACCTTCACATCGACGAGGCCCAGGGGAAGGCAGATCCTGCGGATCCCGTCCTCGGTGAGGTCCACGAACAGCTTCGAGGACTTCTTGGGCCAGGAAACCCAGAGCATGCCGCCTTCGGCCAGCCGGGGCTGCAGCTTCGGCAGCTTGGCGGCGAGTTCGGCGGCGTTGCGGACGAAGAGGTGGATGAAGTCGAAATCGCCGGCGGCGGGGGCGGCGTTGCGCTGGCCGATGGCGGCGCCGTCAGTGAGGCTGGCGTAGTTGGCGGGCGGGCGGATGACGATCGCCTTCGCGCCGTCCTTGAGGCCGAGCCTGGCGATGAGGGTCTTG
Organism: uncultured Rhizobium sp.; assembly: GCA_964614815.1. Classification (GTDB taxonomy): domain Bacteria; phylum Pseudomonadota; class Alphaproteobacteria; order Caulobacterales; family Hyphomonadaceae; genus UBA7672. Next base: position 376 of record CAZTMG010000014.1, on the reverse strand, counting down.
CCGGAATAGCCAGCGGCCGCGAAGGGCGAGGCCGGCCTTGCGGCCGCCTTTTTCTTCGCGGCCTTTTTCGCCTTCGTGCCCATCAGGCGCGCAGCAGGTCGTTGACGGAGGTTTTCGAGCGCGTCTGCGCATCCACCTGTTTCACGATGACGGCGCAGTAGAGCGAGGGGGACCAGTTCTGGCCGGGCATGGGGTTCGCGGACGGGCGGCTGCCAGCGACGACGACGGAGTAGGGCGGGACTTCGCCATACAGCGTCTCGCCCGTGGCGCGGTTGATGATCGGCGTCGACTGGCCGAGATAGGCGCCCAGGGCGAGTACGGGGCCGTCGCGCGCGATGACGCCGCCGTGCGGGCGTTCGAGCCGCTGTGGCTGCCC
>CAZTMG010000013.1:15877-26235 GCA_964614815.1 uncultured Rhizobium sp. | reverse complement strand
CCCCGCGCGGGCCGGCGAAGGCGGGCAAGGGCGCGGCGCCGGTGGCGAGGACGATGCGGTCAAACCGGTCGCCGTCTGGCAGCAGGAAGCTGACGCCGCCGACGATGCGTTCGACATGACGGCCGAAACGCAGACCGACCCCCTGACGCGCGAGCGCAGCGGCCAGGCGTTGCAGCAGCAGGGCGGGCTCCACCTGGCGATCGCCCGGCAGATAGAGCGCAGCACGGATCCTTCCGGCCAGCGCCGCATCGCGCGCCTGGACGGCGGCGGGCGTCAGTCGGTCGACGGGAAGGTCGCGGGCTTGGCAGGCGGCGGCGAGGCTTTCAAGCCAGAGCGTTTCGGCGTCAGTACGGGCGAGGACGACGGCGCCCTCGGAAGAGTACTCGATGGGGCCCCCCCCAAGACGCTCGACCTTCGCGGCGAAGTCCGGCCAGAGCATGCCGGCATGGCGCGCAAGGGCGACGAGCGACCGCTGGTCGTCCTCAATCGCCCAGTCGAACGCGGCGCCCAGCATGCCGGCGGCGCGGATGGAGACCCCGGCGCCGACTTCCCGCCCGCGATCGTAGACCGCGACCTCGACCCCCCGGCCGCGCAGCTCCAGCGCGATGCAGAGACCGACGACTCCAGCGCCGATGACGGCGACACGGAGGGGAGATTTTCGGGCGCCGGAGGGATGGGACATGCGCGCTCTATATCGCCGCAGCGGGTAAGGACCAGACGCCATTCATCTTCACAGGCAGCCATGCGCCACAATGCACATGGAAAGACGCGCGCAGGGTCGGGCTGCGCGAATCGCCGGACAGCGCGGGCGTTGTACCAGGATGCGATGGCCGGACGGCTCAGGCCCGGGCGGCGGGCTGGTCCGGATGGGCCGGGCGGTGGCGCTCGACGCGCCAGAAGTGGAGGAAACGGGCGGCCTGGTCGCGGTTCTGGAACACCAGCTTCCGGCGCAGCTCCCCCTCGTTCATCTCGCTTTTCATCATGATGTCCGGCGCATCACCGGAATCGGACCAGAGCCCTGATTCTACGGCCCATTTTGCAAATGCATCAAGCGCCCGCATCAAGCGCGACGGATCGCGGCTTTCCTCGGCGCCGACAAGAACAACGACTTCAGACATAACGCCCCCGAAGCCTTACGCCCAACCACGAACGGTCTGGCGAACGGGCCGTTCCGCAGGCGTTATGCCGCGGCGACTGCCGTTACGCCAACCTGCCCAGCAAGACCCGCGCCATCTGGCAGGCGTCTAAGATCTCGCTGCACCGCAACAACCGGGCAGGCTAATGGGTTGTCAGGGAATTGCAACCAGCCGGCTGCGGGCGATCGCGTCGGCCACGCGGTTGGTGGCGCGTCCCTCGCGCTGGGCCAGATCGAGCACCTCGCCCAGGGTCTGGACAAGGCGCTGGACCTTCGCCTCCACCCAGGCGGGATCGTACGCGCCCGCGATCTCGGCGGCGACATTGATGATGCCGCCGCCATTGATGACATAATCAGGGGCGTAGAGGATGCCCTTCTCACGCAGGCGGTCGCCCATATCGGGGGTCGCGAGCTGATTGTTGGCGCCGCCGGCGACGACCTTCACCTTGAGGCGCGCGAGCGTTTCCGGGTTGATGACCGCGCCCAGCGCGTTGGGCGAGAAGATGTCGGCGGACACATCGTAGATTTCGCCGGGAGCGACCACCTTCGCCCCGGTCGCCTTTGCAACGCTGGCGAGGGCTTCGGCGTTGACATCCGTGATGGTCAGTTTCGCGCCAGCTTCGGCAAGATGGCCGCAGAGGGCGGCGCCGACATGGCCGACGCCCTGCACGGCGATGTGGCGGCCATCGAGATCGTCCGAGCCGAAAGCACGAAGGGCCGTGGCCTTGATGCCGAGGAAAACGCCCCTTGCCGTTACGGGGGAGGGATCGCCGCTGGCGGCCTTGCCGGTGGCGAGACCGGAGACGAACCTTGTTTCCTCCGCCGCGTAGGCCATGTCCTGGACGGAGACGCCGACATCCTCGGCGGACCAGTATTTCCCGTTGAGGGACTCGATGGCGCGACCGAGGGCGCGGAACAAGTCGGGGGTCTTGTCCTTCCGCGGATCGCCCCAGATGACGGCCTTGCCGCCGCCGAGCGGAAGGTCGGCCATGGCGTTCTTGTAGCTCATGCCTTCGGAGAGCCGTAGCACGTCAGTGAACGCGTCGTCGGACGTGGCGTAGCTCCACATGCGGCATCCGCCGGCGGCGGGGCCGCGCGCGGTGGAGTGGATCGCGATGATGGCCCGAAGACCGGTTTTGGCGTCAAAGAAATGGTGGACGCTTTCGTGGCCGGCGAAGGCGGGCTTGTCGAACATGAGGCACTCCGGGGACGCGCCCTAAGAGGAACCTCAGGCGCGGAATCTGGCGCGCGTATACCCCCTCCCCTCCCCCGGGTGAACCGCGCGACGGAGCAAGACTTTGCGTATCGCAGGCCATTGGCGGGTCCGGCGGCAAGGATTGTGTCGTGGGGACTATGGGGTCTCGACCACGGGGGTCACGCCCTCGATTTTCCCGGCCGCCGTGAAGCCTTCCACGCGGTAGCGCCCCGGCGGCAGCAGCAATGGCAAGGTCTCGCCGGGGCGGAGGAGGATACGGTCCGTCGGGACGACATCGGACGGGGCGCCTTCGGGCCGGGCTTCCACGATGACGTGCTCCGCGCTGCCTATCAGTTCGGGCGGAATCGGCATGAGGCGCTCGCCAAGGTCCTGCCGCCACGCCACGCGGCCATTGCGGAAATCGAGCGGTGAATGGCCAATGAAGAGATCGGTGACCTTCGCGGGCTGGACCGTGCCGTCGGTTTTCGTAAGTTCGATCGCGGCGACACTGACGTCCGACGTGGAGTTGCACATCGTCTGGTCGATGGTGAGCGGATCGCGGCCGGCGCGCGCCTTGAGACGCTCGGCCATCCAGACTTCGGCGCCGCGCGACTCCGGCATCTTGTGTTCCCACACATGCGCGTGCCCGACATGGATGACGGCTTTCGCGTCGGGCTGCTCATTGAAGATGGCGGCCATCAGGTTATCGGTCTGCGCGATTTCGCGGCGGTTGATCTGGCTCAGCTCGGGGTTCGACGCCTTCAGCATCGCGTCCTGCTCCTGCGTCTGTTCATAGGCGACAGGCCGATAGCCCAGCGACTTGGCCAGGCCGAGCGTACGCGCATAGATCGGCTCGTTGACGTAGAAGCCGTCGCCGGCAAGCACGCCATCATGATCGAGGCCCCCATAAGGAGACAGGCTTTCAGCGGCGTAGACTGCGTAGCCCTCGGCCTTCAGCGCCGTGAGCACGCGGCCAATGAAGTGGCGGTCGAAGGGCGCTGCGTGATCCTCGTTGATGATGACGATGTTCGTCGCGCGCGCACGCTCCACGACGGTGGCGACGGGATCGCCGGGAAGCGCGATGCAGTCGGGCCTTTGCTGGTTGGTCGATGCCAGATCGTCGCGGCCAGCAAGGGACATCATCTGGCGGAGCATGCCGCCCTTGTCCTCGGCGGGGCCTGTCTTGAGGGCCTCGAAGATCATGGTCTGCACCATGTCGAGTTTGGGCTTGGGCGGCGCGTCCGTGTCCTGCGCGCTGGCGTGAGGCCCAAGCGTAATGATTGCCGCGAACAGCAGTCTGCGCAGATGCATCGTCACCCCCAACAGGTTCAGGGCGTGAGCGTAGCCGCGAGGGCGCGACCGTCAAGCAATGCTGCGGCGCAAGCTGCGCCAGTCAGCCGCTGCCTCCTGTCGCGAAGTCCATGTCGATCTGCTGGAGCATGAATCCCCATGCCGACGCCGTCTGTCCGATGTAGTCAGCCCAGCGCGCGTCCATCGCATGCACGATGGTGGCGCGGCATCCGCTGTCCAACGGCTCGATGATCAGCGTGACGACGGAGTTGTTCTCCCGCTCTTCCTCTTCGGAGGTGAACCATGAGAAGACGAGTTTCCGGGGACGGTCGATTTCGAGATAATAGCCCCAGTGCACCGCCTCGCCTTCTTCACGCATGTCTGAAAAAGTGAACCTGCCACCGACCCGGGCATCTATCTCGACGCGGCGAATATCGAAGGGCGGCATACCCGGAACCGGTTGCGCCCCCCAGGATCGCACCTTCGCCGGATCGAGCCACGCGTCGAATACGCGTTCAGCGGTCGCCTTGAAGATATGAACGGTCTTGGCCTCAACTCTTGCGGACATGCTTTTTCTCCCTTGGACTCTTGTTCCGGGTCCTGTTCGCGTCTTCCGCTGTCAACAGATCGTCGATGGCCTGAAGCCGGCTAGCCCAGAAGGCCTGCTGGGTCGCAATCCATTGCTGGGCTTTCGACAGCGGCTCAGGGCGAAAGCGGAGAAGATGCTCGCGCCCAGATATGGTTCGCTCGACCAGTCGAGCGCGCTCCAGAACCCGGACATGCTTGCTCACCGAATTCAGCGAGATCGGAAGCCCGGACGCGATATCCGTGATCCGCGCTTCCGACCCGGCCAGGCGCCGCAGAATGTTCCGACGAATGGGATCGGCCAACGCCATCAGCGTCCTGTCGAGATCCGCGGACGGTCCGTCATAGCGCATCATTCACCCCTTTGGGTGAATGATGTCGCGCGCGGTGCGATGTGTCAACGGAGGGGCTGGCGCCGGGCGGGCTTGATGTCAGGCCTGATCGAACAGCGTGTCGGCCGCGCCGGCGTCGTCGGGGGTCACGATGGCGTCGAGGGAGAGTCCAAGGGGGCCTTCCTGTTCGGTCTTGTCGGCGACCCAGAGGTTCACTTCCAGCGCGCCGCCTTCGAGCGCGCGGATGCGGGCCCGCCAGCTCTGTGCTTCCCACGCCAGTTCCTGGAGCATCAGCGCGCCTTCGCGACCCGTGAGGCCTTCGGCGGCTGCGCGTTCGAGAACGCGCGCGAGATTGGCGTAGCCCTGGCGGGCGGCGTTGAGCACGGGTTCGACCACGGAGACGCGACGGACGGTCCTGAAGCCGGCAAGCGTGAGCAGCTCCTCGATTTCGTCGTTCGTTGCGAGGAGCGGCTCGGCCCAGGCGGACGCGAAGGCTTGCGGCGGCGTCTTCTTGGTGCGGCGCGTGGTATCCACGAACACCCAGCGGCCCTGGGCGTCGAGGGCGCGATAGACGCGTGCGACAAGACCCGCCTTGTGATCAGAGTAGGCGAAGGCTTCCATGCTCACCAGGGCCGGAAGCGAATTGTCGGCGAGATTGCGCGGGCGATCGACCTCGCAGGCGGAGGCGATAGCCATGGGGATCGCTTCACCCACGCGCGCGAGACAGGCAGCCCGCCATTCATTGACGAGCGGGCGGCGGTCCGACTGGGCGACGAAAGCCTGCAACAGCGCCACGTCCGCGCCGATGAAACCAATGTCGCCGGGGCGGTCGGCCAGTTCGAGCGCAGCGTCGATGATGCGGGTGTCGAGGGAGAACGATCCGGGCGAGAACCGCCCCTCGCCCCATAACGTCTCCAGCGCGCGGATACGGACGGCGGCGCCATCGACGATCTGGGTGCGGGTCGGCGCGGCGTAGACGGGGGTCCGCGACGTCGCCGGGGCCTGGGGGCCATCCTCCGAGGCGGGTGCAGACGTTTCGGGGCCCGACGCTTCGTCGGGCTTTTCGGCTTCGGCGGGCGGGGCGTCGGCTGGCGCTTCGGCTTCGGCCGGCGGGACGTAGTCGCGGCCATGCCACCAGGCGCCAAAGCGCCCGGCGAAGTCGCCGCCCGCCAGTTTCCTCACCTGCGCCAGCATTCTGCGCTGCAGCCCTTGACCCTCTGCCCCCAGCCAGCCGGCATCATAGACCGAGTTGGTTAATTTTCGGGATGGACTGACCGGTGCAATTTCAACGACTTACAGTCTCCGGCGTCTGCCTGCCCGCGCTCTGCCGGGCCAGCCAGGGCAGAGGCGGGGCGCCGGACGGCACGGGTGATTCCGGATCACGTATGAAGGCGAGAACGTCACGCCAGACCGTCTCGGCCTGAAGGTCGTTCATCAGCATGTGATACCCCTTCGTGTAGTAGGCCGTCTTCACATGGGGCGGCATCCTGGCTGTGGCGCGCATGACGCCCTCGACCGGGATGATCTCGTCCTTCGCCCCATAGAGCATCAGCGTGGGCAGTTCGGGCGGGAGCCTCGCAATCTTCGCGTCGGCCTCTTCCATGATCGAGACGACGCCGTAGACGCTGTCGATACGGTTGGATTTCTGGACAAGCGGATTGAACCACATCTCGCGCAGCTTGGCATTGTTGTCGGTTGCGACGACGCGGACTCCCCTGGGCGGTACGACGATCCAGTCCGGACGGACGTGCGAGGACACCCACAGACTGGCGCTGTAGAACCATGGCAGCACACTCCAGCCGCGCAAGCCGGGACCGGAGAGGATGAGCGCATCGGCCTTCGGCGCGTCCGGTTCAGCAAAGGCGGTGATGGCCATGGCGGCGCCCATGCTTTCGCCGACAACGGCAATGCGTGCATTCGGGTGGCGCTGGCGGGCGACCGCCACGGCGGTGGCGAGGTCCTTCCGCATCACGTCGTGTTCGGGCCAGATCATCCAGCCGGGAGACCGGCCGAAGCCGCGCTGGTCGTACGCATAGACGGTGGCGCCGTGGGCGGCCCACCAGGCGCCAGCAGACCTGAACGCGCCGGCATAGTCGTTCATGCCATGGACCGCGATGATGACCACGTCGGGTTCGACGGCCTGGATCTGCGCCGCAGCGATGCAGGCCGGATCGCGGGCGGACGGATCGACGCCGCGGCCATCGTCGCACGGTCCGGCGCCGCGGGACGGACCGCGGGCGCGGTAGACATCGAGGCCGAGGCGGGCGCCGTCGAACGAGACGAAACCGTCTTCGAAGAAGCCGGGAACTGGCTGACGGGCTGGCGTGAAGGCCTTCTGCTGCAACGGCGCGCAGGCGGCGGCAAACGCCGCCAGGCCGAGAGCCAACATGCGCCAGAGACGCTTCGCCTGCCGAAAGGCCCCTTCAGTCATCGATACAGTTTCCCAATCTCGGCGGCCTCGTCCATAGTGCTCTGCAGCCGATGAAAGGGAACCGATGCCGGAGCCGCTTGTCGACCTGGTGATCGCGCCGCGCGAACGCGACCTGGGAGGGTTCAGCGTGAGGCGGCTGCTGCCCTTCGCGGGACGGCGGAATGTGGGCCCCTTCGTATTCTTCGATCATCTCGGACCGGCCATGATGCCGCCGGGCAAGGGCATCGATGTGCGCTCCCATCCGCACATCGGGCTGGCGACCGTGACATGGCTGTTCGACGGCGCGCTGGACCATCGCGACAGCCTGGGAACGGTCAAGACCATCCGGCCCGGCGCCGTGAACTGGATGACGGCCGGGCGCGGCATCGTGCATTCGGAACGGACCCCGCCCCACGAGCGCGCGCACGGTCACCGGATCGAGGCGATCCAGACCTGGGTGGCCCTGCCGCAGTCGCACGAGGAGCAGGAGCCGACCTTTCAGCACTATCCGGCGGATGTCCTGCCGAAGATCGACGCTGGCGGAGCGACGGGCGTACTGATTTCGGGTGCGGCCTATGGACATCGGTCTCCGGTGTCGTTTCCCGCGGGCATCTGCCAGCTGACGCTGATGGCAGAATGCGACACGACGATCATGGCTCCCGAGGCGCCTGAGCTTTGCCTGTATGTGGTCAGCGGATCGGCGGAGGTGGGTGGGCAGACCATTGACGAGGCGACGATGGCCGTCCTGTCTCCGCAACGGCCCTGCCCCGTGAAGCTGGCGGCGGGAACACGGATCATGTTCGCGGGCGGCGATCCTCTGGACGGGCCGCGGCATCTCGACTGGAACTTCGTGGCGTCCTCGAAGGAGCGGCTGACGAAGGCTGCGGCGGACTGGCGCGCCTCCATCGCGGGCGGGTTCAAGGACACGTGGTTCAGGCAGCCGCCGGGCGAGACGGCGTGGATTTCCCTGCCTGGCGATCCACAACCGCCTGGCATGGACCATGCGCCTGACGACGACGCTGAGCTGACGGGCTGAGACGCAATCGCAAGGAAAGCGACGGCGAGTGAATTGACATTGATGGCCAGCCCCTCCAGATACGCCGCGTTCGGGGAGTAGCCGTCCGCAGACCCCGCGGAGTTCGCGTCAACATGCTTGGTCTTTCGGGATCATGGCGCGGACGACAGACCTTCGGGTCTGGACTGGCGAGACCGGCGACAGGCGCTTCCGGCCCGGGCCCATGGAAGCGCTTCTGTCGTCGTGTCAGCACCGCGGCCCCTGGACGAGCTTCATGGATGCGATCTGGGTTCCTGCGGGCGTCGTCGCGCTTGCCGAGATCGGCGACAAGACGCAGCTGCTGGCCATCGTGCTGGCGGCGAGATTCCGCGAGCCGGTTCCGATCATTCTGGGCATTCTGGTCGCCACCCTGCTGAACCATGCGGCGGCTGCGACGCTCGGCTATTACGTCTCGCAATGGCTGGAAGGGCCGACATTCCGGCTGGTCGTGGGGGCGGCGTTCATCGTCATGGCGGCGTGGGCGCTGATCCCCGACAGGGAGGATGAGAACGCCGGAAACCGCTCGGCCGGCGGCGTCTTCCTGACCACCACCCTTGCCTTCTTCCTTGTCGAGATCGGCGACAAGACGCAGATCGCAACATCGCTGATGGCTGCGCAGTATACGGACATCCTGCTGGTCACCATCGGAACCACGCTGGGGATGATGCTGGCCAATGTTCCGGCGGTGATCTTTGGCGAGGCGGTGACACGGATCGTGCCGCTGGCCGGCGTTCGCGCCGGGGCCGCAGCCATCTTCGCCGCCATCGGCGCCTGGATAATCCTGGCGGCGCTGGGCGTACTGTAGCCGATGCCGCGCAGGGCTCTCCGGGCCTGATTGGCCAGGGCGGCGGGACCATTCCGACCCTTGCGGACCGTCTCTCGCGGGATAATGTGCCGCGACCTGAGGGAGACCCGAATGAGAATTCCAGCTTTATCAGCCGCAGTGCTGATGACGGCCGCGCTGGCGGCCTGCGGCGGGGAAGCGCCTGCACCCGAAACGCCGGCGACGCCCGCCGGCCCGGTCGGCGCCGTGCTGACCACCACGGCCGACATCACGGCCGCAGACATCGCCGCGCGCATCAAGGAGCTGGCGGACGACAAGTATGAGGGTCGCGGCCCCGGCACGCCGGCTGGGGAAGCCTCGGCGGCCTGGATCGCCTCGGACATGAAGCGTGTCGGGCTGGAGCCGGGCAATCCCGACGGCTCCTACTTCCAGGTCGTGAAGATGGTGGCGCAGACGGTCGATCCGGCGACATCCTCGCTCAAAATCACGGGACCCGAAGGCAAGACGTGGGATCTCAAGCTCGGTCCGGACGCCGTGTTCATCACCAAGGACCAGAAGAACACGACCGTGTCGTTCGCCGACTCCGATCTTGTGTTCGTCGGCTATGGCGTGGTGGCGCCCGAAGCCAACTGGAACGACTATGCGGGCGTGGACATGAAGGGCAAGACCGCCGTCATGTTCGTCAACGACCCGGGCTTCGTGACGAACGACGACAGCCTCTTCAACGGCAAGGCCATGACCTATTACGGGCGCTGGACCTACAAGTTCGAGGAGGCTGCGCGGCAAGGCGCGACGGCGGCCCTCATCATCCATGAGGAGAAGCCCGCCGCCTATGGCTGGGGCGTGGTGGAAGGTTCGTGGACGGGCGAGCAGGCCGATCTCGTGCGCGCCGATGGCGGCGCCTCGCGCGCCCGACTCGAAGGCTGGATTCAGCTGAGCCATGCGACGGAGCTGTTCAAGGCTGCGGGCCTGGACATCGACGCGATGCGCGCGGCGGCCAACAAGCGCGGCTTCAAGCCTGTGCCGATGACCGGCCTCAAGGCCTCCGCCACGATCAACCAGACCATCAGCTTCAGGGAGTCGCGGAATGTGATCGGTACGGTGAGGGGCGCGGAGAAGCCGGACGAGCACATCCTGCTGATGGCGCACTGGGACCATCTCGGAAAAGGCGCCAGTGACGATCCCGGCGCTGACACGATCAACAATGGCGCGGTGGACAACGCAACCGGTACGGCGGCGATCCTCGAAATCGCGGAGAAGATTGCATCGGGACCAAAGCCAAAACGCTCCGTGACGTTCCTGGCGGTGACGCTCGAAGAGTCCGGCCTGCTCGGCTCGGCCTATTTCGGCGAGAACCCGCTGATCCCGCTGAAGAACATCGTGGCGGGGCTCAACATCGACGCCCTGCAGCCCACGGGCCCGGCCAAGGACATGGTGGTGATCGGCGCGGGGGCTTCCGAACTGGAAGACCTGCTCAAGACGATCCTGTCGGAAAGCGGCCGGTATGTGCGCCCCGACCCGCACCCGGAGAACGGCTATTTCTACCGTTCGGACCACATCAGTCTCGCCAAGA
>CAZTMG010000013.1:13063-15862 GCA_964614815.1 uncultured Rhizobium sp. | reverse complement strand
CTGTACATCGACAGCGGCGTCGACCTCATAAATGGGGGCGAGGCCGCAGGTGAGGCCGCCGGCAAGAAGTACACGGACGAGGCCTATCACAAGCCTGCGGACGAATATGACGACACGTGGGATCTGTCGGGCATCGAGGCCGATGTGAAGGTCGACTACGAGCTGGTTAACCGTCTCGCCAATTCGGATGCGTGGCCGAACTGGCATCCGGGCAACGAGTTCAGGGCGCTGCGCGACGCCCAGCGCGCTGGGAACTGAGAACGCGGAAGGGCGGAACGCAGGTTCCGCCCTTCACGCATCTGCAGGCAATGGACAGCAGCTACAGCGCCAGCGTCATGAAGCGGCTGAAGGGATCTTCCCTGTAGTCGGCAAAGGGGCCGCAGAAGACGAAGCCGGCGCTTTCGTAGAGCTTCAGTGCGGGTACGAAAGCGGGCGCGGATCCGGTTTCGAGCCAGAGCGTCCTGAAGCCAGCCTGGCGGGCTTCGGCGAGGATGTGATCGAGCATCGCCCTGCCCGCGCCCTTGCCGAGGTGGGCGTCGGCGACACGCATGGACTTGATCTCGCCGTTCGCGGAATCGAGGCGCTTGAGCGCGCCCATGCAGACGATCTCCTCACCCAGCCATCCGGTCCAGAACGTAACGCCGGGCTGGCGCAGCCTGTCGATGTCGAAGGCGTGAACGCTGCAGGCCGGAGAGTTCGCATGCATGCCTTCGAGGTGTCGCTTCACCAGGGCCTGCGTGGCGGCGCCGGACAGATCGTCAACCCGGAAAGCAATGGTCATGGCTACATTCGCTCCGGCGTGTCGATCCCGATGAGTCCCAGGACAAGCTCAAGCTGCTTCAGCGTCGCCATCGCGAGGGCGAGGCGCGAGGCTTTCTTCACCGGATCGCTTTCGACCAGAATGGGGGCCGCGGCGTAGAAGCTGGAGAAAGCCTGCGCCAGCGAGTAGGCGTGATCGCACAGGATGTGCGGCATGCGCTTGTCGTAGGCGCCGCGCAGGGCGTCGTTCAGGGCATCGAGCTGGAGCACGAGGACGCGTTCGGCGTCGAGCGCGATCTGGATCGGACCGGGCCTTACCCCCTCGTCTTCCGCGCGGCGGGCCAGCGACTTGATACGCACGGCGGCATAGAGGAGGTATGGTCCCGTCTTGCCCTCGAACGAGATGAAACGGTCGAGATCGAAGATGTAGTTCGTCGTGCGGACATTGGAGAGATCCGAGAACTTGATCGCGGCGACGGCCACCTTGTGGGCGATGTCGCGGCGTTCTGTGTCCGACACGCCAGCCCCGAGTTCGGCTTCGGCCATGCGTGCAAGCGCGACCTCGTCGGCCTGGGCGATCAGGTCGTGCAGCTTCAGCACGCCGCCGTCGCGCGTCTTGTAGGGCTTGCCGTCCACGCCGTTGACCGTGCCGAAGCCGATGTGCTCGAGCATGCTTTCCGGCAATAGCCCGGCGCGGTCGCTGGCGCGGAAAACCTGTTCGAAATGCAGCGCCTGGCGCTGATCCACTACGTACAGGCAGAGCTGCGGATCGATGGTCGTCTTGCGGTCGACGATCGTGCCGAGGTCGGAGCCATGATAGCCGATTGCGCCATCGCGGTTGACGAGGATGACAGGCGGCATTTCCTTCCTGTCGGTTTCTCGCGCCACCCGGACGATCCACGCCCCGTCATCCAGCTCTGCGATGCCGCGGGCCTTGAGGTCCTCGACGAGGGCCGGAATGAACGGCTCGGCGTCGCTTTCCCCCTTCCAGAGGTCGAAGCGCACGCCAAGGCTGGCGCATTCGCGCTCGAGACCGACGCGCGTGACATTGCAGAAATGACGCCACAGGGCGCGATAACCGGGGCGGCCCTCCTGAAGTTCGGCGGTGGCCTTGCGGTCCTCGTCGCGACGCGCCTCGTCTGTCTTCGACTTGGCGGAGGCCTGCGGGTAGAGACGACCGAGATCGTCCATCGTGACCGGGCTGGTTTCCGGATAGGGTCCGGTGAAGGCGGGGTCGAAGTATGGCAGGTCCGGTTGTTCGAGCTTCATCTGCAGGCCCCAGTCGCCAAGATGGACGTCGCTGGTGACGCTATCGCCCATGAAGCGGAAGAGTCTCTGGAGACTGTCGCCGATGACGGTCGAGCGCAGGTGACCGATGTGCATTTCCTTCGCGACGTTCCAGCCCCCGAAGTCGATCACCACGCGGCGCGGGCGATCCGTCTTGCAGGCGCCGGCGCGATCGTCGGCGGCGATCTCATGGGCGCGCCGGGAGAGCGCTTCCCCGGAGACCCTGACATTGATGAAGCCGGGACCGGCCACGTCGGCGGACGCCACGAGCGGCGAGCCTTTCAGCGAATCGACGATCTCCGCCGCGATCTCGCGCGGATTCCGGCCGAGCGTCCTGGCGGCCGCCATCGCCCCGTTGCACTGGAAGTCAGCCAGGTCCGGGCGATCAGAGCGGCGCATCGCGCCCAGCGCGGCGTCGAGGCCGCGCGCGGCGAAGGCTTCGCCGGCGGCGACCGACAACTGGCCGGCGAGATCGGTTGGCTTGGTCATGGGAGCGGTCCGGAGGCGTCTGGAAGCCTCGCCGGACTACTGCGACGCGGCGGGCTTCGCAACGTTGATCGTGAACCGGGTGCCGCTGCGGTTGTAGGCGAGCTGCTCCGGCGTGAGGTCGAAGCCGACCAGCACCTCGAAGTTCGAGCCCGATATGGTCTCGTTGGCGCGGGGAATCACGATGCCCGGAATGGTCTCGGTATGGCGCACAATGTCCTTGCCAGCCGGCCAGGCGACCTCGATGTCGAAGCGCTCCTTGGCGAG
>CAZTMG010000013.1:0-12953 GCA_964614815.1 uncultured Rhizobium sp. | reverse complement strand
TCGGATTGGCGCCAATGTAGCGGCAAGAGCCACGGACCCCCTGGATCTCGCCTGTGTATTTCACGTTTTCGTGCCGCTCGGGCCCGTCGATCTCGACCACGCGACTGGCGTCGTAGAGCGAGGCGGCGACAGGACACGGGCCGACGTTCGGCGAGTCATCCAGATTGGACAGATCCACCCCGGCGCAACTGGTCAGCGCCAGCGCGGAGAGAGCAAGGGCGGCGGGGGCAAAACGCTTCACGGGCACATCCTGACGGCAGGGCCGGCCCCGGGCAGCCCGGCCGACACATCCTTGTTCGAGGCGGTGATAGCCTCGAACCCCGGCCTGGCGCAACGTCGGGAACTGCCCAAGAATCGCCGCTTTTGATCGCCGCGGCGACAGGGGGAATGGCGGGAAGGCGGGAATGCGCCTATTTCCCGAGTCCGATGACCAAGCCGAGCCTTTCCATCCTCCTGGCCGCGCCGCGCGGGTTCTGCGCCGGGGTGGACCGCGCCATCCAGATCGTCGAGCAGGCGCTGGCCAAATGGGGCGCGCCGGTCTTCGTGCGGCACGAGATCGTGCACAACGCGCACGTGGTCAGGCGGCTCGAAGCGATGGGGGCGGTATTCGTCGAGGAACTGACCGAATGCCCGGATGACCGGCCCGTGGTGTTCTCGGCGCATGGCGTGCCGAAAGTGGTTCCGGCGGAAGCTGCGCGGCGGCGGATGACCTATGTGGACGCCACCTGCCCGCTCGTTTCCAAGGTGCATGCGGAGGCGCAGCGGCATGCTCGCAACGGACTGCACATCCTCCTGATCGGACATCAGGGCCATCCGGAAGTCGTCGGCACGATGGGGCAGATCGAGCACGGCGCGATGACGCTGATCGAGACGGTGGAGGATGCCGAAGCGTTCCGGCCCGCTGATCCACAGAAGCTGGCCTATGTCACGCAGACGACGCTGAGCGTGGACGACACGAAGGACATCGTCGCGGCGCTGCGCAAGCGCTTCCCCCATCTTGCGGAGCCGCGCAAGGACGACATCTGCTATGCGACCACCAACCGACAGGAAGCCGTGAAGGCCATCGCCGGGAAGGCGCAGCTGGTGCTCGTCATCGGCGCATCGAATTCGTCCAATTCCGTGCGACTCAAGGAAGTTGCGGAGCGCTCCGGCGCGAAGGCGGCCCACCTGATCGCCTCAGCCGACGATATCGACTGGGGCTGGCTGGACGGCGTCGCCACGCTGGGCCTAACCGCAGGCGCTTCCGCGCCGGAGACGCTGGTGCAGGGGGTGATCGCCGCCTGCCGCGCGCGGTTCGATGTGTCGGTGCAGGAAGTCGTGACCGCCCAGGAGGATGTCGTGTTCCGCATCCCGCGCGCTCTGGAAGGAGCGTGACGGGCCAGACCGGCGCCGTAACGGCACGCTGGACCTGGTCACAAAGATCGCCACCATGGCGGCATGAACCGTCGCCAGTTTCTTCTTGCATCCGCCGCATCCGCATCCGTGGCCGCATGTGCATCCCCGCCCGTCGCGTCCACGCCCGCGCGCAAGCCGAACATCGTGCTGATCCTTGCCGACGATCTTGGCCATGGCGATCTGGGCGTGTTCGGGAATGGCATGATCCGGACGCCCAATATCGACCGCATGGCGGCGGAGGGTGTGAGGCTCACGAACTTCTATGCGTCCGCGAACGTGTGCACGCCGTCGCGGGCGGGTCTGCTGACAGGGCGGTATCCGGTCCGTACGGGGCTGGCGCGCGATGTGATCCGGCAGACGGACACGCATGGTCTGCCGCTGTCGGAGATCACCATCGCCGAGGCGTTGAAACCGGATTACGCAACGGCGCTCGTGGGCAAGTGGCATCTCGGTCATGTCGCCCCGTTCTGGCCGCCGACACAGCAGGGGTTCGACCTGTTCTCCGGCCTGCCCTACAGCCACGACATGGTGCCGATCGCCTATTACAGCGCGGGCCCGGGCGTGGAGCTGCACGAAGAAGACATGGCGATGGATCGCCTGACGGAGAAATTCTTTGCGCGCGGGATGCAGTTCATCGCGGCGAACAGGGAGCGGCCCTTTTTCCTTCTGCTGACATTGACGGCGCCGCATGTGCCGCTCGATCCGCATCCGGACCATGCAGGCAGGAGCGCGGCGGGGGAGTATGGCGATGTCGTCGAGGAGATCGATGCGGGCATGGGACGGATGTTCGCACAGCTTAAACAGCTGGGCCTCGACAATGACACGCTGGTGATCCTCGCCTCGGACAACGGGCCATGGTGGGAAGGCTCTGCGGGCGGCTTGCGGGATCGCAAGGGCGGCGCCGGATGGGAAGGCGGCTATCGCGTGCCGTTCATTGCATGGCAGCCGGGACGCATTCCCGGCGGGCTGGTCAACGACGGCATCGCGATGAACATCGACCTGCTGCCGACGCTGACGGCCTGGACGGGCGCGCAAGCTGTGGCGGCCGGACTGGACGGGCTGGATATCACCCCGCTGCTCACGACGCGCGGGGCGGCCTCGCCCCATGAGGAGCTGGTCCTGTTCATCAACGAGGACGTGGCGGCGGTGCGGACACAACGGTGGAAATACGTCGTGCGCAGCCACTACCGCACCTATGAGGCGCCTCTGGATGCGCCCGGACGCGTGGACTGGGCGGTGCTGGTCGACATGGAAAACGATCCAGCGGAATCCTACGATGTCTCGTCGAAGCATCCCGATATCCTGGCGGACATGGCGGCGAGGGTGGCGAGGGCGCGGACGGAATTCGAGCCGCTGAAGACGGCGAAGCCCAGCTAAACCCACACTTGCTTGCGTGTGGCGCGTTGCGCCCGTAACCACGCGTCATGGCTGTCTACACAGACATCGATGACGCGACGCTGGCGGGCTTCCTGGGCGAGTATGATCTCGGCCCCCCGCTGGCGTTCAAGGGCATCGCGGAAGGCGTGGAGAACTCCAACTTCCTGCTGGAGACGCCCAGGGGCCGCTTCGTCCTGACCGTGTTCGAGAAGCGCGTAAGGAAGGAAGACCTGCCCTTCTTCATGGGCATGATGGGACACCTTGCCTCGAAAGGCTTTCCAGCGCCCCTGCCCGTACCGGCCAGGGATGGCAATCCGCTGCGGACATTGCTGGGCAAGTCGGCCGTGATCTGCACCTTCCTGCAGGGGATGAGCCCGCGCCGGCCGAGTATCGAGCAGTGCCGCGAACTGGGTCAGTCGCTGGGACGTTTCCATGCGGCCCTGGCCGATTTCCGGATGCGTCGACCGAACGACCTGTCGCTCGCCTCCTGGCCAAGGATGTGGGAAGGCCGCGCAGGGGAAGCGGATGCGCTCTCGCCGGGCCTTGCCGCGCTGATCGATGCGGACCTGGAGGTCCTGAAGGCGAACTGGCCGAAGACCCTCCCCGGCGGCGCCATTCATGCCGACCTGTTCCCGGACAACACGTTCTTCCTGGATGGCAAGCTGTCGGGCGTGATCGATTTCTATTTCGCCTGTTCGGATTTTCTCGCCTACGATATCGCGGTGTGTCTCAACGCCTGGTGTTTCGAGCGGCGCGGCGAGTTCAACCTGACCAAGGGGCGTGCGCTGGTGTCCGGCTATGAGAGCGTTCGCCGGCTGGAGCCGCGCGAGCGCGCGGCCCTGCCCGTGCTGGCGCGCGGGGCAGCGATGCGGTTCTTCCTCACGCGGCTTGTCGATCTTGCTGGGACGCCGAAGGACGCCCTCGTGAAACCGCACAACCCGCTCGACTACGCCGAACGGCTGGGCTTCCACCGACAGGCGAAGTCGCCGGAGGACTATGGCGCGTGACCGCCGCTAGAACGTCGCCGCCAGGAACACCCCAGTCGCAATGATGGCCGCGAGGGCGAGCAGGACCTTCCAAAGCGGGACATGGGCTTTCTCCGGCTCCGGCGAAGGAGCTGGCGGAGGCGACGGACGCAGGCGGACGGGGCCTTCGGGTTCGTAGTCGCCCATCGCGCGGCGCTCGCCCAGGCCAACCGTATCGAATTCGTCGTCCGCTTCGGAGCGCACGACGCCGATGGCGCGAAGGGACTGGTTGATGGGACCGCCCCCACCACGGGAGCGTTGCGGCGCCATGGCTTCGCGGCCATCCACAAAGGCCATCGCGGACTGGCCGCCGGCACCGCCGAAATAGTCGGTTTCGACATAGGCGAGACCGCCGCCTGCCGCCGTGGCGGCCGCAAGCGCGCGGTCGAGGCCGAAGGGCGACACATCAAGTTCCGGCGGGCGTTGGGCGCCGGGATGGGCCGCTTCGATGGCTGCGTGCAGGGCGTCGTCCACGGGAATGGCCCGCCAGCCGCCGCGGAGGTCCACGGCGCGCGCAACCGGCCATTGCCGCAGGAAAGCGGCCACGGCCTCGCCGCGACCGATGATGAGCTGAACGCTGTGACCCATGGCGCCTTGCTAGCATGAGTCTTGACGCGCCGGGCGAACGGCCTGACGTGGAGAACATGAGCGACACGATCGAGATCTGGACGGATGGCGCGTGTTCCGGGAATCCCGGGCCGGGCGGCTGGGGCGTGCTGATCCGCGCAAATGGCGCGGATACGGAGCTGCATGGCGGCGAGCCGAGCACGACCAACAACCGCATGGAGCTGATGGCGGCCATTGCGGCGCTCGAGAGCCAGCCGGCAGGCGCGCGGATCATCCTCCACACCGACAGCACCTATGTGAAGGACGGGCTGACCAGGTGGATCATCGGCTGGAAACGCAATGGCTGGAAGACGGCCGACAGGAAACCGGTCAAGAACCAGGACCTGTGGATGCGGCTGGATGCGGCCGCAGGCGCCCGCAAGGTGGACTGGCGGTGGGTGAAGGGCCATTCCGGCCACGCCGAGAACGATCGCGCCGATGCGCTGGCCCGCCGCGGCTGCGAGGAGAACCGCTCCCGCCGCTAGACGTGACGGACCAGCAGGACGCCCTTGTCGGCGCCCGAGACCACGACGACATCCCCCTGGGCGATGTTCCGGTCGCCCGACTGGCGCGCAAGCCAGACCGTGTCGCCAACCTTCACCTTTCCCTGGCCTTCGGAAAAATCGGCGGTCGCCTCGCCCGTCTGCCCGGTCATGCTGGCCAGACGGTCATTGAGGTTGGGGTGCGAGGTGGCGCGGTTGCGCAGACCCTTGAACACCGTTCGTCCCGAGGCGACGAAGGCGATGGCGGAAACGCCGAAGAAGGTGAGCTGCCCCTCCCAGCCATTGATTGGCGCCGGCATGGTGAGCGCGAACAGCGCCGTGAGGAACGCGCCGGCAGAGACCCAGAGCAGGTCGAAAGTGCCGATCATCACCTCGAGCGAGATCAGCACGATGCCGAGGCCGACCCAGTGCCAGACCGTGAGGCCTTCGAGAAAACCGATCAAGGCATCCATGTCCTATCCCCGGGTGACCAAGGGACTGCCGCCTCCGCCATCCCCGCCTGTGCGCGCCGCCGGTTTTGCCTCCCCGGCGGCCGCGGTGAGCGCCCGCACGCCCTCGATGGCGCCGACAAGGCCGGCGAAATCGGCGGGCACGATGACGGTCTTCTGCTGGTTGGAGGATGCGAGCTTTGCGAAGGCTTCGACGTATTTCTGGCCGAGAAAATAATTGATCGCGTTGACGTCGCCGTTGGCGATGGCCTCGGAGACCATGGTGGTCGCCTTGGCTTCGGCCTCGGCGGTGCGCTCGCGGGCCTCGGCGTCGCGGAAGGCCGCTTCGCGGCGGCCTTCGGCTTCGAGGATCTGCGACTGCTTGAGACCTTCGGCCTTGAGGATGGCGGCCTGCTTCATGCCTTCCGCCTCGAGCACCTGGGCGCGCTTTTCACGTTCCGCCTTCATCTGGCGGGCCATCGCCTGCGTGATGTCCGCGGGCGGGGTGAGATCCTTGATCTCGATGCGGGTGACCTTGACGCCCCAGGGATGCGTTGCGGCGTCGATCACGGCCAGCAGGCGGGCGTTGATGTCGTCGCGGTTGGACAGCACCTGGTCGAGATCCATCGAGCCGACAACAGTTCTGATATTGGTCATCGAGAGATTGGTGATGGCGCGGATCAGGTCGTTGACCTCGTAGGCCGCCGGCACGGGATCGATGATCTGGGTGAACACGACAGCGTCACAGGAGACCATCGCGTTGTCCCGGGTGATGACCTCCTGCGTCGGAATGTCGAGGACGTTCTCCATCATGTTCAGCTTGTGGCCGATACGATCGACCAGCGGAACGATGAAGGCGAGGCCGGGCTGCAGAACGCGCGTGAAGCGGCCGAACTGTTCGACCGTGTACTGATACCCCTGCGGCACGACCTTCACGGCGCTGAAAATCAGGATCACGCCGAGCACCACAAGGACGATCGGAACCAGCAGGGCTGCATTGTTGGCGACGTCGATGTCCATCCACCCCCTCCTCCATGCGAGGGCGAGGCTAGTCGGCTCTACGGAGCGGGGTCAATGGCGGGGCCGCCATGGCTCCCGCGCCGCCGGTTCCGTCTGCGTTCTCCAGAAAATGCCCGGACCTAGAGCTGACCCATCATGTAGTCGGCGGATGACACGTTGAATTCGCCCGGCTTCTCGACATTGAGCTGCTTCACCACGCCATCCTCGAGGATCATCGAGTAGCGCTGCGAGCGTGACCCCATGCCAAAACCCGAGGCGTTCATCTCCAGCCCGATCGCGCGCGTAAAGTCGCCATTGCCGTCGGACAGCATCAGCACGTCCTCGCCCACCTGCTGGTCCTTGCCCCATGCGTTCATGACGAACACGTCGTTCACCGCCACGCAGGCGATCGTATCCACGCCCTTGGCGCGCAGCTCGGCGGCTTTTTCCCTGTAGCCCGGCAGATGTCGGGCCGAGCATGTCGGCGTGAAGGCGCCCGGAACTGCAAACAGGGCGACCTTCCTGCCCCTGGTGAGATCGCTGACGGAGAGTTCTGCGGGCTTTCCGTCCTTCATCACGCGGAAGGTCGCCTCCGGCAGCCTGTCGCCTACCTTGATTGTCATGCGCCTGTTTCCTCCGGAATTGGTCGCAGCCCCTCGGGGCTCCGGCAACGATCTAGTGGGTTTCCGGGGCAAAGGCCAATCCCCTTTCCCGAAGCCAATACCAGCTTGCCTTGGCCCCCGCGAAAGCCCAGCATGGCCTGGCTGATTGATCCGGAGACCAGCCGCCGCGTGGAAGGCTCGCTCGCAGGAAAGTTGTTGATCGCCTCGCCCGCGATCCAGGACCCCCGCTTCAGCCGGGCGGTCATCCTGGTCTGCACGCACAATGCGGACCACGCCATGGGCATCGTGCTCAACAAGGCCAGCGAGAGGGACAGCCTGCCCGAACTGTTGGACCAACTCGGCGTCGACGGCCATGAGGCCCCCGAAAACGCACACGTGCTGATCGGCGGCCCGGTGAGTCGCGAACGCGGTTTCGTCCTGCATTCCGAGGACTATGACAGCGACGGGGCGACGCTGAATATCTGCGAAGGGGTGTGCCTGACCGCGACGCGCGACGTGCTGCACGCCATGACATCCGATCATCCGCCTGAACGGTTCGTTCTGGCTCTGGGCTATTCCGGCTGGGGCCCCGGACAACTGGAGATGGAGATTGCGGAGAATGTCTGGCTGGTGGGCGAGCCGGACGTGGCGCTGGTCTATGACCCATCTCTTGACACCAAATGGAGCCGGGCCCTGGCCCGGATCGGCATTTCGCCCGACAGGCTCCAGATTTCCGGCGGAAAGGCCTGATCCCGTTGCAGTCCGGCAGCGCCTGCTGGCCGGGAGCTTGAGTTGAAGGGCGAGGCCGTCTAGGGCAGGCGCAAGGGAAACTTCCCAGACAATGCGCTTTCCGAGGGTTTCGCAGTGAGCGTCGACAAGGACACGGTTCGCAAGGTGGCGCGTCTGGCGCGGATTGCCGTTCCTGAGGAGCGGCTGGAGCCTTTGGCCAGGGAGCTGAATGGCATTCTCGCCTGGATCGAGCAGTTGAACGAGGTGAATGTCGAGGGCGTCGAGGCCATGACCACGCCGGTCAGGATGACCTTGCCGATGCGGGAGGACGTGGTTACCGACGGCGGAATCCGCGATCAGGTCCTGGCCAATGCGCCGAAGGCGGAAGACGGCTTCTTTGTCGTGCCGAAGGTGGTGGAATAGATGGCGGCCGGCGCGTCAGACACAGCCGCCGACCCGCGGTGGCAGGCGTTCAACCAGACGGGATTTGCCTGCTCCTGCGGGCAGCGCCATGTCGGCCTGTTCCCGATCAACATGCTGACGCCGCTCGGCTGGGCGGGGCCGCAGGACTATGCCGAGGACAGCGCGGTGGCCATGGACCGCACCTTCCTGTCGGCGCGCTTCGCCGTCTGGGAAGGTCAGTCCTTCGCCATCCGCATGCGCCTTCCCCTGATGATCCGCGGCGCGACCCCGGCGGCGTTCATGTACACGGTGTGGGCGTCGATCGACCGCATCCATTTCCAGAATTATGTCGAGGCGTGGCGCAACAGCACGCTGGCCAACCTGCGCCAGTTCTCGGCGCGGCTGGTGAACCGACTCGGCGGCCATCACGATACGTCCAACCTGGTCGGCGTGGCGTTCGAGGAAAATGACGGCCAGCTGCCAATGCTGCTGCTGACCGGGCCGCAGCCCTACACCAACCGTCCCGACCACCCGCTGTTGACCGAGCAGTGTCACGGCATCGGGTTTGACCGCGCGCTCGAGCTGTTCGCGGCTTACAGTCACGACATGCGCCCCGCCGCGAACGCCGCTAACCTTTCCTGACGACCGCAAGACCGACGCCAAAGATGACCGACCTCACGCAACTCACCCTCTCCGACGCCGTCGATGGCCTGAAGGCGAAGCAATTCTCGTCGCTGGAGCTCACGCAGGCCTTCCTGTCGGAGATCGCGACATCGAACGAGACGCTGAACGCCTACGTGGTCGTGACCGGGGACAGGGCGCTGGAGATGGCCAGGGCTTCGGATGCGAGGCTCGCCAGGGGCCAGGGCGGAAAGCTCGAAGGGGCGCCGCTGGGCGTCAAGGACCTGTTCTGCACGAAGGGCGTCCGTACGACGGCCTGTTCGAACATTCTTGGCGAGTTCACGCCGACCTATGAGAGCACGGTGACGCAGAACCTGTGGGATGCAGGCGGCGTCATGCTCGGCAAGCTCAACATGGACGAGTTCGCGATGGGCTCGTCGAACGAGACGTCGCGTTTCGGTCCGCCATCCAACCCGTGGCGGCGCAAGGGCTCCAACGTGAAGCTGACCTCGGGCGGATCTTCCGGCGGGTCGGCGACAGCGGTGGCCGCGAACCTCTGCCTCGCGGCGACGGCGTCTGACACGGGCGGATCGATCCGCCAGCCGGCAGCCTTCACCGGCATTGTCGGCATCAAGCCGACCTACGGCCGCGCCAGCCGCTATGGCATGGTGGCCTTCGCCTCTTCGCTCGACCAGGCGGGCCCGCTGGCCAAGACGGTCAGGGATGCGGCGTTGATGCTCGAAGCGATGTGTTCCGGCGACGAGAAGGATTCGACCAGCCTGCACCTGCCCGTGCCGGAGTGGACGAAGGCCGTCGGCAAGTCGATCAAGGGCATGAAGATCGGCGTTCCAAAGGAATACCGCGTCGACGGCATGCCCGAGGAGATCGAGAAGCTCTGGCGACAAGGCATTGCCTGGGTGAAGGCGGCGGGTGCGGAGATCGTCGACATATCGCTTCCCCACACGAAATACGCGCTGCCGGCCTATTACATCGTGGCGCCGGCGGAAGCCTCCTCCAACCTCGCGCGTTATGACGGCATCCGCTATGGCGCGCGGCACACGGGCGACGGCTCGCTGACATCGACCTACGAGACCACGCGCGCGAAGGGCTTCGGCGCGGAAGTGCAGCGCCGGCTGATGATCGGCACATACGTTCTCAGCGCCGGCTACTACGACGCATACTATCTGCGGGCCCAGAAGGTGCGGACGAGAATCCTCCAGGACTTCGAGGAGGCGTTCAGGCAGTGCGACGCGCTGCTGACGCCCGCAACGCCGAGCGCGGCGTTCGGCTATGGCGAGAAGGGCGACGATCCGGTCGCGATGTACCTCAACGACATCTTCACCGTGACGGCGAACCTCGCTGGCCTGCCTGCCATTGCGCTGCCTGCTGGCCTCGACGCCCAGGGCCTGCCGCTGGGCCTGCAGGTGATCGGCAAGGCGCTTGACGAGGAGGCCTGCTTCAAGGTCGCCGCCGCCATCGAGGACGCCGCCGCCTTCACGGCGCGCCCGGAGAGGTGGTGGTAATGGCCGCCGACGGCCGGAAGCGCCTGATGCTCTCGCTCACCGGCGCGATCCCCGGCATCGCCATCGCCGCCGGCCTGCTTTCGCTGGAGCCGGGCAGCGCGGTTCGACAGGGCTACTGGCCGTGGCTGCCGCTGGCGACGCTGGCGTTCGGCCTGGGGTTCAGCCTGCTGTTCTGGCTGGTGCTGGCGCCGCGACGGGACAGGCGCAAGCCCGACTGAGCCGGGGCGCGGGCCGGACCGGGTTCAGTCCAGCTAATCAGTCCGTCGCGTTGACGTGCGCAGGTTCGCGCGCTCTGACGCATCCATGCTCACGTTTGAAGATTCCATCCAGCTGATGGCGACCGGCGACGGCCGCTGGTCAGGCCTGGTCGATCCGGCCTATCGCGGCTTTGGAAGCCAGTTCGGCGGCTGGACGGCGGCGGCCCTGCTGAAGGCCATCCTGCAGGAGGCGGACGTGAAGGGCGCGCCGCTGTCGCAGTCCGTGCTGTTCATCGAAGCGATCAATGAGGGACCCTATGAGGTCTTCACGCGGCTGATCCGCTCCGGCGCGCGGCTTCAGTTCTGGCGCTCGGAGCTGCACCAAGGCGGCAAGTGCTGTGCGCACGCGCAGGTGACGCTTGGCGTGCGGCGCGAGACGACATGCTTCACTGACGCCGTCATGCCCGCTGTTCCGCCGCCGGAAACGGAGGGGCTCGGCGAATGGACGCCGCCCGCCGGATTCGGCGCGCAATATCGTTCGCGCTGGATCACGCCGATGCCGCGCTCGCCGGGACTCGACCGGACGAAGCCCGCAAGTTCGCTGGTCTGGCAGCGGGATCGGGCCGGGCGTCCGCTCGACGTGCTGCAACTGGCGGCGCTGGCCGATCTCGCCCCGCCGCGCGTCATCTGGAAGCGGGACATGATTTCCGGATCGTCGACCGTCTCGATGACCACGCATTTCCACGCGACGCCCGAGGAGATCGCCGCCGTTGGCGCGCGCTTCGTCCTCAGCGAGGTTCACTGCCGCCGTTGCGAGGGCGGATACTTCGATCACGAGCTGAAGCTGTGGTCGCCCGACGGCACCCTTCTGGCGACGAGCGAGCAGATGGCGGCGTTCCGGGATTGATGGCTACTGGGCCGGGCGCCTGCCGAGCAGGCCGTCAATCGGCAGGGGGCCGCCATTGGGCGGCGTATAGCCGTTGAAGTTTATGGCGCTGGCCTGACGGATGGCCTCCTCCTCGGAGAGGCCCTTGTATTTCACGAGATAGGCCGCCCACATGTGGCTGGCGCGCCAGCCGACGGTGCAGTGGAGCAGCACATCCCCGCCCGCGGCCGCGATGGCGTCCGCAACCCTGTCGACAGCTTCGGGCGTATAGGGCGTGTCCGGCCCCCCGAGCGGCACGTGGACGTAGCTCATGCCAAGGTCCTTCACCAGGGCGGCCTCGCCGAACGGCACCTGCGCGCGGTTGTCCATCTCGCGCTGGGTGCGCAAGCTGATCACGGTCTTGACGCCGCTGGCCTGCAGGTCCCGCAGGGCCTGCTCGCTCGGCTGGCCGGCGACATAGACCTGACCGGTCGCGGCGATCACGGACTGGAAGCCGGGCTTGTCCAGCTTCTCGGGAAATTTCGGCGCGCCCTGGGCAAAGGCCGGCGCGGCGAAGGCGAGAATGGCGGCGAGCAGCGCGGTACGCATGGACGTCTCCTTGACCCGTTCAGTTGCCGTGACTAGGCGCTCTGGCCCGGTCGCTTGGCAAGAGGCTGGCCCCACACGCCTGCGCGATGCCGCTTGCGACGAGAAGCGGGACAAGCGTCGACTTATCCGCTAGGCCAGCGCCATGCCGATGGTTTTGCTGGAAAACCTGCCCCCCAAGGGCGCCCTGCTGGGCCTGGACCCCGGCGCGAAGGCCATTGGCGTGGCGGCATGTGATTCCGGCCGGCTGATCGCCAGCCCGGTCGAAGCCATTGTCCGAGGCAGGAAGCTGGCGCCCGCACTCGACCGGTTGCTCGCGCTCTACGATGAGCGGCAATGCGTCGGACTGGTGCTCGGCCTGCCCCTCAACATGGACGGAACAGAGGGGCCCCGCGCCCAATCCGCCCGGTCCCTGGCCCAGAACATCCTCGGCCGGCGGGACATACCCATCGCGCTGTGGGACGAGCGGCTGTCCTCCGCCGGCGTGGAGCGCGCGCTGCTTGACGCCGACACAAGCAGGGCCAGGCGCGAGGAGGTGATCGACAAGCTGGCGGCAAGCTGGATCCTGCAAGGCGCCATCGACAGGCTGCATCATACGCCCCCGTAGCGGGCCGCCATGCCGCCGGATCGTGTGGTGCGCCAGCACTCCCGGCATTCCCGACCGGATGCGGGCCGCGGCTGGCGGCCGGGGGCAGGCAAGGCGTTTCCGCTCTGCCTTGCCCCGGGGCGACTCCCTCGCTATCACCCCCAAAATCGCGAGACAGCTACATGGCGGACTACGCCTTTCCCCATCGACACCTCCTGGGTATCGAGGGCCTGAACCGGCTCGACATCGAGACATTGCTGGCGCTGGGCGACAGATATGTCGAACTCAACCGGCAACGCGTCAAGCATGCCGACACGCTGGCCGGGCGGACGCTCATCAACCTCTTCTTCGAGAACTCCACGCGCACGCAGGGATCGTTCGAGATTGCGGGCCGCCGGCTCGGGGCGGACGTCATCACGATGCCCATCGCAACGTCGTCCGTGAAGAAGGGCGAGACGCTGATCGACACGGCGATGACGCTCAACGCCA
>CAZTMG010000012.1:19566-26239 GCA_964614815.1 uncultured Rhizobium sp. | reverse complement strand
CGGGGGCAGGAAAGGGTTCGTGCCGGGGTCGATATAGATCAGCCCGACCTCCTCATTGTACCGGGCGATGCGCTCCTCCTCGGCCTTGATGAGAGCTTGCTGGGCCGCCCACTCCCGGGCGAGCCGCTGCTTTTCCTTCACCCGCTCGATGCCGGCCTGCACCTCCGGGTCCGCCCATTTGTTCGGCAGGACCCAGACGCAGAAGCCCACGATCAGGCCCACGCCTATGATCATGTAATTGAAGTATTTCCAGCCGAAATTGATCGGCTTCCAGCGGTCGGATGGTTTCGGGTTCTCGTTCATCTCGCGGCTGGCCTCACGCCGGGGGCTTCAGTTCGGGCGGCACATGCTTCTCGCGCAGCGTCACCAGCTCCTCGGCGATCGAGGGATGGAGCGCGCAGGTGCGGTCGAAATCGGCCTTGGTCGCGCCCATCTTCACGGCGATGGCCGCCGCCTGGATGATTTCGGGCGCGTCCGGGCCAACGATGTGAACGCCCACCACGCGCTCATCCTCGGCCCGCACCACGAGCTTCATTAGCACACGTTCCTCATCCCCGGTGAGCATATCTTTCATCGGGCGGAACCGGGTCTTGTAGATGTCGACCTGGCCGAAGGCCCTGCGCGCCTCGGCCTCCGTCATCCCCACCACGCCCACGGGCGGCTGGCCAAAGACGGCATGGGGCACGTCCTTGTGGTCGAACACGGTGGGCATGTTCATGAATTCGGACTGGGCGAAGGCCTGCCCTTCGCGGATGGCGACGGGGGTGAGGGCGATCCGGTCGGTCACGTCGCCCACGGCGAAGATGTGCGGCACGTTGGTGCGCGAGCTGTCGTCAACGATCACCGCGCCCCTGTCGTTCACCTTCACGCCCGCCTTGTCGAGGCCAAGGCCTTTCGTGTTGGGAACGCGCCCGATAGCGAAAAGGATCCTGTCCGCCGTCACATGCTCGCCGTTCGACAGCGCCATGATGATCCGGCCTCCTTCCTTCCTGAGGCTCTTTGGCGAAACGCAGGTCGCCACACTCACCCCCTTGCGCTTCAGCTCCTCATGCACGTGCGTGCGCACGTCGTCGTCAAAACCGCGCAGAACGGTCTCGCCGCGATAGATCAGGGACACGCGCGCGCCGAGTCCGTTCATGATCCCTGCGAACTCGACCGCGATATAGCCGCCGCCCACAATGGCGATGTGCTCTGGAATCGCATCGAGGTGGAACATCTCGTTGGATGAGATCGCAAGGTCGATCCCCTCGACATCCTCCGGCATCGCGGGCGCGCCGCCCGTGGCGATCAGGATCTTCGCGGCCGTGACGGTCTTGCCCGACTTCTTCAGGCGCAGGGCGTGCGGATCGACGAACTCGGCGCGGTCGTCGATCAGCTCGACGCCCGCATTGCGCATGTTACGCGCATAGATGCCGGAAAGGCGGTCCACCTCGCGGTGCATCCTGTCCATGAAGAGATTGTGGTCGTAGGTCGCGTTCTCGACGCTCCAGCCATAGCCCTTCATGTGCTGCAGCGAGCGGCCGTATTCGCTGGCGTAGACCATGTACTTCTTGGGGACGCAGCCCCGGATGACGCATGTGCCGCCCGGCCGGTATTCCTCCGCGACGGCGACCCTTGCTCCCGTCATGGCGGCCAGACGCCCCGCCCGCACCCCGGCCGAACCGGCCCCGATCACGAACAGGTCATAGTCATAGGCCATGGGCGCCCCGGGGCTGCTTGTCAGCGCCTATCTAGGGATTCCGGGCCTGAGACGAAAGGCTCGGCCTTTAGCGGCCTACTTCACCGCAAGCGGCCAGGCCGGGCCGACGCCCGTGGCCGGCTGGCCAGGCGCATCGGCCCTGTAGGTGTAGAGCGGCTTGCCCTTGTAGGCCCATTGCTTCGAGCCATCGTCACGCGTGATGACGGTCCAGTCGCCCTCGTCGGTCGCGCCCGGAGCGGCCGCAAGGGGCGGCCAGGCGGCGGCGCACTGTCCGTTGCACGCGGATTTGCCGGGCGTCCGGTCGTTGACGAAGGTGTAGAGCGGCTTGCCGTCCGGGGAGATGAAGGCGCCCTGCTTCTCGGTCACGCCCGGAGGGGTCGCCCATGCAGCCCCGCCAAGGGCCAATCCCGCGACCACGGCAAATCCCGCAAACCTGCGCATGCAATCCTCCCGTCGGTCCGCCGCAACTCCGGCGCGAGGAATCCTAGCACCTGCACCCGCCCGAACAATGCCGGGGCGCAGCGTCGCCTGAGGGACAGCCTGGCAGATTTGCCTCAGTTGGGCCGTAGCACGCCGGGCGGCGACCCCGAAGGACCCGCCGGCGCAGCCGGGGGCGCACCGGTTGGCCAACCGGAGTTGACGCGATCCATCGCTCGGACAGCCGCTTCCTGCGCCAGTGTCTGCAACTGCTCGCCCGTGCCAGCCATCGCCGCGCGCGATTTCTGCTCGACACTCCGGGCGACATCGGAGGTCAGCTGTTCGTGGAAGAACTGAAGCTCCTTGATATTGAACGCCTTCATCAGGTCGGCCACCAGCGTTTGCTTCAGCTTGGGAAGCTCGCTGCGCAATTCACGGCTGAGCGCCACGCCGACCTGGCTGACGCGGTCCTGCGGGATCGCGCCCTGCTGGAACATTCCCTGGATCTGCTGCATGGCGACCCCGCCAAGGTCATCCTCGCTGATCAGGGCGTCGGCGATCTTCTCGGCCAGGCGCTTCTCCCCCAGCGGGGCGCCCACGGGCTGGCAACCGGCCGCGGCCAGCACGGCGACGATAATGGCGGGTTTCCATAGGCTCATGGCGTTTCCTGTCCGTGACGAGCGGCGGGTTCGGGCAGGCGTGTATCACAGCTTGGCCGAAACCCTAGAGGATTCAGCGCGAGCCAGGGTCCCCGGAACGGCTCACGAGGCGGGTCCCCGTCGCGTCTCCCACGATCACCTGGTCGGCATAGCCGATGAATAGGCCGTGTTCGACCACGCCCGGCAGGTCGTCCAGAACCGCGGCAAGCCCCGCCGGGTCCGGAATCCGCCCGCAGGCGACATCGAGAATCAGGTGGCCGCCATCGGTATGCAGCAGGCTCTCCCCCGTCGCCATACGCCAGGACGAGGCGGCGTGGCCCAGCCCGATGGAGTCCAGCCTGTCATGGATGCGGCGGCGGGTCAGTTCCGCCCCGAACGGATTTATCTCCACCGGCAGGGGAAATCTTCCCAGCACGGGCGCCTGCTTGCCGGCGTCAGCGATGACCACCATCCGGTCCGACGCCTCCGCGATGATCTTCTCCCGCAGCAGCGCCGCCCCCCCGCCCTTGATGAGGTTCAGCTGCGGGTCGAACTCGTCCGCCCCGTCGATGGTGAGATCGATGCGGGAAAGCTCGTCCGGCGAGACGATGCGCACGCCCAGCGAGCGGGCCAGCCTGTCGGTGGCCTCCGAGGTCGGCGTGCCGGCGATCCTGAGCCCCGCCTTCACCCGCTCGGCCAGCAGGCGCACAAAGATCGCCGCCGTGGAGCCGGTGCCCAGCCCGAGGATCATGTCCGGCTGAACCAGTTTCAGCGCCGCTTCGGCGGCGTTTCGCTTTGCGATGTCGGACATGCCAGACCCTCTCCGTCCGCGCGCCCCATAGCCGATGGCCGGCTCGACCGCCACTGGCCCGAAAAGGGTCAGGCCGGCCTTCAGCCCTTCTTGCCCGGCGTCTCGCCCGTCGCGGCGCGGGCGCCGGCTTGAATCAGCTGCATGAAGCTGTCGGTCGCCTGTCCGCCCATCGAATACCACTGCTTGAGGTAGAATTCGGGGCTGACCAGCTCGATGTTCTGCTCGATCCGCTGCCTGATCGCGTTCACCAGCGTCTGGTTCACCGGCGTTATGTCCGGAAGCCCAAGAAAGGCGCGGGCCTCTTCGGGCGTGCAATCCACAGTGATGTTGAGTTTCATGCCCGTGCTCCCGTCCGCGCGCCGCCGAACACCCGGGGGTTTCCGACGACCGGATAGTCCGCGCCCGCCCGCGACAGGTCAAGCTGGACGGGGAAAACGCGCCGGAGAGGCCGCCTTGCGCACGAAGCCTTAAGCATCCTATCGCTCAATGCCGCGCAGGGGGATTGGCTTTGCCCACAAACAGGACTCTTTCACCGTACAGCGTCTCCGCAGGCCGGGCCGGCGGACGCAATCCGGCTTCCGGGGACTGAGCCGCGATGGACGCCGCCGTCGCCCCGCCGCATTCCAGGCAGAAACCCGGCCCGGGCCCGCATCCGCCGGGCCGCCCGCTATGGCGCACCTTCGTCGGCTTCCTTGCGCCGATGATGCTGGCGAACGTGCTGCAATCCCTGTCCGGCACGATCAACAACATCTTCCTCGGCCACATGATCGGCGTTGAGGCGCTGGCCGCCGCCACGGTCTTCTTCCCCGTGATGTTCTTCTTCATCGCCTTCGTTATGGGCCTGGGCGCCGGCGCATCCGTCCTGATCGGGCAGGCCTATGGCAAGGGCGACATGGAGCGCGTGCGCGGCATCGCCGGCGCCTCTCTGGCGCTGGCGCTGGTGTTCGGTCTCGTCATCGCCGTCCTCGGCGGCGTGTTCGCGGGCCCGCTGATGGCCGCGCTGCAGACCCCGCCCGACATCATTCACGCGGCCACCGAATACGCACGCATCATGCTGATAACCATGCCGGTGTTCTTCGTGTTCCTTCTCGCAACGTCGATCCTGCGCGGCGGGGGCGACGCCGTGACGCCGCTGTGGACGCTGGCGCTGTCGACCGGTATCGGCCTTCTCATCACGCCCGCCCTCATCTCCGGGTCGTTCGGCCTGCCCCGGATGGGCGTCGCCAGCGCGGCCTATGCTTCGCTCGGCTCGCTGATCGTCGCGCTGGCCTGGCTGGCACGGGAGCTGTTGCGCCGCAGGCACGTGCTTGCGCCCACGCCGGAGCTGCTGGCGCGCGTCAGGCTCGACCCCGCCGTGCTCGGCGCGGTGCTGCGGCTTGGCGTGCCGACCGGCATCCAGATGGTCATCATGGCGATCGCGGAGCTCGCCCTGCTGGGCCTGGCCAATCGTCACGGATCGGATGCTACGGCCGCCTATGGCGCAATCAACCAGATCCTCGCCTATGTGCAGTTCCCCGCCATGTCGATCGGCATCGCCGCCTCGATCCTCGGCGCGCAGGCCATCGGCGCCGGCCGCGCGAACCAGCTCTGGGCCATCACGCGCACGGCGCTGATCCTCAACGCCATCATCACGGGCGTTGGCGTCGCCATCGTCTACCTCCTTTCCGGCCCCATCGTCGCCATGTTCATAACCGACGCGCCGGTGATCGGGCTGACGCAGCACCTGCTGCATATCGTGCTGTGGAGCACGGTGGTGTTCGGCATGGCCGTGGTGTTCTCCAGCATGATGCGATCCTCCGGCACGGTGCTCGCCCCCACGGCCATCGCGATCTTCTCGATCATCGCCGTGGAAATCCCGGTGGCGATCTATCTGGACGGCAAGATCGGCATAGACGGCGTGTGGTGGGCCTATCCGGCAGCCTTCTGCGCCATGTTCATCCTGCAGGGCTGGTTCTACGCCTTCGTCTGGCGCAAACGCGCCATTCGCGTCCTCGTCTAGGAAAACCCGGCTGACGCCGCTTGACCAGCCTTCGCCCGCGGGCCCACCCTGCGAATGGCGTGGGGAGACGACCATGGCGCGCAAGCCCGGCACCGGACAGACAGCCCTCATCACGGGCGCCTCCGCCGGCATCGGGGTCGACCTTGCGGAATGTTTCGCGAAGGGCGGTTACGACCTCATTATCACCGCCCGCACGGAAACGGCCCTGCGCGACGTGGCGGACCGCCTGGCGAAGACGCATGGCGTCAAGGTCACGCCCATCGCCCGCGACCTTGGCGCGCCCGGCGGCGGGACAGCTCTCGCGCGCGAGATCGCCCAGCGCGAAATGGGCGTGGACGTTCTCGTCAATAATGCAGGCTTCGGCCAGACCGGCGGCTTCGATACGACGCCGATCGGCCCGCAACTCGGCATGGTCGATCTCAACGTCCGTGCGCTCGTCGAGCTCACGCACATCTACTGGAAGGACATGCTGCGCCGGAAACGCGGCGGCGTTCTCAACGTCGCCTCGACCGCCGCCTTCCAGCCCGGCCCCCTCATGTCCATCTACTACGCCTCGAAGGCCTTCGTGCTGTCCTTCACGGAGGCGCTGTGGGAGGAGGCGCGCGGCACGGGCGTGCATGTCTCCTGCCTGTGCCCCGGCCCCACCGTCTCCCAGTTCCATGGTCGCGCCGGCACGGACAGGACCCGCCTCAGCAAGGCGGCAAGGCCGATGGCCTCCATGCCGGTCGCCCAGCTGGGCTATGACGCCTTCCAGCGCAACCGGCGCGTCGCCGTGGCGGGCCTGCAAAACAAGGCGCTGGTCGCCCTGGCGCGGGCCGCGCCCCGGCGCGTCCTGCTTCCGGTCGTCCGGTATTTGCAGGGTGAAGCTTGATCTGTTGCTTCCTTTTCCGCGCTCTGGCCCTTGCCGCCGGGCATGCTAGGGAAACCCCGCGCAAACACCATCACGCAGGGAGAAACCCACATGGCGCTCGAGAACATCCAGCTGCGGTCGCTGGCCAAAAAATCCGGCGAACTCGAACTGTCTCTCGTCAGGATTCCCGTCGCCGACCCGGCCCCGGACGAAATCGTGGTCCGTATCGAGGCGACGCCGATCAACCCGTCCGACCTGG
>CAZTMG010000012.1:19203-19538 GCA_964614815.1 uncultured Rhizobium sp. | reverse complement strand
GTCTCGACGCTGAAGGTCTCCGGCACGAAGGACATGCCGGTCGTGACGGCGGCCATTCCCGAGGCCGCCATGCGCGCCATCGCCGCCCGGCTCGATGAATCGATGCCGGTGGGCAATGAGGGCGCCGGCACGGTCGTGGCCGCCGGCACGAACCCCGAGGCGCAGGCCCTGATGGGCAAGACCGTCGCCATCCTCGGCGGGGAGATGTACGCCACCTACCGCACGGTGAAGGCTAGGGCCGCCCTGCCGCTGCCGGAGGGCGCAACCGCCGCCGACGGCGCCTCCTGCTTCGTCAACCCGCTGACGGCCCTCGCCATGGTGAAGACCATGCAGAT
>CAZTMG010000012.1:17158-19177 GCA_964614815.1 uncultured Rhizobium sp. | reverse complement strand
CACACCGCCGCCGCCTCCAACCTCGGCCAGATGCTGAACAGGATCTGTCTCAAGGATGGCGTCGAACTGGTGAACATCGTCCGCTCCGACGAGCAGGCGAAAATCCTCCGGGACATCGGCGCCAGGCACATCGTCGACTCCTCGAAACCGACCTTCATGGAAGATCTCGTCTCCGCCCTGACCGCGACTGGCGCAACGCTGGCCTTCGACGCCATCGGCGGCGGCAAGCTGGCCGGCCAGATCCTCGCGGCGGTGGAAATCGCGCTGAACTCCAAGCCTGGCGCCTACAGTCGCTATGGCTCATCCACGCACAAGCAGGTCTATATCTATGGCCGGCTGAGCCTCGAACCGACGATCCTCACGGGCTCCTACGGGATGGCCTGGGGCGTTGGCGGCTTCCTTCTGACGCCGTTCCTCCAGAAGATCGGTCACGAGGAGGCCGGCAAGCTGCGGGCCCGTGTGGCCGCCGAACTCAAGACCACCTTCGCCAGCCATTACACGCGCACGATCTCGCTCCGGGAAGCGCTCGATCCGGAAACGATCCGCGCCTACAACCGCAAGGCGACGGGCGAGAAATACCTTATAAATCCCAGCCTCTGACCGGCGGCTGAGACATTCCGCGGCCTTTCCCGGAAAGGGCGGTGTGCTATTCAGGCCGCCGCTGGGGAAGGCCGCGCCATCCGTCGCAGAACGGAGGCCGGGAGACCGGGAAGGAAACACGCCTTGATGACCCGTGACGAAGCGCTTGCGCAGCTGACCGCGCCCGGTCAGCCCTTCGAACTCGTCGACATCGAGGCCATCGGCCGGAAGATCCGTGCATTCCGGAACGCCCCCCGCAACCTGCGCGAGCTGTTCGAGCAGACGCGCAGCGACAAGGAATTCCTTGTCTACGAGGACGAACGCTACACCTTCGAGGCGTGCTGGCGGCGCGCCTGCACGCTCGCCCATGTCCTGGTCAGCGAGCTCGGCGTGAAGAAGGGCGACAACGTCGCCATCGCCATGCGCAACTATCCCGAATGGATCTTCGCCTATACGGCGATCACTTCCATCGGCGCGGTCGCTGTCGCGGTGAACGCCCTGTGGACGGCCGACGAGATGCGCCACGGCCTCTCCCTGTCGGCGCCGAAAGTGCTGATCGCGGACCAGGAGCGCATCGACCGCCTCGCCGCCCTGCCGAACGCGCCGGCGGGTTTCCATGTCATCGCCGTGCGCGCGCCCAGGACGCCTGCCGGGGCGATCGGCTGGGGCGACATCATGGCGAAGGGCGAGCGGACATCCATGCCCGACATCGCGGTCGATCCGGACGACGACGTGCAGATGCTGTTCACCTCGGGCTCGACCGGCAATCCGAAGGGCGCCGTCTCCACACACCGCAATGTGATCTCCGCGCTGCTTTCATGGGAGCTGGACCTGCACGCCGCCTGGGCGACCGGCCTGCTGACGCCCCCTCCCCCCGACCCGCCCCCGCCCCAAACCGCCATGCTCCTCGCGATTCCGTTGTTTCACGTCACCGGACTGCTGGCGTGCTACATGCAGTCCTACCGGTTCCAGCGCCGCGTTATCCTGATGTACAAATGGGATGTGGAGCGCGGCGCCGAGATCATCGAGCGCGAGGGCGTCACCCACATGACGGCGACGCCTGCCATCACGGGCGACCTCGTCGCCTTCTCGCGCCGCACAGGCCGCAAGTTCCCGACGCTGGCGCAGATCGGCGGCGGCGGCGCGGCGCGTGCGCCGGAGCAGGTTCGCGCCATCGACAGCGTGTTCGAGAAAGCCTATCCGGGCACTGGGTGGGGCATGACCGAAACCAACGCCATCGGCGTCGGCATCGCCGCGGGCGACTACCTGCGCAAGCCGGAAAGCTCCGGCCGCGTCTCCGCCGTTCTGGAGATCCGTGTTGTGGATGACCAGAACAGGCCGCTGCCCGCGGGCCAGCGCGGCGAACTGCAGATCCGCGGCGCCTCGATCATGCGGGGCTACTACAACAACCCCAAGGCCAACGCCGAAAGCTTCGTCGAT
>CAZTMG010000012.1:0-17141 GCA_964614815.1 uncultured Rhizobium sp. | reverse complement strand
CCGTGATCGACGAGGAAGGCTTCGTCTTCATCGTCGACCGCATCAAGGATCTGGTGATCCGTGGCGGCGAGAACATCGGCTGCGGCGCGGTTGAATACGCCCTGCAGGAACACCCGGCGGTGGAGGAAGCCTGCGTCTACGGCGTGCCTGACGCACGGCTGGGCGAGGAAGTCGGCGCCACGCTCTATGTCAACAGGCCGGTAAGCGAGGAGGAGCTGCGCGAGTTCCTCTCGACGCGTCTCGGCAAGTTCCAGATTCCGCGCTACTTCCGTTTTGAAACGCAGCCGCTCCCCCGCGGCGCCACGGGCAAGATCCTCAAGAAGGATCTTCGCGCGCAGGCCGCGAAGGAGCTGGCGAACGCCTGAGGCCGGCGGGTTCCGTCAGTCGTAGCTCACCACCTCGAACTCCACGCCGCCCCGGTCGCGAAAGTAGAAACGGCGGCCGGGGAAGTAATCGGCGTGTGCGTAGGGCTGATAACCAGCCGCGCGGATTTTTGTCTCTGTCGCGGTCAGGTCCCTCACGCACACGCCGACATGGTTGGGCTGCCCCACGCCGGCGGCCTCGGCGAGGCCTTCGGGCGGCGTGTAAAGCGCCACATAGGTTCCGTCCGTGCCGACATGAATGGAACGTCCGCCCGACTTGGCCGCCCCCTCCCAGCGGATCCGCCAGCCGAACACGTCGACAAACAGCTGCGCGGTCTCGCGCGCCGAGGATGTGGTGACGTTCACATGCTCCAGCACCGCCTGGCCGGCATAGTCATCCACCGCCTCGCGCATGCGGGCACCAGGGAAAGTTGCGCCGGAGGTTGTCGCCGTATCAGCCATGGTCAGACCCTTCTTCTGTTCCGTCTGTCGCGGATTGCCTTTCTGCTGGTCTTGAGTCGTAATTTCTCAACCTAACTTGAGGTCAAGGGATTTTTTTCGATGGCTCACTCCATCCCCGCAGAGGCCAACCAGGTCCTCTCCATCGGCGACCTTGCGGAGCGCACCGGACTTGCCGTCTCCGCCATCCGCTTCTACGAGACGAAAGGCCTCGTCACCCCGGCGCGCAATCGCGGCGGCCAGCGGCGCTATCTCCGCTCCGACATCCGCCGCCTGTCGTTTGTCCAGATCGCCCAGCAGCTCGGCTTCTCGATCGGAGAGATCCGCGCCGTGCTTGCCACGCTTCCGCAGGGACGCACGCCGACACAGAAGGACTGGGAGAAGATCAGCCGCAACTTCCATGGCGTGCTGGAAGAGCGCATCCAGCGCATGACCCGCCTGCAGGCCTACCTCGCCGGCTGCATCGGCTGCGGCTGCCTCAGCATGAAGAAATGCGCGCTGGTGAACCCGGCGGACGGCCTCAAGAAGTTTGGCCCCGGGGCGAGAGCAGTGATGGGGGACAGGCTACGATGAACAAGGGCGCGCACGTCCATTGACGGACGCACGCTTCGCCTGCTGTCCGGATAAGCGCGTGAGAGCTGGCGCCGGTGTAGCGCTCATGGTGAGCGGCCACCGGAGGGAGCGTTCATCGAACCACGAGCGCGGGGGCTTGCCGATATCTCAGCGCTTAAACCGCCCCGTCCGGCTTCCTGCCCGCCTTCTTCGCAGCGGACTTCTCCGTCCGGAAGGTCTTCGCCCAGCCGTCCTTGTTGGCCTGACGCCCGCGCGCGACGGCCAGCGCATCCGCCGGCACATCTTCCACGACCACCGAGCCCGAGCCGACATAGCCGCCTGCGCCGATGGTCACCGGCGCCACGAGCGACGAGTTGGAGCCCACGAACGCGCCCTCGCCTACCACCGTCCGGTATTTGAAGAAGCCGTCGTAGTTGCAGAAGATCGTGCCCGCGCCGATGTTTGCGCCCGCCCCGACCTCGCCATCGCCCAGATAGGACAGGTGGTTCGCCTTGGCGCCGTCGCCCACCGCGACGTTCTTCACCTCGACGAAATTGCCAATGTGCGCATCCTTTCCAATGACCGCCCCTGGCCGCAGCCGCGCATAAGGCCCCACCAGGGCGCCCGCGCCCACTTGCGCGCCCTCCAGATGCGAGAAGGCGCGGATGACCGCGCCGCTCGCCACGCTGACGCCCGTGGCGAACACGACATTCGGCTCGATCGTCACGCCCGGCGCAACCCTGGTGTCGTGGCTGAAATACACCGTTTCCGGCGCCGGCATGGTGACGCCCGCCGTCATCATCGCCTCGCGCATGCGCTCCTGGAAGATACGTTCGACCTGCGCCAGCTCCGCCTGGCTGTTGACGCCCAGCACGTCGCGTTCCTCGCAATGCGCCACTGCCGCCTTCAGGCCGCGTCCCCGCGCCAGCCCGACGAGGTCGGTGAGGTAGTACTCGCCCTTGGCGTTGTTGTTCTTCACCTCCTTGAGAAGATCGAACATCAGCCGCACCGGCGCAGCCATGACGCCGGAATTCGCCAGCTCGATCCTGAGCTGATCCTCCGTCGCGTCATTGGCCTCGACAATTCTCTCCAGTGAGCCATCGTCCGCCGTCACCAGCCGCCCATAGCTGTTGGGAAGCTGCGCCACGAAGCCGAGCACGCACACGCTCGCCCCCGACTCGATCGCCGAAAAGGCGCGCTCGCCCGCCTGCCTGGGCACAAGCGGCGTATCGGCATAGAGCACGATGGCGTGCCCCTCGGCATCCATCAGCGCCTCGCGCGCCGCATCGACGGCGTTGGCGGTGCCCAGCTGTTCGCGCTGCACCACCACATTCTCGGCACCCGCCAGCGCCGCGGCCGCCTCGGACAGCGCCGGCATGTCGGGCCCCACCACCACGATCGAGCGCCTGCACCCCAGCTCACTCGCCAGCGCCACGCTCCAGGCCAGCATCGACCGGCCGCCGACCTCATGCAGCACCTTCGGCCGCGGTGATTTCATGCGCGTCCCCTTGCCCGCCGCGAGGATGATTGCGAAACGGTCGGCCATGGCCTGTCCCTTCAGGTCTGCGGGATGGGATCGAATCCAGCCCGCCCTGAGTATCACACCCGATCCGATGTCCAATCTCTCCGGCCACACCATCGCCTTCGACCTGGACGGCACGCTGGTCGAGACGGCCGGCGACATCCAGCGGGCGTTGAACACCGTTCTGGCGGGCGAGGGGCTTCCGCCTGCGGCCGAGTCGGACGTCCGCAAATTCGTGGGGGGCGGGGCCCGGGCGCTTCTCACGCGCATCCTGGCCGCCCATGGCGCCCATCCCGACGCTGCGAGCCTGGATCGTCTGACCGAACGCTATTTCGAAGCCTACGCCGCCGACATCGCCGCCCTGTCGCGCCCCTTTCCCGGTGTCGTGGAGACGCTCGATGTCCTGGAGGCCCGGGGCGCCCGGCTCTGCGTCTGCACCAACAAGCGGACGGACCTGTCGGCGCTGCTCCTCTCCAGGCTGGGCCTCGCCCACCGCTTCGCCGCCATCGCCGGCGGCGACAGCGTGACGAACCGCAAGCCGCATCCGGATCATGTCCTGCACGCGATCCGCGCCGCCCGCGGCGATCCCGCACGCAGCGCCATGGTGGGAGATTCCGTCTTCGACGTGCTGTCGGCCAGGGCCGCCGGCATCCCCGTGGCGGTTCATGCGTGCGGCTATACGGACACGGCGCCGGACCTGCTGGGGGCCGACGCCGTGTTTACGCAGTTCACTGATCTGCCGGACCTTCTGGTCCGTATGCTGGCACCTCAGCCGACGCCGCGCACATAGCCGGCCGGCTTGCCCGGCTCAGGCCGCGCAGCCTTCTTGCGCGGGGGCATTCCGTTGACCATGTTGCTCCGCACATCGGTGCGTGCAGAGCGCATGGCCGGCACGAAGCCTGCGTCGACCAGATTCACGGAAACATCGAAGCCGCGATTGGCCCAATATTCCTCGATCTTCGCCTTCAGCTTGCGCGCGCCATCCTGGTCGCAGAAATCGCCGTTCATTCGTTCGCTCCAGACACCTGTTGAGACGCTTCTGACGGTCAAACGTCATCTGGCCTCGGTAGGTCCCTCAGTTCCCGCCGTCCGCTTTGCGGTATCGGCGTGATGTCAACCTAGGAACGCAGTTGCGGCTGTGCATGGAGCCCGCGAGGTATTTTGAAGATAAATTGTGGCGAACCGGCCCCCGTTCGATGAACAGATGTTCGGAAAGCTGCGAAATCCCTTGAAGACTCCCGGTGTTTGCCGGCCCACCTGTCCCCACTCCCTGCAGGGATTTGAGCGCCGGCGCGCCGGGCTGCCACGGCCGTCGTCGGTCGCAGACCGCAAGCGGCCGTGACTCATCCCGATTCGCCTGTATGGATATCGCCCGCAGCCCGGAGAGGCTGGCGAGCAAAGGCGGAGTTCAAGGCGACGCATGGTGGGCGATGCAGGGATTGAACCTGCGACCCCTCCCGTGTGAAGGGAGTGCTCTCCCGCTGAGCTAATCGCCCGGACCCGCCATGGGACCCGTTCATGGGGAGCGGGTTCATAGGCCTGCGTCCTGTCGGGCGTCAAGCTGGCCGGGGCAGGACGCTCCGGCCCATGCCGCATCGCGGCAGATTCCCGGGCTTTCCAGCCGGTTTCCGGTGTCCGGAATGTTATCGCGGCGCCTGCCTCGGACGGGGGTTTCCCGTGGACAGGGCCGTTTCCTTTTGGGAAGGCTGCAGGCCAAAGCGGGTTAGACGTCAGAAAACCCGCATGCCGGGAGGGAGTTCGGGATGGCGTTTCTGTCGCCAAGCAAGATCACGAACATGGATGACGCCAGAGCGCACCGCAAGTGGGCCCTTTTCATCCTCGTGATCGTCTACGTTTTCAATTTCATCGACCGCCAGATCGTCAATATCCTGCAGGAAGACATCAAGGCGGACCTCCAGCTGCTCGACTGGCAGCTGGGGACGATGACCGGCCTCGCCTTCGCGGTTGTCTACTGCACCTTCGGCATCCCCGTCGCCCGCATCGCCGACTCGACCAGCCGCAAGGGCGTGGTGACCGTTTCACTCGCCGTATGGAGCGGTTTCACCGCCCTCTGCGGCCTCGCCACGAACTATCTGACACTGCTGCTCGCCCGCATGGGCGTGGGCCTCGGCGAAGCCGGCGGCAGCCCGCCCGCCCACGCCATGATCTCCGACCTCTACGAGAAGGAGAAGCGCGGCCGGGCGCTCGCCATCTATTCCGCCGGCCTCTATCTGGGCACGCTGATGGGCTATTATCTCGGCGGCTGGCTGTCGGACACCTTCACCTGGCGCGAAGCCTTCTTCTTCGTCGGCATCCCCGGGGTCATTTTCGCCGTCATCACCTGGACGACGATGCGCGAGCCTGTCCGCGGACTCTCCGGCATCAAGCCCTCTACCGAGAAGATCACCTTCATCGAATCCTTCAGGAAGCTCTGGGCGCTGAAGTCCTTCCGCTACTACTCGCTCGCCACCGGGGCCGGCACCTTCGTCACCTACGGCCTCGGCAACTGGATGCCGTCCTTCCTCCCGCGCACCTATGGCGTGCTGAATGAGGAGACAGGCAAGTATGTCGGCGCCTGGGGCATGCCCGAGCTGCAGTCCGCGCTGGGATTCTGTCAGGCCGGCGCGGCCGATTGCGTCGCCATGAGCTCCACCGAGATCGGCATCATGTACGGCACCGTCTCCGGCGTCGGCGGCATGATCGGAACGATCTGGGGCGGCTATCTCGCCGACCAGCTCGGCGTGAAGGACCGCCGCTGGTTCCTCTGGGTGCCGATGTGGGGGAAGCTCATCGGCGCGCCGCTGTTCATTCTCGCCATGCTCGCGCCGACGCCGGAACTGTCGCTCCTGCTCTACTTCCCGGCCATCACCCTGGCCGCGATGTACCTTGGTCCCTCGCTTGCGATCACGCACCACCTGGTGCCCGCCTCGATGCGCGCCATGTCGTCGGCCGTGCTGTTCTTCATCCTGAACATCCTCGGCCTCGGCACCGGTCCCACCATCGTCGGCGCGGTCTCGGACTGGCTGGCGCATACAAGTGCGTGGGTTTCGACAGCGCTGCCCTTCGTCGGAAGCACCGAGGCGCTCGTCGACCAGTTCTCGCTCAAATGGGCGATGATCTTCGCGGTGTTGCTGATGTTCCCGCTCACCATCCTCTGGCACTGGGGGGCGCAGGCCTTGCCCAAGGGGGCGCTCGACGAGGATGGCAACGCGGTCGCGGAAGCCCTCACCGAGGGCGATCCCAAGGGAGCCGCGCAGACAACCGCGCCGAAGGCCTGACAGGCGTCCCAAGCTGGAAAAGGCCCGGTCCATGCCGGGCCTTTTTCTGTTTCCGGCGCCGCAGCGTACGCTGGCCAGCCGTTTGGACATCGATCCGCCGATACATCCCGAACGTATGACGGGCATGACCCGGTCCCTTGATCCCTACACGCCCGGCGAACGCGTCCGCTGGAATTGGGGGGCGCACAGTGCTGAGGGCGTCGTCCGCGAAGTCTTCCACGACCGGGTCGAGCGCGTCATCAAGGGCGCCCGCATCGTCCGCAACGGAGAGCGCGACAACCCCGCCTATCTGATCGAGCAGGATTCGGGAGCAAAGGTGCTGAAAAAGCACTCCGAACTTGTCCGCGTCTGACCCGGCAGCGTGGTCGCACCGCGCGGCCGCTCGCTGCAAGCGCCGGCCTTTTCCGAACGAGCAGGCCGGCGCCTCAATCGAACGTCAACTCGCCTTCGCCAAGCGGTGCGAACACCTCGTCAATCACGCGATCGCTGACCTCCGCAAGCGTCGGCGGGTTCCATTTCGGCGCATTGTCCTTGTCGACGATCACCGCCCGCACGCCTTCCTGAAAATCATGGCTGTGAACCTGCCTGCAGCCGATGCGGAACTCCATCCGCATGTTGTCCTCGAACGATTTCATCTGCAGACCCAGGGCGAGCTGGCGGTGCGTCACCTTCAGCGTACGCGGGCTCTTGGTCATCAGCGCGTCAAGCTGCTTCTTCGCCCACTCACCGGGTTCGGCCTCCAGCGCCGCGACAGTCTCCTCGACGCTCGGCTTCCAGAAGCAGCGGTCAATCACGTCGCGATGCTTCTCGAACGAACCGCTTTCGTCCCAGCCCATCGCCTCCAGCATCTCGAGTCCGCCATCACATATGGAATTCTTCACCGCATCGATCACCGCCGACTCGACAAAGTGCGTCGCCACGCCGGCGGCGCAGACATCGCCGCCCTTCAGCCGCTCCCCCGTCAGCGCCAGCCACATGCCCAGAGGCGGGCCCAGCCTTGGCAGGAACCAGCCGCCGCCCACATCCGGAAACAGCCCGATCCCCGTTTCCGGCATGGCGAACAGCGTACGTTCCGTCGCTACACGGTGCGAGCCATGCACCGATATGCCGACGCCCCCGCCCATGGTGACGCCGTCCATGAAGGCAACATACGGTTTTGGATAGTTCTTGATCCGCGCATTGAGGCGATACTCGGCGCGAAAGAAGGCCTGCGCCGCAGAGCCATCCGCCGCCCCGCTTTCCGCCAGCATGCGGATGTCGCCCCCCGCGCAGAATCCGCGCGTTCCCTGGGCGTGATCGACGACGACCAGCTTGATCTCTGGATCGTCCGCCCACGCCTTCAGCGCTGCATCCATCGCAAGGCACATCTCCTCGTTCAGCGCATGCAGCGCCTGCGGCCGGTTGAGCGTAATCCGCCCCGCGACGCCCTGATGATGAATGATGACTTCGGCCATGACGCACCTCTCGCGACCGACCTAGCACGCCGTGATGTGGAATCCCAACTGTCGTGGAGCCTGCGCATCCACGGCGCCGGGGGTATGGCGCCGTCGATCATCGCAAGGATAGAACAGGCAGCACGGATCGTGATGCAGCCTCAGGCCCAGACGTGGGAAATGCAGCGCCCGTCGCGCGGCAGGTCCTCGAACGTATCGAGGCCGTCGAAGATATCCAGCACGATCTGGCTCACCGACCCCGGCGCCGCCAGCCGCAGGTTCACGGCGATCCTGATGCGTCCGTCCACATCCGGCCGCGTCCCACGCCAGAAGGCGATGCAGCCGCAATGCAGACAGAAGTGAAACCCCAGCGGCGAATCCGCCCGGCGCTGATACGCCCGCGTCTCGCCTTCAACGCTGATCAGCCCCGGCTCCCAGTCATAGGCCCAGAGCGCGCCATAGCGCCGGCACGCCGTGCAGTTGCAGATCGTCGCTGACTCTACCTCGCCCGCAAACCGCCAGCGCACGGAGCCGCAGAGACAGGCGCCTTCGATCATGTCAGCTCTCCGGCCCGAGAAGCCCGATCCCGTTCTGCAGAACCAGAGCATCCTCGTCGGCGCAGGTGGACAGGCTAAAGGGTGGTTTGCACGCGGCGTTGGCTTCAAAGACGACGACGCCGCGATCGCGCTCAAACAGGTAGGTCACCGCGCGCCCGGCCGAGACATTGCCGGCTTCCTTGCCAACACACTGAAGGGGTTCACCTTCCTCAGTCCGCTCCCAGAATGCACACTCGCTTCTGATCAGTGCCGATTTGCACGTCGTATCATCACACGTCACATGAAACTGTGCTCCGGCAAACTCAAAGGCAGCATCAGATGCAACGCCCTGCCTTGGAACAGCCAGCACTGCATGCAGCCCAATTTGAATGCAGCGATAGTCTCGGTCGGAGCAATCGGTCAGAGGATATCCGAGCAACTCGCTTAGAGCCGGTTGGTCACCGGACGCCGGCACGAGATTCGGAATCTCAAACAGCGCGGTGGGGTCATCTTCGGCCTCAACATCGTGCTGGAAAAAGAGCCCCCCTCCAACGAAGGACCTGTACTCGGCCGCATATGCAAGCGGCAGTTCAGCGCCGGGCTCAAAGGTGGTCTGGTCGCAGCCTGCCGCAGTCAACGCCAGTACGATTATCGTCCCCAACCTTCGCATCTACTGCCTCAACATATCCCGCGACACGATGACCCGCATGA
Source organism: uncultured Rhizobium sp. (assembly GCA_964614815.1). GTDB lineage: Bacteria > Pseudomonadota > Alphaproteobacteria > Caulobacterales > Hyphomonadaceae > UBA7672. Next base: position 8,288 of record CAZTMG010000012.1, on the reverse strand, counting down.
TCTCGTTCGTGCCTTCGAGGATCTGGTGCACGCGCAGGTCGCGCACGATGCGCTCCACGCCGTAGTCGCTGAGATAGCCATAGCCGCCGTGCAACTGCAGCGCGTCGTTGGCGACCTTGAAGCCCGTGTCCGTCACGAAGCGTTTCGCCATGGCGCACCAGCGCGTCGCCTGCGGCGTCCCAATTCCTGCATGCTGGGCGTCCAGCTCCTGCGCGGCGGAATAGAGCATCATGCGCGCCGCCTGCGTTTCCGTCTCCATGTCGGCGAGCTTGAACTGGCTCGCCTGGAAATCGGCGATCGCCTGCCCGAACTGCTTGCGCTCCTTCACATAGGCCAGCGCCTTGTTCAGCGCCTCCTGCATGCCGCCCAGCGAACACGCCGCGATGTTGAGCCGCCCGCCGTCCAGCCCCGCCATGGCGAAGCGGAAGCCATCGCCCTCCGCGCCCACGCGGCGGCTGGCCGGGATGCGCACATCCTCGAAGATCACCTGACGCGTCGGCTGGGAGTTCCAGCCCATCTTCTTCTCGTTGGCGCCGAAGAAGACACCCTTGTCGTCCTTGCGCACGATGAAGGTGGAGACGCCCTTCGGCCCGTCCTGTCCCGTGCGCGCCATCACGACATAGACGTCGCTGGTCCCCGCCGCCGAGATGAACTGCTTCGAGCCGTTGAGGATGTAGTCCCCGCCATCTTTCACCGCTCGGGTCTTGAGACTCGCCGCGTCCGACCCCGCGCCCGGTTCGGTGAGGCAGTAGGAAGCGAGGAACTCCATCGAGGTCAGCTGCGGCAGCCACTCCTTGCGCAACTCGTCCGACCCGAACCGGTCGATCATCCAGGAACACATGTTGTGGATGGATATGTATGCAGCCGTCGAGATGCAGCCCTGGCTCAGCTGCTCGAACACCAGTACGGCGTCGAAACGAGAGAGGGCCGATCCGCCGACATCTTCGTTGACGTACAGCCCGGCGAATCCCAACCCGGCCGCCTCGCGGATGACGTCCACAGGAAAGTGCTTCCGCTCGTCCCATTCGGCCGCGAAGGGCCGCAGTTTTTCCGCTGCAAAATCAGCGGCCGTCTTCTGGATCAAAACTTGTTCAGGCGTCAGGGCTGTCATGTGGTCTGTTCCACGTCAGGTTCAGGCAGTATTCATACGCGGCGTTCCATGCGTACTCCACCAGCAACAAGACCTTCGACAGGCCGCACCCTCCCATGGCGACCCTTATCGACGATCCCGCGCCCGCCTATCGCCTGCGGTCCGCGCGTGGAAACGAGATCGGCGAACTCCAGAATATTGACCTTGCCTCCGCGATGCTTTTTCGCGGCACGGGCCTCATCGACTTCGGCCCCCTGGGTGAGCCGACCCAGCCGATTCCCGAGGATCGCCTGCGCCAGGGCCTGGGCGAGGGCCTGATCTGGGTCGCCGTCGACGACCGGGACGAGCTTGTTGGATTCGCCCTCTGTTCGGACCGGGGGGACGACCTCTACCTTGACCAGCTCTCCGTCCTGCCTCGCCATGGGCGGCAGGGCCTCGGCGGCCGTCTCGTCCGGCGCTGCCTGCAGGAAGCGGAGGCGCGCGCCTATCGCCGGGTCTCCTTGTCAACCTTCCGCAAGGTGCCGTGGAACGGCCCGTTCTACCGCCGCCTCGGCTTCCGCGAGGTGCCCTCCTGGCGCCTGCAACCCTGGCAGGAAGAGATTCGCGAGCTGCAGAAGCAGACCATGGACGTCCGCCTCCGCTGCTTCATGCAACGCCCCGTGAAGCAAGGGGCTCAGCGGCCAGATCCGTGACATTCCGGGGACGACCCGCTACCTGTTCCGCAGAAGGAACATCTGATGCCCAAGTCCCTGATCGCCGGCGCCTACCCCTCCTCCCGCATGCGCCGCCTGCGCCAGTTCGACTGGTCCCGCCGCCTGACGCGCGAGACGAAGCCCAGCCCGGACGACCTCGTCTGGGGCATGATCGTGCACGACGGGAAGGAGCCCCGCGTCCCGGTGAAGACCATGCCGGGCGTCGATCGGCTCAATGTCGATGAAGCCGCGAAGGCCGCCGTCCGCGCCCGCGAGCTGGGCATCCCCGCCATCGCCGTCTTCCCGCACATCAACCCGGCCAGGAAGAATGCTGGCGGCGATGAAGCCGTGAACCCGGATGGCCTCGTGCCCACCGTGATCCAGGCCATGAAGGCGGCGGCGCCGGAAGTCGGCGTCGCCTGTGATGTGGCGCTCGATCCTTTCACCAGTCACGGCCATGACGGCCTGCTGAACGACGACGGCTATGTCCTCAACGACGAGACGGTCCAGGTGCTGGTTGAACAGGCGCTGGTTCAGGCCCGCGCCGGCGCCGACATCGTCGCGCCGTCCGACATGATGGACGGCCGCATCGGCGCGATCCGGGACAGGCTGGACGAGGAGGGATTCGAGAACACGATGATCCTGTCCTACGCCGCCAAGTACGCCTCCGCCTTCTACGGACCCTATCGCGACGCCGTCGGCACCGCCTCCGTCCTCAAGGGCGACAAGAAAACCTACCAGATGGATTTCGGGAACGCGGAAGAAGCCCTTCGGGAAACCGCGATGGATATCGCGGAAGGGGCGGACATGGTGATGGTCAAGCCCGGCCTTCCCTATCTCGACATCGTCCACCGCGTCGCCTCGGAGTTCGGCGTCCCCACGCTCGTTTTCCAGATCTCCGGGGAGTATGCACAGATCAAGACGGCTGCGGCGCAGGGCTGGCTCGACGAGGACAAGGCCATCGTCGAAACCCTCAGCGCCTTCAAACGCGCCGGCGCCAGCGGCGTCATCACCTACTTCGCCGAACGCGCTGCACAGCTTCTGGGCCGGTAGCAACGCGCAGCCTAGCGTCGACCAATCCGACTAACCCGGCAGGACGATGCCCGCCATGCGCTCAATGAACCAGAACGCCGCCGTTCCCCCGATGAGGTAGACCGGCGCCGTCGCCGCCCAGCCAGGCTCAGGCAGTTTCGTCCGGCGCCAGGCAAGGCGCGTCAGCAGCACCGTGGCAACGAACAACAACTGCCCGCCCTCGACACCAAGGTTGAAGAACAGCAGCGCCATCCCCACTGCATCCTGCGGCAATCCGATCTCCCGCAAGGCTCCGGCAAATCCGAAGCCATGCAGCAGGCCAAAGCTGAACGACACGAGCCACGGCATGCGCGCCGTCAGGCTGTCCGCGCCGGCTCGCACGCGCATTATCTCCACCGCCACGAAGATGATCGACAACGCGATCGTCGCCTCGACGGGGGCGGGCGGCAGGCTGACATAGCCCAGCGCCGCCCCGGCCAAGGTCAGCGAATGCGCCAGGGTGAAGGCCGTGATCGCTCCCGCCAGCCGCCCCACCCCGCGCACCAGCAGCAACAGCGCCAAAACGAAGATCAGGTGATCGAAGCCCAGCAGGATGTGTTCCACGCCCAGCCCGAAATAGGTTCCCGCCACATCGCTCCAGCCCTGCTTCGCGGGGATCGTCGCTGAAGGCTGATCCGGCGTCAGGCGCAGCATGACGGCCGCCCCCTCCATGGGCTCGAACCGCACGAGCGCGTCTGTCAGCGTCGCCTTGAGCCGATCGACGCCGATCTCCTGGCCGACCAGACCCTCGGGACATGTCTCGCGCCATCGCGCCAGAACGCTGGCGTCAACAAGGATCGTGCGCGGCTCCTCCGATGTCGTGCACCCCTCCGGCAGCACGACATCGAGCGCCAGCCGCAAAACGCCCTGCGCCGGCGTCTTCCAGAGGATGTCATACTCGCCTGCCGCAATCTCGCGGATTTCCAGATAGGCTGGTCGCACCTCATGCGCCGCTGCAGGCGCCGGCAGCGCGATGACTCCGGCAAGAATCAGCATCAGACGCAGCAGCAGCTTCATTGTGCAGCGGCCTCAGGCGCCTTGCCGCCCGGCCAGTCGATCCGCACGTCATAGCGCGCCCGCAGCCTCTGCTGATCCATCTGCCGTTGGGCGATGCGTCTTTTCTGGATGATGTCGTTGCGCACCTGTTCGCGGACCGCCTCGAATGCCGGCGTTTCCACGTCGCTCAGCTGGGTGATGTCCACTGCGTGATAGCCGAACACGGATTTAACCGGCCCGAACCACTCGCCCGCGTCATGCCGGAAGACCTCGGCGGCGAATGCGTCGCCGAACAGCGTGGCGAGGCCGATCTCGCTGGTCAGCGGCGTGGCGGAGGGCAGCATGGACGCATCGCCCATCCCCTCAGGATCGGCGCCGCGGCGCAGACGGTCGAGGAAAGCCTGTGCGTCCTGCTTCGCCGCCGCGCCGCGCTTGTCCTCGCTCGCCAGCACCTGGCGAATGGCCCGCATTGCTGGCTTCGAATAGCGCATTGGCTCCCTGGACAGCTGCTCGCGCAGTTCCGCCTCGGTTGGCTCGCTGATTGCGGTCATGTCCTCCAGGAGGAAATCGAGCTTCTGCCGCATGCGCCGTCGCACCACGGTGTCGTCTGCATCCAGTCCCATGGCGATGGCCTCACGATAGGCAATTTCCTCCATCACGAAGTCATCGACGATCGCCTTCAGCTCCAGCGGGCCTGGCTCCCGGCCGGAGACAGCCCGAAAGCCTTCTTCCAGCTGTGCGATGCGCCCCTGTGAAACCTCGATGACGCCTTCCGGCGTCCCTGCGTCGTGATTGAACGCCGCGTTGAACGCAAAGATCGCCGCGCCGATCGCGAGAAAATGCGCCAGAGGCTCGCGTATCAGCCGCCGGAAGAAACCGCCGCGCGCCTCGTCCATCAGTTCGCCCTGGTCGGCACGAACCAGATGGGCGAGGAGTAGGCGCGCTCCTGGATGGTCTTATCAAGCGCGGGGTTGGGTTCGGCCCCCGCCCGGATGGCGTCCCACATGGACCAGCGGCAGGTCGGGTTCTCGATCACCCGAACGTAGTAGATCGCATTCTGCGTCGCGTTAAACTCCGGGTCCTTCCACGCGGCAGACAGCTCTCCATCGCACCCACCGGCCGAGACGGCGCAGGTCTCGAGATCGCCTGTCGCCGCGCTCGGGGGGCAGCGGTGCGTTGTGGGGTCGGGTGTTCCGCCATCGGCGCAGGCGATGTCAAACACCTTTTCGGACGATTTGCCGGCCGTGTCCGTCCATATCTTCACCACCTGCATGCGCTGCAGGGGCGCAGACCGCGGGTCGCGAATGGCCCACGCCACGAAATCGGGCGAGCCGCCCGCACGTCCGATGAGATCGCCGCCCATGGGCACGCCCCGTTCATAGGCCAGCCTGAGCCCCTCCGGTCTCGCCAGCACGGCGTCGCCGATGCCATAGCCGCCAAAGAACCGCACGCGGATGCGGGGGCCTGTTGTGGCGAACGTCTCCTTGCGGCGGAGCCCGCTATAGATGGACTCGCGCGTATTCTCCTCCGCCCACACGCCCGTCAGGCCCGACGCGCCCCATGTCGAATAGCGCGCCACATTCCCGGCCGGGGTGTAGCCCTCCCAGCTCTCGACATCCTCCGGCAGCACAGAGCCCCGCCGCGCTGGCGTGGCATCCGTCACGCCTGTCTTTGAAAAGTAGTCCGTCTCGTCATAGCTGCCGGCTGCGTTGTGCGTATCGCTCGATCCGATCAGGCCGAACTTGTACGGGTTGAAGTTCTGCGTCGTCTGCATTTCCAACCCGGCGCGCAGCGCATCGCGCACATACCCGCCGGCGAATTTCGTGATCGGCGTCGCGGAGCCGATATACCATTCCATGATTTCGAAGTTGGCGAACTCGTCATTGGGCGAGAGCATCGGGTGCGTTTCCGACGTGCCCTTCACCTGTGTCACCTCGACCAGCGGCTCGTTCCGCGCCCGCAGCTCGGCGTACTCGCGATCGATCGGCTGGCCGTTCCATTTCGTCCGCTCGAACATCGTGCCGTCCGAACCATTCGAGTTGTGCGGGATGGCCAGCGCCTCCATTCCCTCGCTCCGTCGCGCATCCAGCCAGCGCCACAGGTCCTCGGGGTTGCGCGATTCCAGCGCCGAGAAAGGCAGGTCCGGCGCCTTGGCGCCCGCGAAGATCACATTGCGATGAAGATTCCGCCCGTCAGGGCGGAGGTGAACTCGTAGCCGATGAAGGTCGTGAATCTCCCGGGCTGATAATGGCGCTGCGCGGCATCGACATTCTGGCGCCAGGCCGACCGCGTCGGCTCCATGTCGAGAAAGTCGGGAATGCGCTGCCCCGCTCGCAGGCTGTCGCCGAAGCGCCGGAAGGCAGCGTTCACCACTGTGAGGTCGGTCGAGAACAGTTCGCCCGCATAGGGCACCCTGGAGAAGGGATGTCCCGGCGTGGCGATGGCCGGCAACACGCCCAAGTATTCCGCATGGTCCGTCACCGCCATGAAGTCGAGCGGCGCATCGTGCAGGCGAACGTCGAAACCATAGGCGTGCCGGATCGTGGCGCCCTGTGCGTACCTGTACGCATCGTCCGGATCGGCCCGTACGTTGAAGATGTAGGCGTCGAACGAATTGCGCGTGTGGACGTGAAGGTCGCCGAAATAGGCGTTCTTCAGCGGGTTGGGTGCGGGACGGTCCAGCGCGGGCGGAGCGCCGGCTGTGACCTGCGCCGACTGCGCCGGCGGCTGCGTCTGTCCACACGCCGCAAGCATCGCCAGAAGACCGAGACACGACGCCGCCCGCTTCATGACCGCTCTCCGATCCGGCCGGTTCAAAAGCCCGAGTTTCGATACCGATCAGTACACCCTGTCCGCGCGATTGCACAAGCCCCCGCATCGCCCGCAGCGCGAGGCAGGGCGTCCACTCAAAACGGCGTCGTTCCGAACCCTTGCCGGCAATCTGCTGGCGAGAGTTCGGGACGACGGGTCGTTCAAACGTCTGGACGCCGCGAAGGTGCGATCAGTGCTCGCGACCGACCTTCCAGAAGGTGGAGGACAGTGGCTCAAGCAGGTAGGCTAACGCCGTGCGCTTGCGCAGGGGGACCACCACCTGGGCCGGCAGGCCGGCACGTATGCCGCCATCGGCGCGGAATTCCTTCAGCTTCGCCAGCGACTCCTCGGGGACCATCACCTCGATCGCGAAATAATGGGCGCCGGAGCGTTCGTCTTCGAAGCTGTCGGCCGAAACCTTGGAGATCTCGCCGTCGATGATCGGGATGTCGCGCTCCTGCAGGGCCGGGAAACGTATCTGCGTCGGCATGCCGACATTGAGATCGTCCGCATCGGTCGCCGACGCCCTGGCCTCGATCACAAGCATGCGGTCGGACGGGACGATTTCCATCAGCGTGTCGCCGGCGCTAACCACGCCGCCTTCCGTGAACACCTTCAGACCCACTACCCGGCCCGTCGCCGGGGCGCGGACGGTGGCGCGCGCGATCTGCTGGCGCGTCGCATTCAGCTTCGGCATGAGTTCGTCGAGACGGACCTGGACATCACGCAGTTCGGACGCGACCTCTTCCATCATCCGGCGATTGATGCCGAGGATTTCAAGCCGTGCTTCGCCGATTGCTTCTGTCAGCCGCGCGGAGTCGGCGCGCAGGGCGCCGTCGCGACCGTCGAGATTGGCGACCTCACGCTCCATGGCGCGCACGCGGTTGAGCGCGACATAGCCGGACGGAACAAGTTTCTTGAGACCTTCGAGCTCCTCGACAAGCAGCTGCTTCTGGAGTTCGTTCGAGGTCTGCTGGTGCATGATGCCGGAAATCTGCTCGGAGTGCTGCCGGATGCGCTGCTCCAGCACCTGGCGTTCGGTATAGGCCGAATTGCGGCGCGTCTCGAACAGAAGCTGCTGGCTGCGCATCGCCTCGTCGGCGAGGATCTTGTCCTCCTCCGCGAGCGTCGCGAACTCGACCGGCGGAGTGATGCTGGAAGCGTTGGCGCGCTCGGCGAGCAGGCGCGCGCGCTGGGCCAGCAGGGAGATCGTCTCGCCGGCCAGTCCACGTTCCTGTGCGATCAGCTCGGACGCCGAGATCTGCAGCAGCAGGTCGCCTTCGCGAACGAACTGGCCTTCCTGCACGGCCAGCTTGGTGACGATGCCGCCGTCGCGGTGCTGCACCGCCTGACGGTTGCCGGCCACGGCCACCACACCTTCGGCGGTCGCAGCCGCATCGAGCGGGATGAACGCCGCCCAGCCCAGGATGCCGACAACGGCAGCAAGGGCGAGGAGCTCGTAGGGGTAGCGGCTGATCTGCATGATGTGGTCCTTAGATGCGGGTGTTCATGATGGTCTGGGCGATCTGGTTGGGCTTGAGCCCGACAAGCGAGCGTCCGTCGAGCGTGATCGAGCCGGCGTTGGGCCTGTACACACCGGTGAGCAGGTTGAAGCAGGTGGTCTTGCC
>CAZTMG010000011.1:0-26289 GCA_964614815.1 uncultured Rhizobium sp. | reverse complement strand
GGCCGACCCGCACCAGCGCAGCCGCCACCGACCGGAACAGGTTGTTCAGGACCATCGCGCCTTCGCGGCTCACCGGATCGAACTCCGGCCCCGGCTTGAGCAGCGGCGCGCGCCATGCGAACAGCGCCAGCGCCGCTGCGCCCATGACTCCCAACCCCGACAGCAGCACCAGACCGCGCGTCGGATCCGTCGCGAACGCATGCACGGACGTCATCACGCCGGATCGCACAAGGAATGTCCCAAGCAGCGCCAGCACGAATGTCAGCACGGCCAGGAACACCGTCCATGACGCCATTCCGCCCCGCTTCTCTGTCACGATGAGCGAATGGACCAGCGCAGCGCCCACAAGCCACGGCATGAACGAGGCGTTCTCGACAGGGTCCCAGAACCACCACCCGCCCCAGCCGAGTTCGTAGTAGGCCCAGATGGCGCCCAGCGCGATGCCGATTGTGAGCGCGCTCCACGCGAACAGCGCCCATGGCCGCACGCGTCGCGCCCATTCGCGATCGATCTGTCCGTTGATCAGCCCGGCGGCCGCTATCGAGAACACGAACGACATGCCGACATAGCCGAGGTAAAGGAACGGCGGATGCAAGGCCACAGCCGGGTCCTGCAGCAATGGATTCATCCCGCCGCCGTCGAAGGGCGGGTCGGCGAGACGCGTGAACGGGCTTGAGACAAACAGCAGATAGGCCAGCGATCCGGCCGTCAGCAGGCCTTGCACGCCGAGCGAGCGGTCACGAAGCCGGTCATTCGCCATCGTCAGCGCCGCGACGGCGCCATAGCCGGCCATCACCATGCACCACAGCAGCATGGAGCCTTCATGGTTTCCCCATGCGCCCGCAATGCGATAGATCAGGGGTTTCAGCGTATGCGAATTCTCGGCGACCAGGGCGACAGAGAAATCCAGACGCACGAAGCAGACGATCAGCGCAACCATCGCCAGCATCGAGAAAATCCCGCCGGCCACCGCAAGCCTGCGAGGCGTCTCTCCGCCGGACGTCAGGCCGAGCACGGCCTGACCGCACGCCGCCGCCAGCGCGAGAAACGCAAGCAGGTGGCCGAGTTCAGCGATCAAGTGGACGGCTCTTTGCCATAGCCGTAATCGGGTCCGCCCGGGGCTTCAGACGCACGCTTCAGCGCGTCATACGCCTCCTTGGGCATGTAGTTCTCGTCATGCTTCGCCAGCACGCGCGAAGCGACCAGCGTGCCCGACGCATCGAACTTGCCCTCGGCCACCACGCCCTTCCCTTCCTTGACCATGTCCGGCGGGATGCCTTCGAACACCACGGGCACGGTGTGCTTGCCATCCGTGATGGTAAAGGTCAGGAGCTTGCCGCCTTCCTCATGCTTCTGGCTGCCAACCTCGATCAGTCCCCCAACGCGCACGCTCTGGTGAAAACTGGACACGCCCTTCGCGGCGATATCGGAAGGCGACTGGAAGAAGGCGACCGCCCCCTGCAGGCCGATCACCGCCAGCGCAACTGCGCCGGCCACGAGCACGCCCGCGGCGCCAATCAGCCAGAGCCTCTGTGAACGCTTGCGCATGGGTCAGACGTCTCCTTATCCGGCCCGCCCCGTCGGGTTGGAAGACTATATGAACCCCGCCGTCTCGCGCCAGCGACACGATGGCGCAAAATCTGGTCAAATCTTCGGGGGAAATCAGGGAGGCGACGGCTGGTCGACACCGAACATCTGACGCAGCGCAGCAAACATCTGCCGCTCTGGCCCATCCTTCGGCGCCCGACTGTCGATCCCGGCCCAAAGCGCCTCCGCCTCCTTCTTCTTGCCCTGCAGCCAGAGCCCGATCCCGGCCAGATAGCCAAGTCGGAATTGATCCGGCTTGGCGGCAAATGCCGTCTGGTAGAGACGCGTGGTCATTTCGTCGACCTCGCCGGTCGTCTTGAATCGCAAGTCTGCCAGCTCCGCCGCGATTCCGGGGTCGTCGGGCGCCCGCCGAAGCGCCTCGCCATACGCTTCCTCGGCGTGCATGAGCGCGGCCTGCATGGCCGACGCCTTCTCCGCCGCGGCCCGCTCATTGCCCTCTTGCATCAGTCGCATGCCCTCGGCCTGCGCCTTCCTGGCCAGCGATTCATGCATCCGCGCGATCATGAGATGCGGCGTCGGATCCTTTGGCGCGCGTCGCGCCTGCCGCTCGGAAACCGCAATGATCTGCTGCTCGGTCAGGCTCTCGGGATTGTCCTTGATCTGGGCGTCTATCGCCTCCATCCGCGCGTCCAGCGGCTGATCCGCCATGCCGGGATGGCCAATGAACCAGTAGGCCGCGACGCTCGCGGCCCCCAGCCCCAGAACGACAGCGCGGCCGCGTATGGACTTTGCCGCCAGCCATGTTCCGCCAGCGACGACAACAAAGGCGAAGAGACCAAGCCAGATCACAACGGCGCCGCCGGCAGGACAAGGCGCGCCCGCAAGCCGCCGATCGGGCTGTCTTCGAGATGAAAGCTTCCACCGTAGATATCGGCGAGTTCGTTCACGATAGACAATCCCAGACCCGTTCCCGGCGCGGTTTCATCGAGCCGCTTGCCGCGTTCCAGCGCCTTGGCGCGATGCTCGGGCGGAAGGCCGGGACCATCATCGTCCACAATCACCTCCATGCCGTCATCGTTCCGTATCACCGACACATTGACCCGCGATTTGCACCATTTGGCGGCGTTCTCCAACAGGTTCCCGACAAGTTCATCGAAATCGCCGCGTTCGCCCCGGAACACCGCCTTGGGATCGACATCGACCTCGATGGCCACGCCTTTGTCCCGGTGCAGCCGCTCAAGCATGCGGGCAATCCCTTCAACGGGCTCCCTGACTTCCGTGCGCGCGCCGAGCACCTCAGCCTGCGCCGCCGCCTGAGCCCGCTTGAGGTAGGAGTTGACGTTGCTCGTCATCGCTTCTGTCTGCCGCCGCACGAGTTCGGACAGCTTGTCGCTGCCTTTCGCTTCGTTCTTGAGAACGGCGAGAGGGGTTTTCAGCGCGTGGGCCAGGTTGCCGACGTGCGTGCGCGCACGCTGCACCACGGCGCGGTTGTGCGAGATCAGCGTGTTGATCTCCTTCACCAGCGGCAGGAGTTCTCCGGGATACTCCCCGTCCAGATTGTCCCGTCGCCCCGCGCGCACATCACCCAGCTTGTCCTGTATCTCGTGCAACGGCCTCAGACCGTATCGGATCAGCACCAGCACGCCGACAATCAGCCCCAGGGCGAGAACGCCAAGCGCTACCCCCAGCCGCAGCGTGAAGCTCCCGACCGAGGCGTCCGCGCTTGTCCTGTCGATTCCGGCGTAAAGTAGAATGGGGTTGGCTCGTCCCGGAAAGGTAATGGCCTGCACGCCGATGCGCATCTGCTTGTCGTCCAGTCCCGGCGCATCCTGGTGCAGGATAACGCCTGGTCGCGCCACGGCATTGGCGCGAATGGCCGGAGCAAGATCGAGATCTTCCTCGAAGAAGCTGTCGGATTCACGCCGGCCGACGACCTCGTTCGCGTCATCCAGATCGAGGAACGCCCAGTATCGACCGGAAAATGCGCGGCTGAACCGCTCGTCGCGCGGCAACTTGTCAAGATCGAAGCGCACGTCGCCGCCCTCGGAACTGACGGCGTTGGCAAGCGTCGTGAGCGTCTCGTTCAAGGATAGGTCGAGCTGGTGGTCCGTCTCGGTCCGGTAGAAAGCCTGCAGCGACCAGCCCGCCACCAACAGCACCGCAGCGCTCCACACCGCAGCGGCGACAAGCATGCGCCGCGCGATGGAGCCGCGCGTGCGCGCCCCTTCGGTCTCGGCGCCTGCCATTTCGGTCATGCTAGTCGACGATCTTCTCGGCCTTCGGATCAATCAACCGATACCCCAGCCCGCGTTCCGTCAAGATGCGGTTGGAGCCGATCTTGCGCCGCAGGCGGCCGACAAACACCTCGATTGTGTTGGAATCCCGGTCGAAGTCCTGGTCGTAGATGTGCTCGACCAGCTCCGTCCGCGGCACAACCCTTCCCTGATGGTGCATCAGGTAGGAAAGAACCCTGTACTCGTGCGCCGTCAGCTTGATGGGCTCGCCCGCGACAGACGCCCGCGCCGAGCGGGTGTCGACCCTGAGATCGCCGCATTCAAGCGCCGCACTTGCATGCCCCGCGGCTCGGCGCATCAGCGCCCGCAGCCGCGCAAGCAGCTCTTCGGTCACGAAGGGTTTGGTGAGATAGTCGTCGGCGCCCGCATCGAATCCGGCCACCTTCTCGCTCCAGCGATCGCGCGCCGTCAGGATCAGCACCGGCATGTCCTTTCCAGCCGCGCGCCATTTTTCCAGCACGCGCACGCCATCCATCTTCGGCAGGCCCAGGTCGAGCACCACGGCGTCATAAGGCTCGGTGTCGCCGAGGAAATGACCTTCCTCTCCATCCGGCGCCAGGTCGACGGCATAGCCGTTCTGCGACAGCGCGTCTGTCAGCTGCCGGCCCAGATCGGGATCGTCCTCGACGACTAGAACTCTCATGCCAGAATCCTTGGGATGTCTTAGTCTTCACGGCCAGTCTGGGCGTTCACCCGGATGTTCAGGCGGCGTCCATCCTCCGTCATCCAGGCAATGATGTAGTAGCCGCCCGCCTTCCGCGCATCGAGGTGCCGGCCGCCGTATTTCATCCGCAGGTCGCGGAGCACCTCGCTGAGCGAGACCTCCCGCTCGGGCATTCGTTCCTCGCGGGGCTGGTCCCATTGGTTGAACGGCGAGTCGCCGCGTTGCCCCCGCTGGGCCTCGGCGGGAGCGACAGCGCCGCCTGCGGCAAGCAGGGCGGCCATCAGCGAAATCAGGGCCTTGCGGAACATGAGGCCGGATTTAACGCCCATAGCGTGAACCCCGTCTGAACGACTGCATCACGCAGGAAAACCTTTCAGTTTTCACTGCCTTTGCCTTCCCCGACACGGGGATCACCGCTGGATTTCGGTCTTGCGGCCAGACCATGTCCGCACGAATTCGCGCAACTCCGGGTCATCCTTGCGCGGCAGCACGATCATGAGTCGCACCAGCAGGTCCCCCGGCGTAGGCCGCGTCTGCACGCCCTTGCCGCGCAGCTTGAGGATATCGCCGGAACTCGACCCGGCCGGCACGGACATGGTTACCATGCCCGACGGCGTGTTGACCGGCACGCGCCCGCCCTCCACGGCCTCGGCCAGGGAGATTCTCAGGTCCATGCGAATGTCGTCGCCATCCCGCCTGAACAGCGGATGCTCACCCACCCTGATCTCGACCAGTGCATCGCCTGGCGGTCCGCCGCCAATTCCGGGAAGGCCCTGTCCTTTCAGGCGCAGGGTCTGGCCGGATGTCAGCCCCGCCGGAATCGCCAGATCGAGCGTCCGCCCGTCCGACATGGTCACGCGACGCTTCCCGCCGTTCACCGCATCGAGAAAATCCACCTCCATGCGATAACGCACATCCTCGCCGCGCTGCTGGCCAAAGCCGCGTGCGCCGCCTCCCCGGCTGAACAGCCCGTCGAACAGGTCCTCGAACACATCGCCCCGTCCTCCGCGCGCCCGTGCGCCGGCGCCTGCTCCGGCAAACCCGCCAAAGCCTGCGCCCGCCTGGAATTGCGGCCGCTCATTGCCGTCGGCGTCGATCTCGCCGCGATCGAAGCGGCCCCGGAGCGACTCGTCCATCAACAGGTTGAAAGCCGCCGTCGCCCGCTTGAATCGCTCCGCCGACGCCTTGTCATTCGGGCGCACGTCTGGATGCAGCTCCTTGGCGAGCTTGCGATAGGCCTTCCTGATTTCCTCGGCGCTGGAGGATTTGGGCACTCCTAGCGCGGCATAGGGATCCCAACTCACTGACGACCCTTGGCGAACGTCTGGCCCCCAACGTGGGACCTCTTCCCCCCGCAAGACAAGCGAGAAGATGGGTATTTTTGGGCGAAACTGAAGGTTTCTCCCCCCTTACGATGCGGGAATGGCGACTTCAACCCGGCTCCAGGCTCCGGGCTCGCCATGCCGCCCGGCTTGCGCCACCTCGATCAGGGCCACGCCTCCCCCGGGAAAATCCGCTGCCTGATCCAGGGCCCGATAGATTGCCGATGACGTTGCGGATTGCCACTCCCGCGACGATTCTCCTCCTGTGACGCGTATCAGGTAGACCTCCGCCCCCTCCCCCGGGGGCTCCCCGCCTCCCCACCAGTCGCCGCCGGTCCGCGCTCGCCGCGTCCATGAGAGGATGATGTCCCCCTCGTCCCGCCGCGCGCGCAAATGGGCGGGAGACCAGGGGCGGCCCGCCTTGGCTGCGTGATTGTATACGCCCGATGCCTCGCCGGCGCGCCATTCAAGCGGGACTCCCTGCTCCCACTCAGCCACTTCCAGCCGCTGCTCCGCGCCCGTGAGAAACACGATCCGCGCGTCCGCGGGAGCCCCGGCCTTCATGGCTTCTTCCGACCCCTGCTGGCCCCGCAACAGGTTTGTGAGCCGATACGTCTCCACATCGACGAGTTCAGCCTCCTCGAACTGGATCATCTCCCAGCCAGCTTCCGTCTCGACCAGCGCCCTGTTCGCCCCATTGAGTACGCTTGCCCGCGTCGCCGACGGCAGCGCGCCACCCGCAACGCTCACCCAGATCGACGCCTCCTGCCACCGTCCTGAAACGTGGGGATACATCGCGCCGATCAGGCGGCCCATCACACATGGCCGCCCTACGCGTCCGCGTTCCGTCAGCTGGCCGGCCTCGGCGCCTGCCCGGAACGTGACGGGCCCTGTCCACGGCTCCGCAAACACGAAGGCCAGCGGACGCAGATCATTCTCTTCCCCCTGCAAGGGCGGCGCATCCACGATCACGACATCCGGTTCGGCTTCCGGCGCCACAGGCGCCGCAGCCGACGGCGCCGCCGGCGTCAGCACAGGAGCTTCAGAATTCCCTGCCCGCACGGCTTCAAAGGCAACGGTACGCCCATCGCCAATCTCGACAATGCGCCACGTTTCCCCATCGAGCGTCACCACATCACCCGGCTCGATGACGGCGCCATCCGCCGCCATCGCGAACCGCACCCGCTCGCGTCCCAGCATCAAATCCTGCGCCAGCCGTTCGACGCAGCGCTGCGCCTGCCCGCGATCCATGGCCAGGGCGAGTTCGACATCGACCAGACGCGCATCTGCGCCGCCCGTCGAAAGCGCGAGCCCAGGCTCATATTCCTGCTCCGCATTGACAAAGCCCAGCCGCACCACAGCCTCGTCCTGCTCCAGGCCGGCTCGCGCCATGACCCTCTCCGGCCCATCCTCCGCCACAAGTCGTCCGCCATCGATCGTGAAGCTCGCTTCGCCGCGCATCCGGAAATGGATCATGCCGTCATGCTCGACCGCATCGACACCGTGAGCCAACGCCAGCGGCTCCAGAACGTCCCGTGCGCTCGCTGGTCCGACAAGGCCATAACCGGATACAACGCCAACGAGATCTGTCGTGTCGAAGCGTACGCCGGCGCGCAGGCCCACGTCTGCAACCACATCGGCCAGCATCGCCGCTCCCGCACGTCCGTTGAGCCAGTGCCCAAGTCGCCAGTTGTCTGAGTCGCTCCACACATCGCTGCGGCCCGGAAAGGCAGGGAACGGCCGCGCGTCCCAGGCCCACAGGACAACGCCGTCCTCAGGCAGCATTCGGCCGTCATACACGGTCGATGCGGGATTGTTCCCAGTGTCCCTCCAGAACGCATGGAAAGCCTCGATCGCCCGGCGTTGGATCACATCGTCGCGCGATCCGTCGGAGAAGTGCGGGAGCGAACTCTCCGAACTCTTGGGGTCGTAGAACACATTCGGTTGGTTCGCGCCACGATCGACCGCAGGCACGCCCATTTCGACAAAGCGCACCGGCTTCATTCCGGGCGTCCAGGCAGTGTGCGTCTCCGCGCGAACGCCGTCCGTTCGCGGATGATGTGCATTGCCCCACCAGCTGCGAATGTCCTTCTGCCGGAACACCCACGGCTCGCCATGCGCTCCATCCGTGATGGCAAGACGGTCCTGCGCCAGCCGCCCCTCGACGTCAGCGTAATACCAGTCGAACGCCTCGCCTCCTGCAACGTTGCCCGTCAGATAGGCGATTGACCGTCCATC
The DNA here is from genome assembly GCA_964614815.1 of uncultured Rhizobium sp. Lineage (GTDB taxonomy): Bacteria > Pseudomonadota > Alphaproteobacteria > Caulobacterales > Hyphomonadaceae > UBA7672. The sequence goes on along the minus strand of CAZTMG010000011.1, from coordinate 18,223 downwards.
CCCGAAGGCGGCGTCCGCGTGACCATCCCCGTCGCGCCAGTCGGCCATCGGCGCATACCAGTCGAGTCCGACATAGCTGATCGCCGGATGCGCCCAGAGCGCGTCGAGCGGGAATGTCACATCACCGCCAACGACATGCGCGCCATACTCCGTCCAGTCCGCAGCATAACTCACTTCGATGTCCGCCCCGGCGACAGAGCGTACATCCTCCGCGAGCGCACACAGCGCGGTCACCGCGGGGAAATCTGCGCCTGCCTGCAACCGCGTCAGTCCCACCAGTTCCGATCCGATCAGAACGCCGTCGACGCCCTCTTGCGCGCCTATGCCGGCATAGTGCAGCACCATCTCCCGATACCGCGCAAAGAACGCTTCCACTTGCGCGCTGACGTCTCCCGCAACCGCGGTTATTCGCCCGCGCCACGGAAACGCTGGCTGCTCATCGCCGCCATGGGGATCGGGCAACCCGTTCCCAGCCGGGACGTCCATCAGCAGGAAGGGATAGAGCGTCACGTGATATCCCCGCGCCTTCAGCAGGGCGATCGCCTGTCGCACGCTTGTGTCCGAGGGCGTTCCGCCATAGTTCGCGCGCCCGCCCGTGGTCGAGATCACATGCGCGGCATGTCGCGCCATCCCCGCAACGCTCCATGCATGCGGAACGGTCGTTTTCGCCGCAATCTCCACGCCCGGACGCACCAGGCACTCCCCGCATCGCAAGTCCGTCCCGAACCACGCAACGACGAGGTTCACGCGCGACACGTTCGGCAGCTCCGCCTCCAGCTGGTCCAGCGACGCCTCGAAATCGCTCTTCACCTCCGGACCGTGCAGGTTTTCCGCCGTCTCGCGCCCTGGCCCGGTCCTTCGCTTAACGATGTCCGTCGCCAGCGAAAACTCTCCGGATCCCGGGATGATGTTCACTGCGCGGATCACATTCTCCATTCGCTCCGCTCCGCCGCCCGCAGGCCGCACGATCTCGAACGACAGCTGCGGCATGCGTGCTCCGAATGCATCGACCGGCATGTCCTCGAACACGATGTAGGCGAGACCGCGATAGGCGGGCGCTTCGCCCTCGATGGCCTCGATCAGCGGATCGGGCGCCTGGTCCTCCGTCCCGTGATGGAGCCGCCACGTCACCTGCGAAAGGTCGAACGGCGCCCCGTTCGCCCAGCAGCGGGACACGCGCGCGATCTCGCCCTCGCACAGCCCCACGGCAAAGCTCAACGTGTAGGAATAGTCCGCCACGCGCGGTCCGCCCTTTCCGCCTTCCACCTCGCGCCGCTCCTTGAAGTTTGCCGCCCAGATCAGCTGAGCGCCAACGCGGAAGCGTCCGTACACCAGGGGAATCCCGGCGCCCTCGCGTCCTTCCGTGAGGTGGAACGCCTGCACACGCGGCCCCTCCACCGGCGGCGACAGGAACTGCCTGTCGAGCATCCCTCCCGCCAGGCGCCCCGCCGCCTGCGCAAGGACTGCAAATCCCTTCGGCAGAAACGCCTTCCCGACCTCCGCGCCCACGCGACTCAGAACGAGTTCAGCCATCAGCCTCAACTCCCGGAAATGAAAATGCCGCCGCGATCCGTCGCCGCCACCACGGCACGAGATGGGTCTGACAGACCGACCGCCCCCAATAGGCATGGATGATCCGCTCGGTCCCGCTGACGATCGCTGCATGCTTCGCCGGCGCGCCCAGCGCCATGCGGAACAGCAACACGTCGCCTGCGCTCGCAGCCCCGACAGGTATCTCCGTCAGCCAGCGTCGCGCAGCTTCCATAAGGTGGTCGCCGCCCCGCATCTCCGCCCAGTCCGGCGTATAGGGCGGCGCCTTGACCGGCTCCGGTCCGATCACCCCGCGCCACACCCCGCGAACGAGGCCAAGGCAATCGGCTCCCACGCCCAGCACGCTGGCCTGGTGGCGGTAGGGCGTCCCGATCCACCGTCGCGCCTCGTCGACGATGGCGGCGCGCGATAATCCGCTCATCCGCGCCTCCCGCCGTCATTCCCGCCTGCCGCAGGTCCGGCAAGCACGGCCTCGGGTCCTGGCATGTGTGGAAAGCCACGGAAGTTCAGACGATTTCCAAATCGCGCGCCACACATCGCAAAGCTCTTGTCGCACCCCGCCGTGACGACAAACGCATCACCCTCGTCCACAGCAAGCCGCGGCGCGCGGGCCAGTTCGATCTCGCTTCCGCTGTGGCGCGACACGCGCATGGCGCGCCCCGCATTCGCCCCGCCGGTCCAGGTCAGGACGCCGCCCGTGAACCAGGCGTGTTCAAACCCGCCCAGTCCGCTCGCCAGAAACCTCTGTGCGCCGATGAGCTGCGTGACGACGCCCTCCGCCCGGTAGGCCGCATCGGCGAGATCCACGCCGCACCGTGCATCGCCCACATCGGCATCGCAGCTGCGCGAATAGACACGCCCGATCCTCTGCTCCAGACCCGCCTTGAGACTTACCAGCTCCGCCGCAAAGGCCGCCCCACGCCGCGATATCTCGGACAACCGCCCCGACCAGATCATCACCCGGTGCTCGGGCGCCGCCCAGTCGACGCGCCAGACGTCCACCCGCGCCCCGTCCCATAGGCCTGCATCGATATCCGCCGCGGTGACGAAATCGAGCGACACCGCCCCTTCCGCCGCGCATCGCCCCGGCGCCAGCCCGCTCCCGCTCTCGAATGTCGCGCCCGCCAGTCCGGCCGCCGGCTCGAACGTCACGCCTTCAAAGGTCAGCGCGCGGTCATGATCCGTCGCGCCGAACACTGCGCCATCGCTGAGCGTGAATCGCCAGCACGCGCACAGCGTCGTCGCATCCGCCGCCAGCCTGGCGGCGAACGCCTCACTGATCTGCCTCATTGTCTATTCCTCGATCTCGACCACCGGCGCGCGCAGCACGCGCACCGCCTCGCGCCCCAGGAGCGCCATCTCCAGCCGGTCGATGTCGAAACGCACCGGCACGTCGAATGCAAACCCGGCCGTCAGCACTGCGCCGTTCGCCGGCGGCGCATCGAACGTCACGATCCCCGTCACGGTATCGACCACAAACGCCACGGTCGCTGCGCCATCCACGGCCGCTACAACGCTTCCCGCCACGGGCTTACGGATCGTCCGGTCGGCGAACGCCCCGCCGCTCTCGTAGCGCTTCGTCAACTGGAACCGGGTCTCCACGCCATCGCCAACGCCCAGCGGCTGGTCCGTCGCGCTGATCGCAGCGCCCGGCGCGCAGCTCTTCCAGTCCACCGGGTCGCGAAAGCGGAAGCCATGCATCCGCCCGCCCCGCGCCTCGAAGAACGTCACCAGAGCATGCGCCTCGTCTGACCCCAGCGCGACTCCGCCGACCTCCCACCTACGTCGCGATCCTGCCCAGCGTGCATTCCGGCTTTCAGCGCCCGACGCCAGGCGAACCACATCCACGACGCGCTCCGGCCCGCCAGCCGCGCCGATGGCCAGCGCCAGCGGCAGGCTCACCTCATGAAACCCGCTCATATGAATCTCCCGCCGCGCTGCACCGCCCGCGCCAGCGCCGCCGCGACGCCATTGAGAGACGCCGGCCCGGCAGGCGTCGTCTTGCCGGCGCCGTCTCGGTCCTCCAGCACACTCCCGAGCACGCCGTCGATCGCCAGTTGCGCCAGCGTTTCGGCAATCTTTCGCGCCAGCCGGTCGAGATCCTCCTCGCCAGCTCTGACGATCCGCGCCAGTTCGCGCTCCACCGCCTGCGTCGCCCGCATCAGCGCCGCTTCCAGCGCATCGCCCGCCGCCCGGGCGCCGTCCTCGCGTTGATCCGTCATCTCAGAAGTCTCCTGCTTCGAACGTCACGAGGCCCGCCGATGCAAGGCGGATTGAAAACTCTGCTTCGCCCGCATGCTCGCCCCCATAGATGAGCTCGGTGATGACAAAGGGCCCCTGCATCAGGCCGAAATCCGGTATGATCATTTGATAGGTCGAGGCATCGCCCGCGAAATACGCGGCGCGGATGAGCGCGTCGGAAAGCGTGTCCTTGAACACGCCGCTGCCCGCGATCTCCGCCCGCTTCACGCCGGCGCCGGCGATCAGTTCGCGCCATCCGTCCGGACTCTGCGCGGTCGTCGCCTCGATCAGCCCCGCAGTCAGGCTGATGGTCTTTGCGCGTATGCCCGCCACGGGCACGAACGTCTCCGGCACGTCGCCATCGCCAATGCTGATCAGCACGTCGCGGCCTCTCTGGCCCGCCATCGCTCTTTCCTTTCTTGACATGAAGGGTTGACATGCAACCTTTTGGTTGCCTATTATGAGGCATGGATCTGGTGTTCCGGGCCCTTGCGGACGGCAGCCGCCGCGCCCTGCTCGACAGCCTCTGCGCCCACAGCGGCCAGACGCTGAATGAGCTGTGCGTTGGCCTCGCCATGACGCGTCAGGCCGTCTCGAAACATCTTGCGATCCTGGAAGAAGCCAATCTCGTCGCCACCGTGAAGCGTGGACGCGAGAAGCTGCACTACCTCAATCCGGTGCCGATCGCAGAGATCGCCAACCGGTGGATACGGAAATTCGAACGCCGCCGCGTCGACGCGCTTGTCGACCTCAAGAGGAAGCTAGAATCGGAATGACGCCGGACGACGCCCTCCCCGAACGGCCGGACTACGTCGCGGTCACTTACATAAACGCCAGCGTCGACCGCGTGTGGCGCGCCTTCACCGACCCCGAAGACCAGGCCACTTATTTCGGCGGCCGGACGGAGATCGGCGAGATCGGCGAGCCTTGGATCCGCCACGCCACAGACAAATGGCCGGCCATCACCGGCATTGTTCTCGCGAAGCAACCTCCGAACCGGCTGCTCATCACCTGGGGCTTCGACAACGACCCGCCGCCCGATCGCGTCGAGTTCCTTATCGAGCCAGCCTCGAACGGCACAACCCGCGTCGCCATCCGCGAATACCACGGCCGCAAATGGCCTCAGGACATCACGGACAGCGCCGTGCAGGGCTGGGCCGCTCTGCTGGCCGGCCTCAAGACCCTTGTCGAAACTGGAAAGCCCCTTCCATCCCCCTTCTAGGAGACTGCAGAATGCCTGCTCCGAAACCCCACGCCGAAGCCGACCCCGAATTCGTCTACGTGATCTACATCGCCGCCAGCCAGCAGAAGGTCTGGGATGCGCTCGTTGATGGCGAGACCATCCGCCGCTGGTGGGCCGACACCCGACATGACTCGACGTTCAAGGTCGGCGACCCGATCGTCTACCGTCGCAATGGCAAGGTCGATGTGCGCGGTGAAATCCTCGAGCGCAACGAGCCCCACAGACTCGTCTACACCTTCCACGTCGAAGGCCCCGGCCCGCAGCATGACGAAGGCCCTACCCTGGTCACCTACGAGCTGGAACAAAGCGGCGCCAACACGATGCTCAGGGTCACGCACGCCAACTTCAAGGCCAATTCCCGCGTGCGCATCAGCATCTCGAATGGCTGGCCCGCCATCCTCTCATGCCTCAAGAGCGTGCTCGAAGGCGCCCCGGCCCCCTATCATCCAGACTGGGAAAGGAAAAGCTGATGACGGTCGGTCAATCGGGCTCCCGCTTCGTCTATGTCACCTACATCCGCTCCACCCCGGAGAAGGTCTGGGCGGCGCTGACTCAGCCTGAATTCACGAAACGTTACTGGGCCGGGACGCATCAAGTGTCCGACTGGAGACCCGGCTCGGACTGGCGCCTGATGATCCCCGATGGCCGCGTCGGCGATATCGGCAAGATTCTCGAGGTCGACTACCCGAAGAAGCTGGTCATCCACTGGGCCATCGACTTCCAACCCGAGCTGAAGGCCGAGGGCCCCACTCGTGTCGCCTATCTGCTGGAAGAGGTCGGAACTTCCGTGAAACTCACCCTGATCCAGGAAACCGACGTCCCCGACTCGAAAATCCTCGGCGCCATGTCCGAAGGCTGGCCGCATCTCTTCGCCAGCCTCAAGAGCCTGCTCGAAACCGGCGAACCGCTCATCGAATCCACAAAATGGCCGGAGGGCCACTGACGATGTCCAAGCCCGCCGCTATCGCCGTCCAGATATTCCGTGTCCCGGCCCAGCGCGTCTACGACGCCATCCTCGATACGGAGATGATCGCCCGCTTCATGTTCGGCCCGTTGCTGCGCGAGGAAACCATCCTCCATATCCACAACGATCCACGCATTGGCGGCGAATTTTCCTACAAGGTCCGCCGCGGCGAGCATGAGATCGACCATGTCGGCCGCTTCCTCGAACTCGTCCCGCCCACCCGCATCGTCTTCACCTGGGCCATCGCGGGCGAGGGCGATGATGATCCGTCTGTCGTCTCCATCGACATCACGCCGACCGCAGACGGATGCTCCCTCCGACTCGTCCACGAGATGGCGCCGGAATGGGCCGACTTCATCGACCGTTCCCGCGCCGCCTGGGAAAGGATGCTCGGCGTTCTCGCCACGCTGCTTTAGCGACGCGCGACAATCCGTTTCGGAATGAACGCCGTCGCCTTGTCGATCATGGCGTCCGCGATCTCTTGCTCGCCCGAAACGATCAGGTCCGCGCCCAGCGCCCGCAGATGCTCAACCTCGGCGTCCGAATGCGCGCGCGCATACACCTTCACGCCGGGGTTCAGCTCCCGCGCCAGCTCCACAATGCCGCCCGCCTCGAAGCCGTCCGGCACGGTCACGAACACAAGATCCGCCGTGTCCGCCCCCGCCGCCTGCAGCGACTCGCGGGAAATCCCGTTCCCCTGAATGGCCGTGACGCCCCGCGCCTGCAGCGTCTCGACCACGTCCGGCCGGTCCTCGACGACGGAGTAATTCGCCCCGGCCTGGTCCAGCGCCTTGCCGATCAGCGATCCCACGCGGCCATAGCCGATCAGCACCGCCCGCTTCGGCTCCGGCGCCGGAACGGGCGCGGGGGCCGGCTCCGGCCCGGCAGCCTCCTTCTTCTTCGTCCTGCGATCCAGCAGGGCGAACACGACCGGGTTGAGCACGATCGAAATGATCGCCCCCCCGAGGATAGCGTTGCGCGCCTCGACCGGGATCAGCCCCAGCTGCATCCCGATCCCCGCCAGGATGAACGAGAACTCGCCGATCTGCGCCCGTGCGGCCGTCACGGTGCCTGCCGCCTCGCGCGACTGGCCGAACATCCGCAGGAGGAAAAGGCTCAGGACGGTTCTGAAGACCACGATGATCGCCAGCGCCGCCAGAAGCGGCCAGGGGTTGCCCAGCAGCAGGCGCGGATCGAACAGCATGCCGACCGACACGAAGAACAGCACGGCGAATGCGTCGCGCAAGGGCAGCGTCTCGTTCGCCGCCTGCTGCGACAGCTCGCTCTCCGCCATGATCAGCCCGGCGAACAATGCGCCCAGCGCCACCGAGATTCCGAACAGCGCAGACGCCGCATACGCCACGCCCAGCGCAATCGCCAGCACGCACAGCCGGAACAACTCGCGCGATCCCATGTGCACGACGCCGTGCAGGATCCATGGCACCAGGCGCTTGCCCGCAAGCAGCATGATCATGGCGAACAGCGCCACCTTGCCGAACGTCAGCGCCACGGCGAGGCCTATATCCTGCAGCTGCAGGACCGTCATCGCCTCTCCGCCGCCCGTCTGGCTGCGGATCGTCGCCCAGGTCGGCAGCAGCACCATGGCGAGCACCATCGCCAGGTCCTCCACCACCAGCCAGCCCACCATCAGCTTGCCGCGCTCAGTCTGGATCAGACGCCGGTCCTGCAGGTTGCGCAGCGACACCACGGTTGAGGCGACCGACAGCGCCAGCCCGAACACCACCCCCGCCTCGACGCCCCAGCCCAGGACAATCCCCACCGCCACGCCAAGCGCCACGGTGAACGCGATCGTCAGCAGCGTGATCGGCGCCGCCACCGCACGCACGGACAGCAGGTCACGCGGCGAGAAATGCAGGCCAACCCCGAACATCAGCAGGATCACGCCGACATCCGCGACCTCCTGCGCCAGCCCTTCATCCGCCACGAATCCGGGGGTCGAGGGCCCGATCAGCACGCCCGCCAGAAGATATCCCAGCAACGGCGACAGCTTCAGCCGGCTCGCGATGGCGCCAAACACGAACGCCATCCCGAACCCGATGGCCAGCAGCGCGATCAGCGGCGACTGGTGCGACAAGCGTATGTACGCCTTTTCAAGCTCATGCCCCGGACATTTCGGGGATTTCCAGCTTCGCAGATCGCAATTCGGGAAAGCAAGAAGTTCTTCGCAACTTGCTCCGGCGGAGGAATTTCGACGCCTCGCCCAAGCTGATCTTAACCAGCCTGTGTCAGGCAGGGGTCCTACTCGGGATCCGCCATGCGCTTCTACAAGACCCGGCGACTTCGTATCGTTTCCGCCGCCAGCATCCTGCTCGTGCTGACGGGCCTGCCGGTCGTGCTGGGCCTGACGCGCCATGACGCCAGCGCGTTCGGGCCTCCCGCTGTCGTCGTGGCCTATGCCAGCGGTCTGTCCTCCATGGCCGTCGCCGGCCTCGTGTCCTTCGGACTCGCCCTGGCGTTCGGCGCCTGGCTTCTGGCAGGCAAGCGTCAGGCGATCGGCCGCAAGTACTATGCCGCGGCGCGTGGCCGTGCGTTGCACACGCTGAAGGAGACCGGCCGCACATTCGCGATCGTGCTGGGCGCCGCCGGGGTCATCGTCGGCAGCCTTGTCGGGCTTTATGCCGCAATGCTTCACGCCCGGCCGGATCTCGCCATGCGCATGGACCTGCCTCTCCTGACAGCCGATCTGGCCATCCCCGGCCTCCTGGGCGGAGGCGCGCTCTATGTACTGGGTCGCCTCGGCCGCTAGGCTTCCTCGATCACGATCCTCAGGCGCAGGATCGCGCGCCAGAGACCCGGCGCCGCCCGCAGGATATCGGCAAAGATCGGGGTTATCAGCACGTCCCGCCAGCCGTCCATGGAAAGCCTTGCATCGCGGAGAGCGGCCCGCACCGCCCCCAGTCCCGCAAGTCCGCCCTGACCCTTGTCGTTGAAGGAGGTCACCGCGAGATCGATGATGTGCTCCCCGCCAGCGAAGCCGGCGACGTCCGTGGTGCGGCTCTGATGCGCCGCGATCTCGAGAAACGGATAGGCTGGTCTGTCGGCGTCTCCCGTCTTTACCCGTATCGGATCGCCGAGGGCGGCCTGCACCCCCGCATCCGCAGCCAGCAGGTCAAGCAGCGCCTGCTCAACCAGCGCCTCGGCCGCGCTCACAGCTGCACCCTGCGCCACGGACCGATCAGGCCCGCAACGTCCACCGGCAGAGGTCCTGCGATCGTCCCCGGATCGCGGGTATTGTAGGCGTGCGCCGCCAGGCGCTTCACCGCCAACCGCAGGCTGTCGGCCACATCGTCGGCTGTCTCGCCGAAACCGGCCGCGTAGTCGATCTCGATCCCGCCGACCCGCTGACCGGGCCAGGGGAATACGCCATCGACCCACATCAGCTTGGCCGCCCGCCCCGGCGGCAGCGTGAACCGGCTCGTCACAACGGACGCATTGCCGCGCCCATCATGGACACGCACGGCCGCCAGCACGCCTGCCGGTCGTACCGGCAAGCGCATCCACCGTCGCTCCGACGTCCCGCGCGGCCACCAGTCCATCGTCACGCGCAGGCTGCGCACGATCATGGCGACGCCGGTGAGTTCCTCGATTCGCGCCCGCGCCGCTGCGATCAGCCTGCCGACGAGCGCGTCCTGTCCGTCGTTCCCGATGCGCAAATACTCCCTGGCCTCGGCCAAGCCCACGGGCTCCGCCGCCGGCCCCGCCAGCGTCGTTACAATCATTCCTGTCGTCCTTCTGAAATTGCGTTCCGGGCATCTCGCCCGAACGCGACACGCCGATCGTCGCCGGCCTTCGCCGGATGGACGTCGCCCCTGCGAATCTGCACGGGACGATCGACCCTGTTGCTGTCGCCGGGCTCAGGATCGGCCCGCCTTGCGGCTCCGCATGTCCCGGCGCTGCTTGATGTCAGCAACCAGGCCTTGCGCCATTCGGTCGAGTGCGCCACGCGCCTGCGCGGAACGGACTGTCGACCCTAACCCTTCGTCCGGGCGCATCTGGATGATGAGCGCGCCGTCCCGGGGCGGATTTGAACGCCGGACCTGTCAGGCCCATCCAGCGGGATCAGAACGGGGCGCCTTGGGTCACGACGCCGGGAAACGGGCCTGGCCGGCGGGCCTGCCATACGCCTGGGACGGCTCCGCCGGCGTCGTGAAACGCCCCCTGTCGCCGGGTCATACTTGTTTCGTGGGTCGATGCCGCTTTACACCTTCCGCGAACGTCACAGAGCAGGCAGGACACCTCATGAAACTCGACAGTTCGATCTCCGCAATCATCACTGGCGGCGCGTCCGGTCTCGGCGCTGCGACGGCCCGCGCCCTGCGCGCCCTGGGCGTCAAGGTCGCCATCTTCGACATGAACGAGAAGACGGGTAGCGCCTTCGCCGCTGAAACCGGCGCCGTCTTTTGCAATGTCAATGTCACCAGCGACGCCTCCGTTGATGAAGGCTTCGCGAAGGCCCGGGCGGCCAACGGCCAGGAGCGGATCCTCGTCAATTGCGCCGGCACCGGCAACGCCTTCAAGACCGCTGGCCGCAACAAGGAAACCGGCGAGATCAAGTCGTTCCCGATCAGCGAGTTCGACCGCATCATCCAGATCAACCTGGTCGGCACGTTCCGCTGCATCGCCAGATCCGCCGCCGGCATGCTCACCCTGCCTGTTCTGCCGGATGGCGATCGCGGCGTGATCATCAATACCGCCTCCGTCGCCGCCGAAGACGGTCAGATGGGGCAGGCCGCCTACTCCGCCTCGAAAGGCGGCGTCGTCGGCATGACGCTCCCTATCGCGCGCGACCTCGCGAGCGAAGCCATCCGCGTCAACACCATCCTGCCGGGACTGTTCAACACGCCGCTCCTCGCGGGCGCGCCGGAGAACGTCAAGGCGGCCCTCGCCGCCACCGTCCTCAACCCCAAGCGCCTCGGGGATCCCACCGAGTACGCCTCGCTGGCGCTCCAGATGATCCAGAACGGCTACTTCAACGGCGAAAGCGTCCGTCTCGACGGCGGCATCCGCATGCAACCGCGGTGAGGCGCCGACCAGCTCTTCCCCCGCGCAAGCGGGGGAAGCCGGGATCGTGCGAGGCGCTGAAGCAGGGCTGCTGGCAGCCTACTCCTGTTCGCGCGAACATCCTGTGGCATCATCGATGGCGAAGCGCCACTTCCCGTCGCCGCCGCGCTTCAGCACCTCCAGCGACACGCCATCCATCTCGATCCAGCCCTCGGCGTTGAGCATCTCCCAGCGCAGCTTGCACACGGCGACATCGCCCGCCGTCAGCACGCTCACATACGCGCCCTTCATCCGGAACGGCGACGCCAGCATCCCGGCCATCGCCGCCCTGATCGCGTCAGTCCCGCGCGCGATCGCCTGACCGTCCATCGTGAACGCCGCATCCGGCGCGTACAGCGCCAGCAGTCCGGCCTCGTCCCGATCGTTGAAACGCTGCTTGAAGACCTCGGCCATGTCTTCCGGCCTGTCCACGCCCATGTCAGCCTCCGCATGATTGCGCGGCATAATCGCCAGGCCGCCGGCGAGATCAAGGCGTCCGGCTTCCGCCCGCCGTATCGTCGATGACAAACCGCCAGAGCCCGTCCGCCCCCCGCCGCTGCACCTCGGTCGAAACGCCAGAGGCCACGGTTGCGTCCTGCGCGTCATGCAGTTCCCAGGCAAAGCGCGTGAGGGCAATGTCCCCCGCCACGTGCGTCGTCACATTCCGCCCCCGCATCTTGAACCCCGCCAGCATGAAGCCGGCGATCGCCCGCTCGATCTGGCTCCGCCCGACAGCTCTTTCCTGACCGTCATAGGTGAAGACCGCGTCCTCCGCATAAAGGAGCGCAAATCCAGCCGCATCTCCTGCATTGAACCGTTCGATGAAGAGATTCGCAGTTGCGTCAGGCGAGGGTGAACCCATGCGGGGGAGTCTCCAGCTGTCGCCGGCGAGGCTAAGGCATCGCCGGCGCAGCCGTCGAGTTGGGAACCCGTCAGTTTCTGCTCATGCGTCAACTCCGGATCAGGCTCGCCCGACTTGCCGCCTTCCCTCTACGCGGCGGCGAACTTCATCACCTTGATTGCGTCGAAGTGCTGCACGCCCCCGCCCACGCGCTTGGTCGTGTAGAACAGCACGTAGGGCTTCTGAGAATAGGGGTCGCGCAGCACGCGCGCGCCCTGGCGGTCCACGATCAGGTAGCCGCGACGGAAATCGCCGAACGCGATGGAGAACGAGTCCTCGGCCATGTCCGGCATGTCCTCGATCTCCGTCACCGGATAGCCGAGCAGGCTGGCCGACTCGCCCGCCATGCCGGGCCGCCAGAGATAGTTGTCGTCGCCGTCCTTCAGCTTGCGCACAGCCGAAACCGTGCGCCGGTTCATGACGAACCGCGCATTGGCCCTGAACTGGCTCTTGAGGGCGTAGACCAGGTCGATCAGCCGGTCCGCCGGATTGGTGGCGGCGAACGCGCCGTCCGCTCCGGACAGGATGTATCCGATCTTTCCCCATGCGTGGGAGGCGTCGGCGATCATCTCCTGATCGAGGAACCCTTTCGGTCGCCCGACCCCGTCGCCGTTCACGAATGCGGCCGACTCCTGCGCCGAGAAGCTTGCCTCCACCTCGTCCGCCAGCCACTCGTCGATGTCGGCATAGGCGTCATCCAGCAGCGTCTGCGTCGCCGCCGGCATCGCGTAGAGCTCCGCCGCTGGAAACTCGAGCAGATCGAGCTGCGGCGCTGTCGTCTCCGCGCGGGCTCCCGTCTCGCTCACCCAGGACGACGCGGCTCCCAGGCTGACAGGCTTGCGGAACACCGTGGCCGACGTCTGGCGCACGGTTGCAATCTGCCGCATCGGCGAGGACGCCGTCAGCCGCTGTTCGATCAGCCGGTCGAGCTCCGGCGGCGCCACATAGCCGCCCTGCGCCTCGGTGCCGACATTCAGCGACTTGAGGTCCAGCCTGGCGATGCCGCTGTCGTCGCCCTTGCGCAGATAGGCGCTCCAGGCCGACTTGTGTTCGGGGTCTGTCCGGCGCGGATCATCGCCGATCGCCGGCCTTGCCTGCTCCAGCGCCAGCCGCTCCAGCGCCGTGCGCTGTCTGTCCAGCGTCTGCTCGATCTTCTTCAGCTTGGCGTCCAGAAGAGGATCGGCCGCGCCGCGCTTCTCGATCTCGTCGATCCGCGCATCGTTCGCCGCCTTCAGCGCCTCGAACGCCGCCAGCACGTCTGCCGAAAGCAGACGCGCTTCGGCATTCGCCCCTGCCGGGGCGCTCATCTTCGTCTCGATTGTCATGGGTTTCCCTTGTTCGCTTCGCTCAAAAAGCATCGACCGCCGCGAAGCATCGCGGTCGCTGTTTCCGGCCTTCGGCCTTCATTCGCAAAGCGGCCATGAAAGACCGCGCGGCGCGCCGCGCCGGGACGGCGCCGGAAGTCCCGGGAGAATGAAGAAGGGGCGCGGCCTCGACCGCGCCCCTCTCACCATCCCGTCTCCCGCCAGAAGTCCTAGTTGAAGCCCTCGCCGCCCGCCTCGTCGCGGGGCAGGACGAGTCCCGCCGCAATGCCCGGCCCCATGCCCGGCACCTTGCCTTCGCGCTCCAGCTGGCGCGCGCCGCCGAGGATGCCAGGCATGGCGTGATTGCCTTCGTGGCAGGCATACTCGTACATCGGCTTGCTTGTGTTCAGCGCCATCTCGCCCTTCCACACCTGGCTGTAGAGCGAGGGATCGTCCACCTCGAACTCGTAGAGGATCTGGTGATCGTCCCAGCGCGTGAAGCGTTCGGTAAGCATGCCCGTGGGCGAAATCAGGGCGCGCTGGTTCGGATGCACATTCGTGGTCTTCACTACCAGCGTGTTGCCTTCATACCAGCCGACGGAGTCGCCGCCCCATTTCGGCACCGGTCCGTGCTTCGCCTCCGCCGCGCTCGCCACGATCGGTATGTTCCGCACATCGTGGTTCATCTCGACGAGGATCATCACCGACCCGGGCGTCTGCACGAACTGGAAGGTGTTGTTGTACATGCTGTTCTGCATCACCGGCCCGTACGAGCCCGAGAAGCTGAGCACGCAGCGCTCCGCCATGGGGCGGACTTCCGGTCCGTCGAAATTCGTGATCGCATAGCCGCCGCCGCGCGCCGCGCCCGGCTTGTAGGGGATGCGGCCGTTCGCCGGCTCCACGATCCACGACGTCCTGAGCTCGCCCTTCACTGTCGCCAGCTTCGAGCCCGGATCGATCCAGAAGGCGTTGTAGCCGCGATCGTTGTTGCCATCCTCGAGGATCTTGGTGTTGTTCGGGTCCTCGCCGTTGCGCGAATTGTCCTCCTTGGTCAGCACGACCAGGACATTGCGGTTCACCAGCCGGTCCGCTTCCTTCTGGTCGACCACCAGGCTCTTGGCGTCAGGCGGACGCTGGAGGCTGGTGATCGAGGTATTGTTCCAGAACCCCTGCAGGTCCGGCGCGCCCCAGCTCGTCTTGGGGGGCGTGTAGCCCGGCGCCTGGGCTGAAGCCGCGCCTGCGCCCAGCATGGCGGCGACGCACAGGGCCGTCGCAGCCAGCAATCTCGTTTTCATGGCCGTTCTCCTCCGTCGCGTCCTCCCCGGAGTCTGCGTCCGGTGGTTCACGCGGGTTTCCCCTCGCAGTGTTACGCCCCGTTACCCCCAGCGGAAAGCCTGACGCTGCGTCAGGCCGCCCCCGCCAGCGGTAACTTTTTCTCCACTGCCCGGCGCGGTGAACCGCGCCCCCGGCAGCATCGGGGAGGTCACCAGTGAAATCTCCCGGAGTTCGATCTCCTTCAGCTCCCGCCCGCGGCCGACGCGCGGCGACCAGTCCCGCGCAACGAACCCGATGGACAGCCCGTCCAGTTTCCCGGCTTCGATCAGCTTCAGCGCCGCCGCCCCGGCCGGTGTCGCGTCCGAAACGAACCCGCGTGCGAACAGGCCGCGTCCATCCTCGCGCAGCGTGGTCCAGCGGCCCGCCGTCCGGCCGCCCACATGGGCCAGCAACATGCCGACGGATCCGCCGCGGGCCAGGGTCCGCGTGAACGCCCCCGCCCGCACCACGTCGCCCGCCAGATCCTCGACGCCGAACAGCGAGGCATACCCCTCGATCACCAGTGACCGCATCACAGCGCATCCACTTTCTGCGCAATGCGCTTCAGCTGCGCGTTCGCCTGTTCGAGCTGGACTTCGACTCGCGCCAGCCGCTCGACCATCACGGCCTGCGACGAAACGCGCGCCTCCAGCTCGTCGAGCCGTTCGGCCGTGGCCCCGGCCCACATGAATACGCCCGCCGATTCAACGATCAGCGCAAGGATCAGCGCCAGTGTGATTTTCCTGTCGATCATCTCCGTTTCCTCTGCTATCCATCGGGTCACTCTCGGGCTGGGCGGCGTCGCTTCGGGAGTGTCCCGGCAATGAAGCGTGCGAACGTCGTCACCGTGCGGAGCCTGTTTTCCGGGCGTTCGCGCTACAGGTGCGGCGCCGGGCGACAGGGCTTTCACTGGGGCCCGCCGCTCGTGGCGCAGCTCGTCGTCGATCTCGAGAACGCCGCCCATGATTCGGAAGACGAGGAGGATGTCTCCGAAGAGCGCCTCTATCTCGGCGTCGTAACGGTCGCGAGCCGCAAGGGCGGGGTCTATACGCTGCTCGATGGCCAGCAACGCCTCATCGTGCTGGCCATGTTCCTGGCCTTCGCGCGTGACCGCATGCCCACGCATCGCGAGCGGAATGAACTCGACCGCCTGCTCGTCCGGCGCGCCCTTGGCCGCCCTCCCGAACCACGCCTGCGGCTCACGCCGGAGGATCACGCCTGGTTCGCCCACTTCATCCTGCCGCCGGGCGCCACCACGCGCCTGTCGTCCACCGCGCCGCCCGGCTCGCCGCGTGAACTCCTGCTCGCCGCGCGCTTCATGGAACACGTCTTTTCGGACTATGACGTGCACGACCTGCGCAGCATCACGGATTTCCTGATGCACCATACGGCCGTGGTGCGCTCCCTCGCTGCAAGCGAAGCCCTTGCGCCCATCGCACGCCCGGCCATCCCCCCGCCGCGGGACGCGGCCGCGGCTGACATCCGGCCCGGAAACGCGCCTGAGCCTGCCAGCCGTTATCGCGTTGCAGCGGAGTAGATTTTCATGTCCGAAGCCACTCGTCCGGCCGCGATGGTCCGCATGGGCGTGCGCGTCGTCATCGCTGTCGGCCTCATCGGGCTCATGTGCCTGTCAGTCTTGGCCTGACCTTCCGGTTGAAATTCCGTCCAAAAGCCCCAGATCGGCCCAAGGGACGATTAGGGCGGTCTTTTCCTTGCCGAAGGGAGCAACGCCATGAACGCGCCGACCCACATCCGCACCTCCACCCATCCGTGGACGCCCGCGCAGGACAGCGAACTCCGCCGCCTTGTCCGCGCCAATCGCGCCATGACGGAGATCGCCGCTCGCCTCTCCCGTACCCCGGAACAGGCCTTCGCACGCGCCCACGAGCTTGGCCTGGTGAAGCGGTCGACCTGACTTCATCCTCCCCCGTTCGGGGGAGGAGAACACCTGCGTCTTACGCCGCCTTCCGGCTCGGCGTGAAAACGGCCGCCAGGCCCAGCACCGCGATGAACGTCTTGTACACCGCGTCCAGCTGTTCCGGCGCGATCAGCACGCCGCCCGTCGCCGCCAGCGCGGCGATGCCGCGCCAAGTCGAAAACTCGCGCAGCCTGTCGATGATATAGTTCACGATCACATCCTTCATGCGTCGCTTCTCCTTGCTTGAAAAAAGAGCGGGCGACCCGAAGGCCGCCCGCTCGCCCACCCCAGGCGCGCCAGCGCCAAGGCCGTTTCAGACGCGAACGCGCCAGGCTCTTCAGATCACGCCGGCCAGCCTCCGCTTCTCCTCCACGCTGAGGAATGACGCGGCATCGATCCGCGACCACTTGTTCGCGATGTCCTCTTGGAAGGCCGGCAGGTCATTGAGATCCGGCGCCGCCGCGCCGTCCATCCGCATCGCCAGCCAGCCGCTGATCGCGCGCGCCGCCTTGCATGCCAGCGGCAGCACGGTCAGCCGCCAGAAGGCCGCGTTCGCCTCGCGATAGTTGGCGTAGGTTGCATCGCCCGGTATGCCCAGAAGCATCGGCGGCACGCCGAAGGCCAGCGCGATCTCGCGCGCCGCCACATTGCGCTGCTCAACGAAATCCATGTCGGCCGGCGAGAGGCTCATCGGTTTCCAGTCCAGCCCGCCTGACAGCAGCATCGGCCGCCCCGCATTCGCCGCGCCCTGGTAGGTCCGCTGCAGGTCGTCGCGCAGCTCGGCCAGCTGCTCCTCGGTGAGGTCGCTCGCGCCGTCATAGACCAGCGCGCCCGAAGGCCGCGCCGCATTGTCGATGAGCGCCTTCGCCCATGCAGCCCCGCCATTGTGCACATCCACCGCCCGCGCCGCAGCTTCCAGCGGCGAATGCCCTTCATAGTCATCCGCCGGATGATAGAGCCGCACATGCAGCACCGGCATGAACCCGTCCGCCTCCCGCGCGATGCGCCGCACCTCGCCGCCGACGCGATGCTCCCACGCAAGCGGCCAGCCGCGCGGCCCCTTCAGCGCCCGCATCCGGTCGGGCCGCAGCACATGAAGCTCGCGCACCTCGCCCTCGATCGACACCGCCTCGAGGAAGGCGTCGCCCGACACCACGAGGTGCGCATAGAACGCCTCCATCAGGTCGGCGCCATGCTCCTCGCTGTTGGGCCGTTCGATCAGCCGCGCCACGGCATCCCTGTCGTCCACAGGCGCAAGGCGGATGCTCGCCGCCGCCTCCGAAATCATGCGGATGCAGCGATACGCCACCGGATTGCGCTCGAATCCCTCGCGCGCCAGCTGACCCGCGCCCGACCATTGCGCCGCGCGCAGGTCGGAGATCGCGGTCATCGGCACGGCCGTCTTCGTCTCCCGTTTCCTGAACAGTCTCACCTTGATCTCCGTTCCCGGCGGCCGCCCCCGCGCCAGCACGCGCGCGAAAGGGCGCGGCCGCGCCGGGCGAGGGCGGTTCACATCACCGGTTGTTGTGAATGCAGGCCGTCAGGTGCGTCGTGCGAAGGCGTCGCTGGTCTGTGTCTTCGCGAGTTCGTGGCCATGCGCCTCGCGCTGACCCACTTGTCGACCATGAGCAACTCTAGCACAGGAAGACGCCCGGCCGGATCTGGTCGCGTGTTTCCAGCAGTTCTGGTTAGCAACCGACTGATTTCGCTCGGTAACTTTTTTCTG